>NZ_JABCPZ010000042.1 GCF_013283785.1 Nonomuraea antri
GTGGAACTCTGGATGGGGGCCGGTGCGGGGGACTTGGTCACGCTCGCGGCCTGGCCGGCGAGCCTGGTCATGCTCGCCGGGACGGCCGCGATGGCGGTGTCGCTGTGGCGGGCGCGCCTGGCGCCCCGGGCGGACGCGGCGGCGCTGCCCGCGCTGTGGTTGTGCGAGGTAGTCCTGGCGCAGGCGGGCGGCGGGCTGGTCGCGGGTCTCTACTGGCTCATCCGGGGCCGCCTCCTCACGGACGCCACCCCGCGCCCGGCGAAACAAACCGACGGCAGGCCACAAACCGGCGGCAGGCCACGGGGCGGGGAAATGTAACCTTTGCCGGTGCCCTTCACCCAAGCCCGCGACGGCGTCGCCCTCGCCTACCAGCGCGGCGGCGTCCCCGGCGGCGAGCCGCTGCTCCTGCTCCAGGGCCAGGCCAACGACCACCACTGGTGGGACGGCGTCCGGCAGGACTTCGAGCACCTCCACCGGACGATCACCTTCGACTACCGGGGCACCGGCGCCAGCGGCAAACCGGACGAGCCCTACAGCACCCGGGGCTTCGCCCGCGACGTGATCGACCTGCTCGACCACCTCGGCGTCGAACGCGCCCACGTCTACGGCACCTCGATGGGCGGTCGGGTGGCCCAGTGGCTGGCGGCCGAGCATCCAGAGCGGGTGCGCTGCCTGATCCTCGGCTGCACGTCGCCGGGCGGGACCCGGGGGATCGAGCGGGACAACGCGGTCAGGAGGTCGCTGGCCCAGCCCGATCGCGAGGCGGCCCGGCGGGCGCTGCTCGAACTCATGTACACCCCGGCCTGGCTCGACACCCATCCCGGCCCGTACCGGACCACCGGCGACCCGGACATGCCCGCCTTCGCCCGCCGCCGCCACCTGGCCGCCAGCGCCGAGCACGACGCCTGGGACGTCCTGCCCCGCGTCACCGCCCCCACGCTGATCGTGCACGGCACCGATGACGTGTTCAATCCGGCGGCCAACGCGCCGCTGCTGGCCGAGCGGATCACGGGGGCCAGGCTGGAGCTCGTGCCCGGGGCGCGGCACGCCTACTTCGAGGAGTTCCGCCACCTCGCGGGGCCGCTCGTGCTCGACTTCCTCACCGAGTGCGGGCTCAGCGAGAACGGGCTCGGCGAGCGCGAGCGCGAGCACGGGCTCGGCGCGTCCCGTTCCGGCACGGCATGATCGCGGGCTTTCGGGGAGTCGCCAGAAGTTAGGCTGATCAAGCCGAAGAAAGGGGACGAGGCGCGTGCGCTCGCTGGAGGACTACGCCGACGGCGTGCGGGAAGGCTCCCGCACCTGGATCGCCAGGGCGATCACCCTGGTGGAGTCCACCCGGCCCGACCACCAGGAGCTGGCCCAGCGGTTGCTCGTGGAGCTGACTCCGCTGTCGGGACGGGCGCGCCGGGTCGGCATCTCCGGGGTGCCCGGGGTGGGCAAGTCCACGTTCGTCGACGCGCTCGGCACCCTGCTGACCGGGCTCGGCCACAAGGTCGCGGTGCTGGCCGTCGACCCGTCCTCGACCAGGACGGGCGGCAGCATCCTCGGCGACAAGACCCGGATGGCGCGCCTTTCCGCCGATCCGCACGCGTTCATCCGGCCCTCGCCCACGTCGGG
The DNA here is from genome assembly GCF_013283785.1 of Nonomuraea antri. GTDB lineage: Bacteria > Actinomycetota > Actinomycetes > Streptosporangiales > Streptosporangiaceae > Nonomuraea > Nonomuraea antri. The sequence continues at coordinate 1,618 of NZ_JABCPZ010000042.1, forward strand.
CACGCTCGGCGGCGTCACCAAGGCCACCAGGGAGGCCATGGTGGTGGTGGAGGCGGCGGGCTTCGACACCGTGCTGGTGGAGACGGTCGGCGTCGGCCAGTCGGAGACCTCGGTCGCCGACATGGTCGACACGTTCCTGCTGCTCACCCTGGCCCGCACCGGCGACCAGCTGCAGGGGATCAAGAAGGGCGTCCTGGAGCTGGCGGACGTCATCGCGGTCAACAAGGCCGACGGCGAGCACGCGATGGCGGCCAGGAAGGCGGCTCGCGAGCTGGCCGGCGCGCTGCGCATGCTCCGCTCCGACACCGCCCCGCCACCCGTCCTGACCTGCAGCGCGCTCACCGGGGACGGCCTGGAGGACGTGTGGAGCCAGATCCTGTCCCACCAGGACGCCCTGGACCTGGACGCCAAACGCCGCCGCCAGCAGGTGGGCTGGACCTGGACCCTGGTCCGTGACCGGCTGCTGGCCGAGCTGCGGCACGACCCCGAGGTGACGGCGATCTCCGCGGACGTGGAACGCCAGGTCCTCGCCGGCACCCTCACCCCGGCTCTCGCCGCCGACCGCCTCCTGTCCGCCTTCAAACGCCACTGAACCCCGCGCCTCGGGATCACCCGTATCGGGCGGACCGGCGCCGGTGGTTTCGGGCGGGCGGGGTGCGGATCGGGAACCCCAAGGGTGGAGATACCTCTCCCCGGGCGGAAATATCACCATCCACCGTCCTCGCGCGCGCTCGGTCCCGCCGCAGGTCCGTGTCACGATGGCGGCGCCGCGATCCGACTGGGGGAGAAGGCGCCTATGTGTGCGGAACCGATGCTGCCGGACGCCGTGGCCAGGGCACTGGCCGAGTACGGCGGGCTGCTCACGCGGCACGGCATCACCTGGGGCGACCCGCCGATCCCGTACGTGAAGTTCTTCGCCGTCCGCAGGGTGCTGCCCAAGCCGCTGTTCGAGCGGTTCTGGGGGCTGGCCGTCAAGTGGGCCGCCGCCCGCTATCCCGGCGAGCCGCTGGACCAGGTCGTCACCCACCTCGGCGAGGCCGACTTCGACGTGCTCCTGCGTGACACGCTCGACGGCGACCTGCCCGCGCACCTGCTCGCGATCCGCGTCGGCGACGAGGTCGTGCTCGAAGGCGCGCCGCGCACGGTGCTGGCGCCGGCCCGCACGCCGCACCCGTCCGACGCCGTCCCGCCGGAGGGCCAGGGCGGGCGGGTGGCGCGCCGGGACGGCGGGGCGCCGTTCGTGCTGCTCCCCGGCGGCGGCCAGGCGGAGGGCCGCGGGACGGATCAGGTGCCGTCCGTCCCGCTCCCCGGCCGCGGCGAGGAGCGGATCCCGCTGCTCATCGACTCGCGGCGCGACGACGGCGTCCGGGTCGGCGTGGACGACGAGCAGCGACTGCTGGGCCCGCGCGGCGCCTGGCTGGTCGAGGTGGACCTGGACACGGTGATCGTGGTGGACGGCGTCCGCGTCAGGATCGACGGGCTGCTGCGGCTGGCGCCGCCGGCCCGGTTACGGCTGGTCGCGGGCATGCCGTGCCGGTGGAGCGTGGTGAGCGCGGGCGGGCGCGGCTGGTTCCCGCCGGACACCCCGAACCGCCACGACTACCACGGCCGCCCGTACTTCCACGGCGACGACCTCGTGCTCGACGTCCCCGCCGCGCCGCTGACGATCACGGTCGCGCGCGGCATGGAGTACGCGCCGGCCACCGTCGGGCTCACCCCGCGCCGGGGCGAGGAACTGCTGGTCGAGCTGGCCCCGCGGCGCGTCCACGACGCCGCGGCCCGCGGCTGGTACGGCGGCGACATGCACGTCCACCTGAACTGGGCCGGCGACCTGGTGGGCGTGCCCGCGGACGCGGCGGCCGCGCAGCACGGCGAGGACCTGCACGTGCTCAACCTGGTGGCCGGGAACGTGTCGGGGCCGCGCGTCTACGACCGTGAGGCGCTCGACCACTGGATGGGCACCGACCTGCCCTGGTCCGACGGCACGCACGTGGCCAGGATGGGCGTCGAGTACCGCAACGACCTGCTCGGCCACGCCTACGCCTTCGCCCCGCGCGGCGCGCCCGGCCGCTTCCACACCGGTTTCGCCGGGGACGCCGACTGGCCGCCCAACGCCGAAGGGCTGCGCGAGCTGCGTGAACTGGGCGCGATCGTGGGCTACAGCCATCCGTTCCACACCGCTCTCGGCGAGGCCGACCCGCCCAAGGCCATCGTCTGGCCGCAGCCGCGCAACTGCGCCGCCCGCGAGATCGTCGCCGACGCCGCGCTCGGCCTGGTGGACAGCCTGGACGTGCTCAACCACTCCTCGATCCCGGGCACGGCCGCGGTGTACCGGCGGCTGATCGGGGCCGGCAACCGGCTGGCCGTGACCGCGGGCACCGACTCGATGATCTCCTTCACCCGTTCGGACAACCAGTCGAACCCGCCGGGCTGGGCCCGCGTCTACGCCCGGGTGGAGGGTGGACTGACCGCCGAGTCGTTCGCGGCGGCGGTGCGCGCCGGCCGCACGTTCGCCACCACCGGGCCGTGGCTGGAGCTGGACGTGGCCGGGCACGGCCCGGGCGACGTCCTGGACGTGCGCGAGGGAACGCGGCTGCGCGTCACCGCGACCGCGACCGGCCCCGAGGTGGCCGCGGTACGCCTGCGCACGGCCTCGGGCGTCCAGGCCGCCGCCGAACGCCTGGCCACCTCCGAACAGCTCGCCACGGATGGTACGGATGGTGACGCGCTGACCGTCACCGCCGACCTGGTGATCGACGAGCCCACGTACGTCATCGCCGAGGTCCTGTGCGAACCGCACCACCCCCGCACCCTGACCACCACCGGCTACGCCCTGACCAGCCCCGTCTACGTCGACGTGGCCGGCCGCCAGGTCGCCAGGCAGGACGACGTCCGCTGGTGCCTGCAGTGGCTGGACCTGCTCGAGGACCTGATCAAACAGCACGCCCGGCTGGCCGCGCACGCCCAGCTCGCCGACCACCTGGCCCTGATCGGCCGCGCCAGGCGGGTCTACCGGTCCCGGCTGGCCTGAGATTCCGCCGCGCTCACCGGCCTTTCTGGCCGCGTGTGCTAAATTTTGGCCATGCGGTCAGAAAATGAGCCAAGCGGCCAGAAGGGCCGGTCGTTCATCGAGGAGGCCAGGCGCGCCCAGATCATCGCCGCGGCCATCGAGGTGATCGCCGACGTTGGCTTCGCGCAGGCGTCCCTGGCGCGCATCGCCAAGCACGCCGGCATCAGCAAGGGCGTGATCTCCTACCACTTCGCCGGCAAGGACGAGCTGATGGAAGAGATCGTCGACCACACCTACACCGGCATCTACGAGTACGTGCTGGCCGAGATGCGGGGCCTCACCACGCCCACCGAACTGCTCAGAACCCAGATCCTGGGTGTCGCCGAGCACATGCGCGGCCACCGCGACCAGCTCAAGGCCCTGGGCGAGATCTTCATGAACCTGCGCGACGCCGAGGGGCGGCCGCGCTACGGCGTCAAGGCCAACGAGGAGGGCTACCAGGCGCTGGAGCGGATCTACGAGTTCGGCCAGCGGACCGGCGAGTTCCGCGCCTTCGACCAGCGCGTCATGGCCGTCACGCACTCCGCGGCCGTCGACGCCATGTTCGCCTACTGGGTGGCCAACCCCGACCACGACCTGGACGCACACGCCGGAGAGCTGGCCGAGCTGATGGAGAGGGCGGTACGCGCATGAAGACCGAGACCAAAGCCGTGACCAGGCTGGGCGCGATCGACAACCTGCGCGTCGTGCTGACCGCGCTGGTCGTGCTGCACCACGTCGCCGTCACCTACGGCAACATCCCGCTCTGGTTCTACGTCGAGCCGGCCCAGGACCCCTCCGGCCGGATCCTGGACCTGTTCGTGCTGTTCAACCAGGCCTTCTTCATGGGGTTCTTCTTCCTGATCTCCGGCCTGTTCACCCCGGGCTCGCACGATCGCAAGGGCGGGCGGGCCTTCGCGCGCGAGCGGTTACTGCGCCTGGGCGTGCCGCTGCTGATCTTCCTGGTGCTCCTGCGCCCGCTGGTCACCCTGGACGCCTACGCCGCCCACGACGAGCTGCCGTACTGGCTGTTCTACCTGGTGAGCTGGGACCCGGGGCAGATGTGGTTCGTCGAGGTCCTGCTCGCCTTCTCGCTGCTGTACGCGCTGTGGCGGCGCCGGCGCGACAGCATCCAGGCGCCCCCGCCGGCTCCGCCCCGGTTCCGCTCGATCGCGCTGTTCACGCTCGGCCTGGCCGCGGTCACCGTCCTGTGGCGGATATGGGTGCCCACCGGGACGTACGTGCCGGTGCTCGGGCTGCCCACCCCGGACTTCCTGCCGCAGTACGCCGCCATGTTCCTGGCCGGGACAGCCGCGCACCGGCGCGGCTGGTTCGAGACGTTGCCCCGGCGGGCCGCCCGGCTCGGCCTCCTGGCCGCGGCCCTGGCCAGTGCGGCGCTGCTGCCCGCCGCGTTCGTCCTGCCCGGGCCGCTGGGCGGCGCGTTCATGGCCACCTGGCAGTCCGTGTTCGCCGTCGGGATCATCATCGGGCTGAGCGTGCTGTTCAGGGAGCGCTTCCACCGGCAGGGGCCGCGCGGCAGGTTCCTGTCGCAGCACGCCTACGCCGTCTACCTGCTCCACCCGCTCGTGCTCGTCGCGGTCGGCCACGCGCTGCGGTGGCTGGAGGCCGCCGCGATCGTCAAGTTCACGCTGGCGGCGGCCGTCTCACTGCCGCTGTGCTGGGCCCTGGCCTACCTGGTCCGCTCGCTGCCGGGGGTCAAGCGGGTGCTGTAGGAGACCGAGGGGTCAGTCGGTGTAGAAGGAGTCCAGGACCTTGCCGTGCCGCTCCTCGACCGCCTTGCGCTTGACCTTCAGGCTCGGCGTCAGCTCGCCGGACTCCACCGAGAAGTCCTCGGCCAGCACGGCGAACTTCTTGATCGTGGAGTAGCCGGCCTGGTCGGCGTTGACCTGGTCGACCGCCCTGCCCACCTCCTCGCGCAGCCGCGGGTGCTCGCGCAGCCGCTCCGGGTCGGTGGGCAGGCCCTCGGCCTCGGCCCACGGCCTGACCACGTCCATGTCCAGCGTCACCAGCGCGGTGCAGTAGTTGCGCCGGTCGCCGTGCACGAACACGTGCGACAGGAACGGGCAGGCCGCCTTGATCCGGCCCTCCAGGTAGGTGGGCGCCACGTACTTGCCGCCCGAGGTCTTGATCAGCTCCTTCTTCCGGTCCGTGATGATCAGCCGGCCGGCCGAGTCGAGTTCGCCGATGTCGCCGGTGTGCAGCCAGCCGTCCACCAGCGCCTCGGCCGTCTCGTCCGGCAGGCCGTGGTAGCCGCGCATCACGCCGCGCCCGCCGACCAGGATCTCGCCGTCCTCGGCGATGCGGACCTGGGTGCCGGGCAGCGGCGGGCCGACCGAGCCGAACCTCACCGACTCGGGACGGTTGAGGAAGCTGCCCGCCGACGTCTCGGTCAGGCCGTAGCCCTCCAGGATGGTCAGCCCGGCGCCGTCGAAGAACTCGGCCACGTCCTTCGACAGCGGCGCTGCGCCCGAGATGAAGTAGCGGATCCGGCCGCCGAAGCGCTCGCGCAGCTTGCCGAAGACCAGGCGGTCGGCGAGTGCGTACTCGATGCGGGTGGTCAGCGGGATGGTGGCGCCGCGCTGGCGGGCGCGGCTGACCCTGATGCCGGTCTGGCGCGCCCAGTTGAAGATCTTCAGCTTGGCCCCGCCCTCACGCTGGACGGTCGCCGCCACGGTGTTGTGCACCTTCTCGAAGATCCGCGGCGCGGCGGCCATGAACGTCGGCCGGAGCGTTCCCAGGTTCTCCACGATCTTGTCGAGCCGGCCGTCGATGGCCGTCGGCACGCCGGCGTCGATCATCACGACCTCCAGCAGCTTGCCGAACGAGTGTGACAGCGGCAGCCAGAGGAAGTGCAGGTCGTCCGGCGTGAGCAGCTCGATCTCGCGCACCGAGCCGGCCGCGAACAGCCAGTTGTCGTGGGTCAGCTCCACGCCCTTGGGCCGGCCGGTGGTGCCGGAGGTGTAGATGAGCGTGGCCAGGTCGTCGGCGGTGATGGCGTCGACCATCGCGTCGTGGTCGCCCTCGTCGGTGGGCACCGAGTCGAGCGTGACCACCCAGCCGTCGTCGCCGGCCGCGCCGTCGATGACGACCACGTGGGTGACGTCCGCCAGCTCCTTGCGCACCGACCTGAGCTTGGCGACCTGGTCGTCGTTCTCGGCGATGACGATCACGCTGCCCGAGTCGTTGATCACGAACGCGGACTCCGCCGCCGTGTTGGACGGGTAGATCGTCGTGGTGGCCGCGCCCGTGGACAGCACGGCCAGGTCGGCCAGGATCCATTCCAGCCGGGTGGAACACAGGATCGACACCCGCTTGCCCGGACCCGCGCCCAGCCCGGCCAGGCCGAGCGCCAGACGCCTGACCCGTTCGCCCACCTCCCGCCACGACAGTGAGATCCAGCCGTCGTCGGACGGCACCCGATAGGCCTCGGCGTCGGGGGTGGCGGCTATGCGATCGCGCAGCAAGGCGGGAATGCTGGACATCCTGACCTCCTGGAGGGGTGTGGTGCCGACTTTAGGACGGCTGCACTGTGTCAGTCGATGGTCCTGATCGGTTACGTGCTGCCCACTGTCGCTCCGGGCATTCGATCTTCACGCTGAAGGCGTTCCCGAACAGGAAGGCACACCCCCCATGCCTCGTACGTCTCCCATGCGTGTCCTGCGGCGACTCGTCCGCGACCACCGCGACGCCGAGCTGCTCCGCCTGCCCGTCGACGAGCTGCGCGGACTGCGCGCCGAGGCGGCCGCGCACGACGCGCTCGCCCGGCGCGAGCTGCTCAAGCGCGCCGCGCTGGTCGGGCTGGGCGCGGGCGCCGCGGTCGCGCTGCCGCGCCAGGCCCGCGCCGAGGACGTGCTCAGGCCGCCGCTCAAGCCCGCCAGGGTCGCCGTCGTCGGCGCCGGGATCGCCGGGCTGACCGCCGCGCTCACGCTGCGCGACGCCGGCGCGACCCCCATCGTGTACGAGGCCGACCCGGCCCGCGTCGGCGGCCGCATGTACACCCAGCGCTCGATCTGGCTGAACGGCCAGACCTCCGAGATCGGCGGCGAGCTGATCGACCAGGAGCACAAGAAGATGCTGGAGCTGTGCCGCCGCTTCGACCTGCCCACGATCAACTTCGCCGGCGCGGGACCGAACGGCGCCGAGGAGATCCTGCACTTCAACGGCTCCTACTACCCGCGCGCGCAGGCCGACGAGGACTTCAAGGCCGTCTACCAGAGCCTGCGCGCCGACCTGCAGGCCGCCGGCGAGGTGAGGTGGGACGACGCCACGCCGACCGGCGTCGCCCTGGACAACCTGAGCATCTACGACTGGATCGAGTCGCGCGTGCCCGGCGGCCACTCCGCGCCGCTGGGCCGCTACTTCGACGTCGCCTACAACGTGGAGTACGGCGCCGAGACCCCCGACCAGTCGTCGCTGGCGCTCATCCTGCTCATGGGCTACCAGCCGAACCCCGGCCACTTCAACGTCTGGGGCCTGTCGGACGAGCGCTACCACATCGTCGGCGGCAACGACCAGCTGCCCGGGGCCATCGCGGCGAGCCTGCCCGCGGGCGGCGTGCGGCTCGGCTGGCGGCTGCTGGCCGTGCGCGCCAACAGCGACGGCACCCAGACGCTCACCTTCGACAACGCGGGAACCACCAGGACGGTCGTGGCCGACCACACGATCCTCACCGTGCCGCTGCCCGTCCTGCAGGGGCTCGATCTGTCGCGGGCCGGCTTCGACCCGCGCATGACGAACCTGCTGCGCGACGCCCGCATGGGCCACGTCACCAAGCTCAACCTGCAGACCAACCGGCGCACCTGGGTCGGCACCGGCCCCTGGCCCGGCGTCTCGGCCGGCGACTGCTTCACCGACCTGCCCTGGCAGCAGTGCTGGGACACCACCAAGGGCCAGCCGGGCACCACCGGCGTGCTCATCCAGTACAGCGGCGGCGACGCGGCCAGGGCGCTCAACCCGGCCACGCCCTTCCCCACCAACGCCGACCCGTACGTGCGCGCCCTGGCGGGGTCCACGCTGACCGGCATCGACACGGTCTTCCCCGGCACCAGGGCGCAGTGGAACGGCCGCGCCCAGCTCTCCGCCTGGCACAAGAACCCCAACGCGCTCGGCGCCTACTCCTACTGGCCGGTCGGCTACCTGCACAGGTACGCCGGGTACGAGGGCGTCGCCCAGGGCCGGATCCACCTCGCCGGCGAGCACACCTCCTACGACTTCCAGGGCTTCATGAACGGCGGCGCCACCGAGGGCGAGCGGGCCGCCAACGAGGTCATCGCGGCGCTGCGGTAGCCCGTGACGTGCTGCCCACCAGGCTCGCGGTGCGCACCTCCCACGCGCCGCAGGCGCAGCGCAGATAGGAGACCACGCCCTCGGACGTGACGTGGGAGGAGACGACGGTCAGGGCGAGGGGGTCGTGCGGCTCTCGGGAGTGCATGACCTCCACCCTGCGGTAATGGCCTTGTTCAACTCAACCCTTACAGGCCGGGGCCGGGCGCGCGGGCTTGCCTTCCTCGAAGTGGATCACATATAGTCACCAGGTCTTATCGCCGAGCCCTGGGGGCAGTTGACGTGAGGATCTGAGGTCGCGGGCACCGCGCCGTTCCGCCCTGTCGTGGGCAGTTGCGCGCATCCTCCTGGACCTCTGCTCGATCCTCGCCGTCGTCGGCGGATCTGCTCGTTCTGTTTGGGCGCGCATCAGCGGTGTTTCCCGCCAAGTCACGAAATTTCGACTTTTGTGATGGGAATCGCCTTATGTCTTTTTCTTTGGTCGTCGACCGTGTGTCCTTCGGGTGGCCTGACGGCACCCAGGTGCTCGACCGGCTCGACGCCGCCTTCCCCGCCGGCCGTACCGGCCTGATCGGGGTCAACGGGTCGGGCAAGTCCACCCTGCTCAAGATCATCGCCGGTGAGCTGTCCCCGCAGTCCGGGGGCGTCTCGGCGGCCGGGGTGGTCGGGTACCTGCCGCAGAACGTCCCGCTGGAGGCCGGTCGTACCGTCTCCGACCTGCTGGACATCAGCCGTACGCGGGCGGCGCTGCACGCCATCGAGAGCGGCGACGTCCGCGAGGAGCACTTCACCGCCGTCGGCGACGACTGGGACGTCGAGGAGCGCGCGCGGGCCGAGCTCGACCGGCTCGGGCTCGACCACGTCGGGCTCGACCGCACGGTGGGCACGCTGTCCGGCGGCGAGGCCATCATGGTCGCGCTGGCCGCGCAGTTCCTCAAACGGCCCGACATCCTGCTGCTCGACGAGCCCACCAACAACCTCGACCTGGACGCGCGCACCCGGCTCTACGCCGCCGTCTCGTCCTGGCCCGGGGTGTTGCTGGTGGTCAGCCACGACCGGGCGCTGCTCGACCTGGTCGACCAGATCGCCGAGCTGCGCGACGGCGCCGTCCGCGTCTACGGGGGCAACCTGAGCGACTACGAGCTCATGCTCGCCGCCGAGCAGGAGTCCGCCGAGCGGATGGTGCGCACCGCAGAAGGCGAGGTGAAGCGGCAGCAACGCGAGCTGATCGAGGCCAGAACCAAGCTCGACCGGCGCGAGCGGTACGGAAAGAAGTCCGCCGAGGGCATGCCGAAGATCGTCGCCGGGGCCAAGAAGCGGGCCGCGCAGGTGTCGGCGGGCAAGTACCGCAACCTGCACGCGGACAAGCTGGAGGAGGCACGCGAACGGCTCAGCGAGGCCGAGCAGGCCGTGCGGGACGACGCGGAGATCCGCATCAGCCTGCCGGCCACCGAGGTGCCCGCCGGCCGCACCGTCCTGACCCTGCCGCTCGACCCGCCACCCGGCGGCGCCCGAGCCCAGGACCCGGACCCCGACACCGAGGTGGACGCGGAGGTGGGCACGGACGTTGCGCGGCGCGTCCCGCTGGAGACGCTGGTCGTGCGCGGGCCGGAACGCATCGCGCTGCTCGGGCCGAACGGCTCGGGCAAGAGCACGCTGCTCAAGCGCATCGTCGAGCACGGCGCGCACGTCCAGGTGCGGTACCTGCCGCAGCGGCTCGACCTGCTCGACGACGGTCTCAGCGTGCTGGACAACGTCCGGGCGCTGGCGCCGTCGGCGTCGGTGAACGAGGTGCGCGGCCGGCTGGCCCGCTTCCTGTTCCGCGGCGAGCGGGTCAACCAGGCGGTCGGCACGCTGTCGGGCGGCGAGCGCTTCCGCGCCACGCTGGCCGCGCTGCTGTCGGCCGAGCCGCCGCCGCAGCTGCTCCTGCTGGACGAGCCCACCAACAACCTGGACATGCCCAGCGTCCGCCAGCTCGCCCAGGCGCTGTCCGCCTACCGGGGCGCGCTCATCGTGGCCAGCCACGACGTGCCGTTCCTCGAACTGCTGGGCATCACCCGGTGGCTGCGACAGGATCGGGACGACGGCCTGGCTGAATCGTAATTGACGTGCGGGGATCAATCGGGCGATAGTGTGGCAGGTGTCTGCCCCCCGGTTGTTCTCCTGCGTTCTCGCCCTGTCGGTACTCACGGTGGGCGCGTGCAGTGTCTCCACGCCCCCGGCCGCGCCGGCCGGCGGCTCGGCGACCGTGCGTGGCTCGGCCGGCGGCGAAGGCTCGGAGACCGGCACCGGCACGGACACCAGTGCCGACCCGGGCGCCGACCCGAGCGCCGATCCCGCCGTCTCCCCGACGGGCAGCCCGAACCCGGGCGTCCTGACCGCCGAGGCGTACAAGGGCGAGCTCGACACGCGGTACAAGACCATGCTGGCCGCGATCAACGCGCTGGCCGGCGCGCGCAACGTGCGCATGCTGAACCAGCGCGTGGAGCGGGCCGAGGAGGCGCTGAGCGGGGCCGCCGACGCGCTGGCCGCGCTGGCGCCGCCGGTCGAGGTGCGGACGCAGCACGACGCGTACGTGGCCAGCCTGCGCTCCTTCGCCACCGAGCTCGGCTCCACCGTGGGCAAGGTGGCCGAGCAGGACCTGTGCACGTCGTCGGCGGTGCTGAGCGACCTGGGCGACCAGCTCAAGACCCTGGACGAGGCCGGCGAGAGCCTGCAGGGCGCCGGCGACTACCCGGCCGACGTCGTCGAGGTGAAGGCCGCGGGCAAGAAGACCAGGCGGCTCGGCAACGGCGCGTTCATCCGCAGGTCGACGCTCAACGGCCGCAGCTCGCTGCAGATCCACAACGGCGGCTCGCGCGACGCGGTGGTCACCGTCGTCAAGGGCGGCAGCAAGGCCTTCAGCGTGTACGTGCGCAAGAAGTCGAAGTTCAGGGTGCGCGGCGTGCGCGACGGCAGCTACAAGATCTACTTCACGCACGGCGTGGACTGGGACGGCAAGACCCGCGCGTTCACCCGCCAGTGCAGCTTCGAGCGCTTCCAGAAGACGGTGAAGTTCAAGACCACCTACACCGCCACGCAGATCCTCTGGCACGACTGGCGGATCACGCTGCACTCGATCTCCGGCGGCAACGCCCGCACCGCGAACGTGGACCCGGAGAAGTTCCCCAGCTAGCGGCCCGCCGACCGGGCGGAGCCGCGAAGGGCCGCGTACCGGCGAGTACGCGGCCCGTTCCGATCAGGTGGAGAAGAGCATTCCCACCCAGCTGCGCTGACCACGGTGGTGCCCGTAGCCGCCGTGGTGGCCACCGTGGGGCGCGCCCCACGCGGGACCGGCGGGCGGGGCGGGGGCGGCCGGCGGGGCGCCGTGCCACTGCGACTCCATCCGGGTCAGCGTCTCGAGCTCGCCGTAGTCCAGGAAGATCCCACGGCAGTTGTCACACTGCTCGATGTGGACGCCGTTGCGCTCGTATGTCCGCATGTTCCCGCGGCACTTGGGGCACTGCATTAGTCCCACTCCTTGACTTCGCCGTTTGAAGGCAAACCTATCGTGCGCGAGCCCGTCATGCTCTGACGATTCTGTTGCACGATTCGACCAACGAATGTTCGACCTCGTCCAGTTCCCGGCCCTCGCGATCGGCGTTCAGCACGGCCACCGCGGCGAGCTGAACGGTGAGCGCCCGGGCCGGCACGTCGAGCCGCCGCCACGGGTCGTCGCCCCGGCCCAGCGCCGGCCCGCCCGAGGCCAGGTACGCGCCCAGGAACCGCTCCCACACCTCCGGGTCGAGCAGCCCGGCCGCGTACCAGGCGGCCGGCCTGGCCAGATCCCACGCCGGGTCGCCGACGCCCAGGTCGTCGACGTCGATGAGCAGCCAGCCGTCGCGGTGCACGAGCTGGCCCAGATGCCAGTCGCCGTGCGTGAGCAGGCCGGGCAGCGGCTCCGGCGGGGGCAGCTCCTTGAACGCGCGCCGGATCAGCTGCTCGACCGGCCCGTCGCCCGGCATGCGCAGCACCGCCCTGGCCGCCCGCGCCGGACCACCGGCGGGCGGCAGCGGCGGCAGCAGCGTGAGCGGCACCGCGTGCAGCCTGGCCAGCAGCCTGGCCCCCTCCTCCCACGGCGCCAGGCCCGGATCGTCGTCCTGCGAGATCGGCCGGCCCGCCGGCCACACCGTCACCGCCCGGCCCGCGACCGTCAGCACGTCGGGGACGATCGGGGCGAGCATGAGCCCGCTCAGCGCCGCCGAGGCCACCGCCCGCACCCGGGGGCGCAACTCCTCCGGCTCGTCACGGCGGGAGTGCGCCTTGACCACCACCTCGCCCCTGCGCAGCACGACGACGTCGGTACGCGTCGGGTGTAAGACGGGCTCGCCCGTGCCGCCGTACGCGGCGGCGACGCCCGCCAGCTCAGATTCCAGACCCACCGGTACAGACTAGGGGGCGGCGCCGGGGGTCCAGGCCCCCGTGCGCAGCCCCGGGTCTCAGACCTCGAAGACGTAGAACGCCTGGGCGGTGGTGCTGTTGCAGACGTAGAGCTGCATCGGCAGGCCCTCGGTGCCCTGGCCGCCGGGCACGTCGAGGCAGTGGCTGTTGGTCCCGCTGACGTTCGACCTGATCGGAGAGGCGAACCCGGCCGAGTTGGGCTTCCAGGTCCAGCGCTCGTTGGAGATGTTGTTGCAGATCCACTGGTCGATGCGGTCGCCGTTCTTGGCGCCGGTCCTGGTCTCCATGCAGCGCGCCGTCGCGCGGTTGAGGAACTGGCGGTGGTTGTCGTCCAGCTTGATGAGCACCCAGTGCTGCATCGGATCGTCGCGGTTGCAGGTCCGCTGGACGATGACGGCGTCGTCGGGGGTGTTCCGCTCCGGCTGCAGGCACAGGGCCGACCTGAAGTTCTGGATCATGAAGAACCCCGTCTCGGCCTGAGCCTGTGCCTGTGCCGGCGGTGCCACGGCGGTGAGCAGGGCGGCGGACGCGAACGCGACGAGCAGCGCATTGGTTCTCACGGACGGTCTCCCTTTTCCGATGGGGGATTTACCTCCTGAGGCGTTCCGTGCTGTTCCGCGGCGTTCCACCTGTGGGGCCAAGTGATCGGGTCGGTCAGACTGGGGGCATGAGAATCGGTTTCGCCGTACCCCAATCAGGGCCGTGGGCCACGCCGGGCAATCTCCGTCACGTCGCCGCCAGGGCCGAGGAGCTGGGCTATCACGACCTGTGGACCTTCCAGCGGGTCCTCTACCCGGTCGGGCACCCCATGGGGCCGACCTACCGGGCCGTGCACGACCCGCTCATCACGCTCGGCCACCTGTCGGGGGTGACGGACTCGATCGGGCTGGGCGTGGCCGTGATCAACGCGTTCGTCCAGCCGGTCGTGCTGGCCAAGCAGCTCGCCACGCTCCAGACGCTGTCCGGCGGGCGGCTGACGGCCGGGCTCGGGCTGGGCTGGCTGGAGGAGGAGTTCGAGGCCGCGGGCGTCGGCTTCGAGCGGCGCGGGGCCAGGGGAGCGGAGTTCGTCGAGGTGCTGCGCAAGGCCTGGACGGACGACGTGGTCGAGCACCGGGGCGAGTTCTACCGGGTCGCGCCCGCCCACGTCGACCCCAAGCCCGAGCCGGGGCCGCCGCCGATCCTGCTCGGCGGGGCCGCGCCGGCCGCGCTGCGTCGGGCCGGGCGGCTGGCCGACGGCTGGATCAGCGCCAGCAGGCACGACCTGACGGCCGTCGCCGAGGCGGTCGAGACGATCAAGCAGGCGGCGCGCGAGGCCGGGCGCGACCCCGGGCGCCTGCGGTTCGTCTGCCGCGGCGTCACCAGGATCACCGCCCGCGACGACGCCCCCGACCGGCGGCCGCTCACCGGCTCGCCTGAGCAGATCAGGCAGGACGTGGCGAACCTGGCCGCGCAGGGCGTGACCGAGGTGTTCCACGACCTCAACTTCGACCAGGAGATCGTCACGGCGGACGCCAAGGAGGCCATGCGCCGCGCCGAGGAGGCCTTGGAGGCCCTGGCGCCCTGAGCCGCTACGAAACCGCTACGCCCGCTCGGGCCAGCCGCCGTAGGGGACGGTCAGGATCTCCAGGTTGTGCCCGTCGGGGCCGTCCCAGTAGAGGCCGCGGCCTCCGTCGTTGGTGTTGATCTGCCCGGGATGCCGGTGGAACGGATCGGCCCAGTACGTGAGGCCGCGGTTCTTGATCCGCCCCCAGATCGCGTCGAACTCGTCGTCGCCGACCAGGAAGGCGTAGTGCTGCGGCACGATGTCGTCGCCGGTCTGGACGACGTCCAGCGACACCCCGTTGGCCAGTGTGACGACCTTGAAAGGCCCGTACGTCTGCGCGGAAGCCAGGCCGAGCACGTCGGTCAGGAAGTCGGCGGTGGCGTCCCTGTCGGTGGCCGCCACGATGGTGTGGTTCAGTTGCACGGACATGCCTTCACGCTACGCCGCCTCATCCGGCCAGGCGCAGCCCCTCGGCGGCCACCGCGTTCCGCAGCTCCCTGACCCCGTCGCGGCCGCGCAGCGGGTGCACCGCGTTGGTGAGCAGCACCACGCTCAGCCGCCGTTCCCGGTCGACCACCAGTGACGTGCCGGTGAACCCCGAATGCCCCCAGGCGGACGTCAGCGGCCCGACGATGCCCGGGTCGCCGATGCGCACGCCGAGCCCGTGGCGGAAGGGCGCGCCCGCCACCCCCTGGTCGCGCAGCATCTCCGCGACCGACTCCGGCCGCAGCATCGCGCCGCCGCCCAGCCGCAGCGTCTCGCCGAAGGCCAGCAGGTCGTCGGCGGTCGCGAACACCCCCGCGTGACCGGCCACCCCGCCCAGCGCCCAGGCGGTCTCGTCGTGCACCTCGCCGCGCACGACCCCGCCGCGTTCCGGCTTCCACTCGGTCGCCGCCACGCGCTGGGCGGGGGCGGCGTCGCCGATCGTGCGGTAACCGGTGTCGGAAAGCCCCAGCACGCCGGTGACCCGCTCGCGTACCAGCGCGTCCAGGGACAGGCCCCCGGCCAGTTCGGCCAGCCGGCCCGCCATCACCAGCCCGACGTCGGAGTACAGGTACCTCTCGCCCACCGGCTCCGTGACGGGCGTGCCGAGCATGGCGGCCAGGCGCGTGGCCGCGTCCGCGTCGGGCAGCTCCAGGTCGATGCGGCGGGTGGGCTGGAAGCCCGCCGTGTGCGTGAGCAGGCGGCGCGGCGTGATCCGCGCGTCGACGCCGGGGATCCAGCCGGACACCGGCTCGTCCAGGCCGAGCCTGCCCTGCTCGGCCAGCGACATCACCACCGACGTGGTGAACAGCTTGCTGATCGAGGCCAGGTCGAAGACGGAGTCGCGGCGCGCGGGCGGCCGGTCGGCGGCCGGCGTGCCCTCGGCGTCGGCGTACCTGACCAGTTCGCCGGTGGCCGCGGCGGCCACGACGGAACCGTCCACGGCGATGAGCGCGACCGCGGCCGCGCAGACCCGCGGCACGGCGTCCGCCAGGACGGCCTCCAGCCGATCCGACATGTCTTCCCCCTGATCTCGCAGTCTCAGCCGCTCAGCGCGTCGCTGAGCCGCTCGCCGTGCTCCTCCAGCAGCGCGCGGGCGCCGTCGGCGTCCAGCCCGTGCCTGATCATCAGAACCGCGATCTTGGCCTGGCCGCCGGCCGCGTCCAGCGCCTCGCCCGCCGTGTCGTGGTCGGCGCCGGTGATGTCGCTGACCATGCGCACCGCGCGGCCGGCCAGCTTGCTGTTCATCGCCGACATCTCGATCATCTTGTTGCCGTACGTGCGGCCGAGCCTGACCATCGTGATCGTCGAGATCATGTTGAGCACCAGCTTCTGCGCCGTGCCCGCCTTCAGCCTGGTCGAGCCGGTCACCACCTCAGGCCCGACGACCACCTCGATCGCGTGCTCGGCGGCGGCCGACAGCGGCGCGCCCTCGTTGCACGACAGGCCCACGGTCAGCGCGCCCCGCCCCGACGCCTCGGCCAGGGCGCCGAGCACGAAAGGGGCCCGCCCGCTGGCCGACACGCCCACCACGGAGTCCAGCGGACCGGCGTCGAGGTCCTTGATGGCCGCGGCCCCGGCCTCGGCGTCGTCCTCGGCGCCTTCGATGGAGCGGGTCAGCGCGTCGGGACCGCCCGCGATGATGCCCTGCACCAGCGACGGGTCGGTGCCGAAGGTGGGCGGGCACTCGGAGGCGTCCAGCACCGCCAGCCGTCCCGAGGTGCCGGCGCCGACGTACAGCAGCCGGCCGCCCTGGGCCATGCGCGCGCAGATCGCGTCGATGGCGTCGGAGATGGCCGGGATGACCACCGCGACGGCGGCGGGCACGGCCGCGTCGGCCTGGTTCATCAGTCGGGCGATCTGCGCCGTCGGCAGCCGGTCGATCTGGCTGTAGCGGGGATCGCTCTGTTCGGTGGACAGCTCGGGGAGCGGATCAATCATGACGCTAATTTCCACCCTTTACTTCTCTCTTGTAAATATCTTTCAGACAATGGGTTCCATGCCTTACGTACGAACCGGAGCCGAACGGCTGGCCGCGGATCCCGCACTCGCGGGTGGCACGCGCCTCGGCCTGATCACGAACCCCACCGGAGTCCTGCCCGACCTGACCCCTACCCCCGTGGCGCTGCTGGCCGCGGGCGTGCCGCTGACCGCGTTGTTCGGCCCCGAGCACGGCCTGCGCGGCACCGCCCAGGCCGGGTACAGCGAGCAGGACCCCGCCGACCCCAGAACCGGGCTGCCGCTGTTCGACACCCACCAGATCGACGGCCCAGAACTCGACGCCGTCGTGTCGGCCTCCGGCGTGGACACGCTGGTCTTCGACCTGGCCGACGTCGGCGCCCGCTTCTACACCTACGTCTGGACCATGTACGACCTGATGGCGTCCGCGGCCCGGCTGGGGCTGCGGTTCGTGGTGCTCGACCGGCCCAACCCGCTCGGCGGGACGGCCGAGGAGGGCCCGCCGCTCGACCCGGCCTTCGCCAGCTTCGTCGGCAGGTTCCCGCTGCCGCTGCGCCACGGCAGGACGGCCGGGGAACTGGCCCGGCTGTTCGGCTTCGACCTGGACCTGACGGTGGTCACCATGGAGGGCTGGCGGCGCGGGACGACCTTCGCCGAGACCGGGCTGCCCTGGGTGATGCCCTCGGTCAACATGCCGACCCCCGACACCGCCCTGGTCTACCCGGGCACCGGCCTGCTCGAAGGCACCAACTTCTCCGAGGGCCGCGGCACCACCCGGCCGTTCGAGCTGATCGGCGCCCCGTACGCGGACGACGCCTTCGCCCCCGCGCTGGCCGCGCTCGGCCTGCCGGGGGTCAGGTTCAGGGACACCTGGTTCACGCCGACCTTCCACAAGCACGCCGGGCTGCCGGTACGCGGGGTGCAGCTGCACGTCCACGACCCGGCCGCCTTCAGGCCCGTGCTGACCGGCCTGTCCATCCTGCACGTGGCCAGGACGCTCTACCCCGGCGACTTCGCGGTGGAGCCGTTCCTGGACCACCTGTGGGGCTCCGACGCGCTCGGCAAGCGCCTGGAGGCGGGCGAGGACCCCCGTGACCTCTGCCCGGAGCCCGCACACCCCCAGGGCGGGCTCCTCTACGAAGAAGGACATCACGCCAGGTCGCGCCGGTAGAGCCAGAAGACGCGTTCCGCTCGCGCGCCGACGGCGTGCGAGTAGAACCGCAAGGGCCCCACCCAGCCGATCTGGGCGCTCGCCTGGCCGGAGTCCCGCTGCTCGGCCAGGCACCTGCGCAGCAGCACCCGGCCCAGGCCCAGGCCGCGGGCCGCCTCGGCGGTGCCCATCGGGCCGAACCAGCGCGGGCGCGCGCCCCAGGCGGCGAAGGCCAGGATCTCGCCGTCGCGCTCGGCGTAGTGCAGCCCGGAGGCACTGGCCGCCTCCCAGGCCCACCGGTCGTTCCACTCGCGTTCGACGAACGCGGCCACGCGCGCCCGCTCCCCGGCGTCGTCCCCGTCGCCCGCCGGGCCGAGCGCGCGCACGCGCACCCCGGCCGCGTCGAGCCGAGCCAGGTCGTCGGCGACGGACAGGTCGGCGTCGAGGTCCGCGGTCATGTTCCAGGCCACGTGGTACCGCTCGTAGCCGAGGCTCTCGGCCAGGCACGCGGCGGCGGTGTAGCGCACATCGATGCCCGGCCAGGCGTAGCACGGCGGGTTCCCGGCGAAGCGCGCCTGACGCGCGCCCTGCGCGCGCAGCCACTCCTCGGCCGCGCCCACCAGCGCCCTGCCCCGCCCGCGCCCCCGCGCCGCCGGATGCACGGCCAGCAGGTCGATGTGCCCGGACTCCGGGTCACGGCCCGAGACCGACGCCATGACGACCCCGCCCTCGGTGGCCAGCGCCGTCCAGCGGCGGCCGGCCGGCGGCATGGCGAGCCTGCGCACCAGCGCGGGCGCCTCCCCGGCGTCCAGCGTCAGCGCGGCCCTGGCCACCTCGGCCGCCGCGGTGAGATCCGAGGTGACCGCGACGTCGTGGGACACGCGGCTCACACCCCGCTCGCCGGGCGCGCGATCACGCTGCGGCGCTCGGGGTAGAAGCACGCGTGCTCCTGCGGGATCCCCTCGGTGAGCTGGAGCAGCGGCCGCTCCGCCGCGCACCGCTCGCCCTCGAACGGGCAGCGCCCGGCGAACAGGCAGCCGGTGTCGGGACGGCTGTCGTCCAGCGAGGTCAGCGGCGTCACCGGCTGCTCGCCCGGCTCCTCCAGGCCGTGCAGCACGGGGATGGCCGACAGCAGCGACTGCGTGTACGGGTGCACCGGGTCGGCGATGACCGTGTCGACCGGGCCGCGCTCGACCACCTGACCGCGGTAGATGACGTACAGCTCGCCGTCGGCGCCGATGTAGCGGGAGGTGGCCACGTCGTGGGTGATGAACAGCACGCTCACGCCGAGCCGCTCACGCAGGTCCTTCAGCAGCGCCAGGATGCCCAGCCGGAGCGACACGTCGATCATCGAGACCGCCTCGTCGGCCACCAGCATCTCCGGGTCGACGGTCAGCGCGCGGGCGATGACCACCCGCTGCCGCATGCCGCCGGAGAGCTGGTGCGGGTAACGCGACAGCACCGTGCCGGGGTCGAGGCCGACCAGCGACAGCACCTCGGCAGCCCGCTCCTCGATCCACTGGCCCGACCTGCCGGTCTGCTTGGCGCGCAGCTTCAGCGGCGCGTGCAGGGTCTGGTGGATGGTGCGGGTGGGGTTGAGCGCCGAGTACGGGTCCTGATGGATCATCTGGATCTTGCGGAAGTGCGGCTGGCGGTGCTTGGGCTTCAGCGACGACATGGCGATGCCGTCGATGCTGATCTCGCCCTCGTCGTGGCTCTCCAGCCCGGCGATGATCCGCCCGAGCGTGGTCTTGCCGCAGCCGGACTCGCCGATGAACGAGGCCGCGCCGCCCTTGGGGATCGAGAAGTCGACCCCGCGCAGCGCCCGCACCTCGCGGCCGCCGAGCACGCTGCCGCGCTGCTTGAACGTCTTGACGATCCCGGTCCCGGTAATCACGCGTGCTCCTTCACGGTCACCGCATGGCAGGCGACGATCCTCGGCCCGTCGGCGACGGCCTGCGGGTCGACGGTGTCGCAGACGTCCATGCGCGCGGCGCACCGCTCCCTGAACACGCAGCCCTCCTTAGGCACGGTCGCCAGCGTCGGCGGTCGCCCGGGCAGCGCCTGGGCCTCGTCGATGTCGCCGACGAGCCGGGGGATGGCCCTGATCAGGCCCTTGGTGTAGGGGTGCCGGGGCGAGCCGAGCACTTCCCTGGTCGGGCCCTGTTCCACGAGCCGCCCGCCGTACATGACCGCGAGCCTGTCGGCGACCTCGGCCACCACGCCGATGTCGTGCGTGATGACGAGCGTCGTGAGGCCGCGTTCCTCGTGCACCTCACGAATGATCTTCAGGATATTCGACTGCGTGATCATGTCCAACGCGGTGGTCGGCTCGTCGAGCACCACCAGGTGCGCGTTGAGCACGAGCGCCAGCATGATGCCCACGCGCTGGCGCATGCCGCCGGACAGCTCGTGCTGGTGCGAGTCGAGCACGCGCGCGCCGTCGAGGCCCATCCGGCCGAGCAGGTCCCTGGCCTCACGGATCAGGGCGCGCGGGTCCGCCACGCCGTGCGAGCGGCCCAGGTCGAGCAGCTGCTTGCCGACCGTCTTGAGCGGGTTCAGCGAGTTCTGCGCGGCCTGGAAGACGTAGCCGATGTGCCGGCCCCTGGCCTTGCGCAGCTGCTCGCCCTGGAAGCCCGTCACCTCGCCGAGCCCGTCGATCTCCACGCTGCCCGCGGAGATCCTGCCCGGCGGCTGCACCGCGTTGAGCAGCGACAACGCCAGCGTGGACTTGCCCGACCCCGACTCGCCGACGATGCCGGTGATCGTGCCGGGCTCCAGTGTCAGCGAGACGTCGCGCACGGCGGGCAGCTCGCCCGCCGGCGTCTTGTAGACGACCGTGAGGCCGCCGATGCGCACTCCCGGCGCTTCTTGCGACACCCTTACTCCTCACGCAGCCGGGGGTTGAAGATCTCGTCCATGGCGTCGACCACGAGCACGATGCCGAGCGTGAGCAGCAGGATCGCCAGCAGCGGCGCGAGCAGGTAGCCCAGCGCGTACGGCTGGATCATGGCGCCCGCCTGGAACACCGCGAGGTTGAGCATGACGCCCCAGTTGTCCGACTCGTACGGCAGCACGCCCAGGAAGAACAGGCCGACCTGCGCGTACACGGCCCCGGTGACCGCGATGAGCATGTTCATCGCGATGAACGGCGCCATGCTCGGCAGCAGCTCCTTGCCCACGATGTGCGTCGTGGACAGGCCCAGGCCGCGCGCCGCCTCGATGAAGCCGCGCTCGCGCAGCGACAGCGTCTGCGCGCGCACCGCCCTGGCCACGCCGCCCCAGCCGAGCAGGCCGAGCACCAGGCCCATCTGGATCGGGCTGCCGAACTTCCACACCGTGGCCAGCACCAGCAGCAGCGGCAGGCCGGGGATGGTGAGCTTCATGTCGGTGACCCGCATGAGCACGGTGTCCCAGCGGCCCCGCTTGAACCCGGAGAACAGGCCGATCGAGGTGCCCAGCACGACCGTGATGATCGCGGTCACCGCGGCGCTGAGCAGCACGTAGCGCGAGCCGGTGATGACCAGCGCGAGCACGTCCCTGCCCTGCGGGTCGGTGCCGAACCAGTGCTCCCAGCTCGGCGGCTGGGTGAGCTTGTTGACGTCGCTAGGCAGGTGCTCGGGCAGGAACATCGGCCCGAAGACGCCCATGAAGGCGAAGCCGACGACGATGACGACGCCGGCCATCCTGCTGGGCTTGCGCTTCATCACGCGCCAGACGCCGCGCCAGAAGTTGCGCCGCATGGCCGCGGCGGCCGAGCCCGTCTCGGGGATGAGCGTGGCGCTCATGCCGCCTCCTCTCCGCTGCGCACCCGCGGGTCGATCACGGTGTAGAACAGGTCGGCCACGATGTTGGCCAGGATGGTCGCCACCGTGATGAGCAGGAACGCGCCGCTCATCAGCGCGTAGTCGCGGTCTTCGACGCTCTGGATGAGCAGCAGGCCCAGACCCGGATAGTTGAAGATCTTCTCGATGAAGACCGCGCCGCCGAGCAGCAGGCCCAGCGACAGCGCGAGGATCGTGAACAGCGGCAGGATCGCGTTGCGCGCGATGTAGCGGAACACGATCGACCGCTTCATCCCGCGCAGCTCGGCGGCCAGGATGAAGTCGTCGCCGAGCACGGTGACCACGCTCGACTTCATCGCCAGGATCCAGCCGCCGTAGGCCGACAGCGCGTACGTGGCCACCGGCAGCACCGCGTGCGAGACGAGCGAGCCGATGTAGCCGGCGTTGAACCCGGGCTCGAACAGGATGTCCACCGGGCCGCTGTCGGGCAGGATCGGGATGAGCGTGGCGAAGATGACCACGAGCAGCATCGCCAGCACGTACTGCGGGATGCCGTGCAGCAGCGAGCCGGAGATCGCCAGCGCGTCGCCCAGCTTGCCGGTGCGCTTGATGGCCGCGTAGACGCCGAGCACGATGCCGACGATGAAGCTGAGCAGCGTGCCGGCCAGCACCGGTAGAACGGTCCATCGGGTCTTCTCGGCGAGCACGTCCAGCACCGGGGTGCCGGGCCTGGAGGTGGAGGTGCCCAGGTCGAAGGTGACCAGGCCGCTCATGTAGTCCAGGTACTGCTCCCAGAGGGTGCCCGACGGCTTGAACCCGTAGAGCACCTTGACCGCCTGCGCGGCAGCGTCCGGCGACATGCCCTGCTCGACGAGCTTCTCGTACTTGGCCGCGAGCGGGTCGCCGGGGATGTTGTTGACGATGAAGAAGGTGATCGTCGCGACGATGAGAATCATGACGAACCCGCGGGCCAGGTGGCCCGCGAGTCGCCGGGTGAAGACCGTCATGTGGTTACTGCTTCGGCTTGACCATGCCGAGCTGGATCCACACGCCGGCGATCTGCACCTTGCCGCCTGAGCGCAGGATCTCCTCGTCGCGCGGCCAGCCGGTGAAGCGGCTGTTGTTGACGAACTGGTTGTTCACGTAGTCCCAGAGCTGGATGACCGGCAGGTCCTGGTTGGCCGCCTTGGCCAGCTGCACCATGATCGGCTTGGCCTCCTCGGCCGCGGTCGAGTTCAGCTTGGCGGTGAGCTCACCGGGGTTGACCTTGGCGCCGTCGACCTCGATCTCCTCGGGGCCGCCCATCCAGTTGCCGGACTTGCCCGGCGCGGCGTGCGTGACCTTGCCCGCGACGTTGATCCAGCCGTTGGACGCGCCGTACAGGCGCTGGTAGATGTCGTACGGCGCCGGGCCGAGCGCGATCAGCCAGAAGCCCGCGTCGTACTTGCCGGCCGCCAGTTCCTGCAGGTAGAGCGGGTAGTCGGCGACGGTCACGACCTCGGCGTCGACACCGTTCTTGACCAGCTGGCTCTTGATGTTCTCCTGCGCGGCGACCCAGTCGGTGAAGCCGGACGGCGCGTTCATGGAGACCTTCCACGGCGTGCCGTCGGCCAGGGTCCACTTGCCGTCCTTCTTCTGCAGGCCGGCCTTCTTGAACTCCTCCTCGGCCTTGGCCGCGTCGGGCGCGTACGGCTCGAGCTGGCCCAGCGTGTCGCCGATCCAGGACGGCGCGGCCTTCTGGTGGATGCCGCTGGTGGTCACGGCCGCGGTGCCGCCCTCGGGGGAGGCGACCTTGGTGACCTCCTCGCGGTTGATCAGGTAGGCCAGGCCGCGGCGCACGTGCACGTTGTCATAGGGCTTCTTGGACTGGTTGAACGCCAGCGACACCGCGACCGGCGAGTAGCCCTTGATGACCTCGTTGCCGGCCGACTGCTTGATCCGGTTCATGACGTCCGTGGGGGCCGCCACGAAGCCGGAGTGGTCGAGCTTGCCGGAGGTGAGGTAGTTCCAGATCTGCTCGTTGCCGGTGTAGTTGAGGAACTTCACCTGCGACGGCGCCACGTTGGCGGCGTTGTAGAAGTTGGGGTTCTTGCTCAGCAGCGCCTCGCCGGGGTTGACCCGCTCCAGCACGAACGGGCCGGCGGAGACGTCCTTGGCCGGGGCGAAGGCGATGACCTTCTCGCCCAGCCCGGTGATCTCCTCGCGCACCTTCTCGGCCTCGGCGCCCTCGCCGCGGGCGGCCTTGAGCTTGTCCCAGAAGTCGGCCGGCAGCACGCCGTTCCAGATGTGCGCGGGCAGGACGATGGTGTCGAGCACGCCACGGGCGAACTTGGGGCTCGGGTTGGCCATGTCCTGGGTGATCTTCAGGGTCTTCTCGTCCACGACCGTGACCTCACCTGCGGCGCCCGCGGCGCCCGGGGTGATGGAGAAGGCCGTGCTGCCCTGGGTGTAGGCGATGCCGATGGAGAGCTTGACGTCCTCCGAGGTCACCGGCTTGCCGTCGGACCACTTGGCGTTCGGCTGGAGCTTCAGCGTGATGGACGAGTTGTCCGGCGCGATCTCCCAGCTCTCCGCGATGCCCGGCAGCGCCTGGTTGGGGTCGGTCAAGTGGTTCTTCACGTAGGCGATGTTCATGGCGTTGTAGCCGACGAACGAGTTGCCCTTCGGGTTGTACGGGTTGGCCGGCGCCGATGCGTCGAGGCCGGGACGCGTCACGTCGACCGTGGTGAACAGCCCGCCGCCACCACCGCCTGAGCCGCCGGACTTGTTGGGGGTGCCACCGCTGCACGCTGCGGTGGCGGTGGCAAGACCGAGCAACGCCACTACCGCTGCTACTCGCTTCATGTACCGCTCCGGGGGATGTGGGACCTGTTGGGGATCTGTAGTGATGACCGGACCCTACGATCGCACCGAATCAGCGTCAATAATCTCCAGATGTTGTGAGGCTAATGTAACTTTCCTTCATGACCGGGGTGGATGACGCTAAGCGCCATCAGCGGAAGGGTGTCACACGATCAGGACCGCGGCCCCGCTGACCTGCCCGGTAGCCAGATCGGCCAGGGCGCGGGCGGCGTCGCCGAGCGCGTACGGCACCGTCGCCACCTCCGGCGGACGGGCCAGCGCCAGCTCCAGATAGGCCCGCCCGTCGGCCCGGGTGTTGGCCGTGACACTGCGCAGCGTGCGTTCCTGGAACAGGTGCCGCTCGTAGTTCAGCGCCGGGACGTCGCTCAGATGGATGCCGGCCACGGCCAGCGTGCCGCCCCGGTCCAGGGACTCCAGCGCGACCGGCACCAGGCCGCCCACCGGGGCGAACAGGATCGCCGCGTCCAGCGGCTCGGGCGGGCGCTCGCCGGCCGAGGCCGCGCCCAGCTCCAGCGCCAGCCGCCGGGCGGCCGGCGACCTGGTCACCACGTGCACGGTCGCGCCCAGCGCGAGCGCCGCCTGCGCGGTCAGGTGCGCCGAGGCGCCGAAGCCGTAGATACCCAGCCGCCCGCCCGCGGGCAGCTCGCAGCGCAGCAGTGCCCGGTAGCCGACGATCCCGGCGCACAGCAGCGGCGCCAGCCGCTCGGCGGGCACGTCGCCGGGCAGCGGGTAGACGTAGTCCGCGGGCGCCACCAGGTACTCGGCGAACCCGCCGTCGGCGTCCCAGCCGGTGTAGGCCGAGCCCGGGCACAGGTTCTCCGCGCCGCGCCGGCAGTACGCGCAGCGGCCGCAGGTCGAGCGCAGCCAGGCCACGCCGACCCGGCGGCCGTCGGGGGTGCGCCCGACGGCCTGGTGACCGGGGGATACGCGCGGCCGCCTGGGCGGCAGGTCGCCCTCGGCCAGGTGCAGGTCGGTGCGGCACACCCCGCACGCCTCCACCCGCACCAGCACCTCACCGGGCCCGGGCGCCGGCACCGGCCGTTCCACCGGGACCAGCGGCCCGCCGCCGATGGGTCCTGGCCGGTCCACCACCCAGGCCCGCATGCTCATGCGCCGGCTTCCGCCGGGGCGGTGGCGGCGTGCGCGGCGAGCCTGGCGTGGGCCAGCGAGGCGTACAGTGCGGCGCCGTCGGGCAGCACCGAGTCGTCGAACTGCGCCTCAGGCGAATGGTTGTACGGCGCGGTCGCCGGGTCGCGATCCGGCGGGCACGCCCCCAGGAAGACGAACGCCCCCGGCACCTGCTCCAGCACGTACGAGAAGTCCTCCGACCCCATCACCGGCTGCGGCGCCACGAAGAACCGGCCGGGGCCGAACAGCTCGTCGGCCGTCGTGCCCGCGAACTCCGACTCGACCGGGTCGTTCACGGTCACCGGGTAGCCCATGCCGAACTCGGTCTCCACCGACATCCCGTGCGCGGCCGCGATGCCCTGTACCAGCTCCACCAGGCGGCGCTTGACCAGCACCCGGTTCTCCTTGCTGAAGGTGCGCACGGTGGCCTCGAAACGCGCCTCGTCCGGGATCACGTTGTCGGCCGAGCCGCCGTGGAAGGTGCCCACGGTCACCACGACCGGGTCGAAGACGTCGAACGTCCTGGTCACCATCGTCTGCATGGCGGTGACCATCTCGCAGCCGGCCTGGATCGGGTCGAGCGCCCGGTGCGGGCTCGACCCGTGGCCGCCGCGGCCCTTCACCGTCACGCAGAACACGTCCGCGGCGGCCATGATCGGTCCCGGGCGCGAGGCGAACAGCCCGCGCGGCAGGAACGAGGAGATCACGTGCATGCCGTAGGCGGCGATCGGGCGCGGGCCCGCCGCGTCGAGCACGCCCTCGCCGATCATGTGCTTGGCGCCTTCCTCGCCCTCCTCTCCCGGCTGGAACATGAAGATCACGTCACCGGCCAGCTCGTCGCGCCGCGCGGTGAGCAGGTGCGCCGCCCCGGCCAGCATGGCGGTGTGCAGGTCGTGCCCGCACGCGTGCATCTGACCGGGCAGCTGCGACCGGTACGGCAGGTCGTTGCGCTCGGTCACCGGCAGCGCGTCCATGTCCCCGCGCAGCAGCACCGATGGGCCGGGACGCCCGCCCCTGAGCACCGCGGTGACCGAGCTCAGCGTCGTGCCCGTGGTGATCTCCAGCGGCAGCCCGGACAGCGCCGAGAGCACCTTCTCCTGCGTGCGCGGCAGATGCAGGCCGACCTCTGGCGTGGTGTGCAGCGAGTGGCGCAGTTCGACGAGTTCGTCCCGCATGTCCAGCGCGGCTTCAGTGAACGACATGAAGAACATTGTTCAGGTCCGGGACGCCGCGTCCAGCGCTGCCACGCAGGTCTTGACGCCTCCCGGCCGCCGGGCCGCCGGGCGGCGCTCGCTACGATGGCCGGGTGACTCAGCGTAAGCGGATCGACTCCTGGTTGTCCGACATGGACGGCGTCCTCGTCCACGAGGGACGGCCGATCCCCGGTGCGGACGAATTCATCAAGCGGCTCGACGAATCGGGCAAACGATTCAGGGTCCTGACCAACAACTCGATCTACACCCAGCGCGACCTGTCGGTGCGTCTCAGCGGCGCCGGACTCGACGTGCCCGCGGAGTCCATCTGGACCTCCGCCCTGGCCACCGCCCAGTTCCTGGACGACCAGCGGCCGGGCGGGTCGGCGTACGTCATCGGCGAGGCCGGGCTGACCACGGCCCTGCACGAGGTCGGCTACATCCTGACCGACCTCGACCCCGACTACGTGGTGCTCGGCGAGACGCGCACCTACAGCTTCACCCAGATCACCCGGGCCATCCGGCTGGTCGAGGCGGGCGCCAGGTTCATCGCCACCAACCCCGACCCGATCGGCCCGTCCACCGAGGGCTCGCTGCCCGCCTGCGGCGCGGTCGCGGCCATGATCACCAAGGCCACCGGCGTCGAGCCGTACTTCGTCGGCAAGCCCAACCCGCGCATGATGCGCAGCGCGCTGAACGCCATCGAGGGCCACAGCGAGACCACCGCGATGATCGGCGACCGGATGGACACCGACATCGTCTCCGGCATGGAGGCCGGGCTGTTCACGATCCTGGTGCTCACCGGCGTCACCCAGCGCGACCAGATCGACCGGTTCCCCTACCGGCCGTCGCTGGTGGTCGACTCGGTGGCCGATCTCATCGACATGATCTGAACCTGACGCGTCCTGACAGGTACGGGTGGCACGCTGGCCGGTATGAACCGTGTCTACCTGGAACTCGGCCCCAAGAAGGTCTTCGCCTGCTCGATCGACTGGCCCGGCTGGTGCCGGATCGGCAAGGGCGAGGAGGCGGCGCTCGACCGGCTCATGACGTACGTGCCGCGCTACCGGCGGGTGGCCGAGCGGGCCGGGCTGTCGTTCGAGCCTGGCGACCCGGAGGTGGTCGCCCGGATCCCCGGCAGCCCGACCACCGACTTCGGCGTGCCGTACGCGCTGCCCGGCCTCGACGACGAGCCGCTGCCCGGGCCGGAGGCCGCGCGTCAGGTACGCATCCTGCGCGCGGCCTGGGCCATGTTCGACGAGGTCGCCGCCGAGTCTCCGGAGGAGCTGGCCAAGGGGCCGCGCGGCGGCGGGCGCGACCTGACCAAGATGGTCGCCCACGTGACCGACGCCGAGCGCGCCTACGCCCGCGAGGCCGGCGTCAGGCACAAGCCGTTCAAGTCGGTGGCCGATCGCGACGCCATGCGCGAGGAACTGGCCGAGGCGCTGTCGCGGCCCTGGCAGCCGCCCGCGACCACCCGCTGGCCGCCCCGCTACGCGCTGCGCCGCACCGTCTGGCACGTGCTCGACCACCTGTGGGAGATCGAGGACCGCCGCTGAGCGCCCGGGCGTGTGGTGCTGGTCACCACGCTCTTGGAACGCCGTGACCTTCGGGTAGCCTAACCTACGGTGCCGTAACCTGAAGGAGAAGATCTTTTATGGCGATGACTCAGACGGAACTGCTGCACGAGCTCGAGCCGGTCGTGGCCGGGGAACTCGACCGTCACCACCAGATGGCCAAAGAGTGGTTCCCGCACGAGTACGTCCCGTGGAGCGAAGGCCGCGACTTCGACGGCGTCTACGGGGGCCAGGCGTGGCAGGAGGGCGACTCCAAGATCCCCGAGCCGGCCCGGATCTCCCTCATCGTCAACCTTCTCACCGAGGACAACCTGCCCAGCTACCACCACGAGATCGCCACCACGTTCGGCCGTGACGGCGCGTGGGGCACCTGGGTGCACCGCTGGACCGCCGAGGAGGACCGCCACGGCACGGCGCTGCGCGACTACCTGACCGTCACCCGCGCGGTCGACCCCGTCGCCTTGGAACGTGCCCGCATGCGGCACATGGAGAGCGGCTTCGTCACCGAGTACGGCACGATGCTGCAGCAGCTCGCCTACGTCTCCTTCCAGGAGCTGGCCACCCGCATCGCGCACCGCAACACCGGCAGGGCCTCCGGCGACGAGGGCTGCGAGCGGCTGCTGGCCAGGATCGCCGCGGACGAGAACCTGCACATGCTCTTCTACCGCAACCTGCTCAAGTCCGCCTTCGAGCTGGACCCGAACCAGACCATGCGCGCCATCACCGACGTCGTCACCACCTTCCAGATGCCCGGCTCCAACATCGAGGGCTTCGCGCGCAAGGCGATGATCATCGCCAACGAGGGCATCTACGACCTGCGCCTGCACCTCGACGACGTGCTCATGCCGGTGCTGCGCCAGTGGGCCGTGTTCGACAAGACCGGGCTCGACGCGAGCGGCGAGGCGGCCCGCGAGGAGCTGGCGGAGTTCCTGGCCAAGACCGAGACCACGGCCGCCAGGTTCGTCGAGCGCCGCGACGAGCGCCGCGCCCGCGCCGCCGCCCGCGCCTGAGGGCGCCCTCAGCGACGACAAGGGGGCAGTCTCCCGCTATGGGATGATCTGTCCCCATGGACTTCCCCGTCACGCTGGCCATCTCGAGCACCGGGCTGGTCCTGGTCCTGGTCCTCGCGGCGGCGGCGCAGCGCTTACTCGGGACCAGGCTGGGCGTCGTCCGCACGTTCCTGGCCGCCCTGCTCGCCTTCACACTGGCCGGGCCGCTGCTGTCGCCGATACTCGACATCTTCAAGGACGAGAAGGACCCCGGCATCGGCGCCATGTGGATCCTCTTCCTGATGATCATGTGCGTCGTGCTGATCCCCATGGTGATCCTGGTGCTGGCCGAGGCGCTGGTCCCGCCGGGCACGATCCCCGGGCCGCTGGAGGCCGTCCGCTCGCTGCGCGGCCGCCTGTCCAGAGGCCGGCGCTACTCCCAGATCACCAGGATCGCCATCAGGCACGGGCTCGGCCCGTACCTGCGCGGCCGGGGCGACAGGCTCGAGGACCGCTCGGGCAAGGTGCGGCTGGCCCGGTCCCTGCGCGAGGCCCTGGACGACGGCGGCGTCACGTTCGTCAAGCTCGGCCAGGTGCTCTCCACCCGGCGCGACCTGCTGCCCGCCGAGTTCATCGACGAGCTGGCCAGGCTGCAGGACCACGTCGCACCCGCGCCCTGGGAGCTGATCGAGCCGGTGCTCGCCGCCGAGCTGGGCGGCCCGGTCGAGCAGGTGTTCGCCGAGTTCGACCGGACGCCGCTGGCCGCCGCCTCCATCGCCCAGGCGCACGCCGCCCGGCTGCACGGCGGCGAGCGCGTGGTGGTGAAGATCCAGCGGCCCGGCATCGGCCGCGTGGTGGCCAAGGACCTCGACATCGTCCGCAGGCTGGCCGGCACCCTGGAGTCCAGGACCCGCTGGGGCCGCGCCCTCGGCCTGCGCGACCTGGCCGAAGGCTTCGCCGTGGCCATCGGGGAAGAACTCGACTTCCGCATCGAGGCCGCCAACATGGCCGCCGTCGCCGCCTCCAACGGCGGCCAGGTCACCTACCCCGCGCCGGTCGCCGCGATGTGCACCGAGCGCGTGCTCGTCATGCAGCGCCTGGACGGCAAACCGGTCACCACCGCCACCCGCGACCAGGGCCCGGACCTGGCCCGCGACCTGCTCGACTGCCTGCTCAGGCAGATCCTGGTCGAAGGCGTCTTCCACGCCGACCCGCACCCGGGCAACCTCATGCTGCTCGGCGACGGCACGCTCGGCCTGCTCGACTTCGGCTCGGTCGGCCGCCTGGACGCCTCCGTCCGCTCGGCGCTGCAGCGCTTCCTGCTGGCCATGAACCGGCAGGACCCCCTTGGCGTCACCGACGCGCTGCTGGAGGTCGTGCCCAGGCCGGAGGAGATCGACGAGGCGGGTCTGGAGCGGGCGCTCGGCCAGTTCATGGCCAAGCACCTGGCGCCGGGCATGAACAGCGTGCAGATGTTCACCGACCTGTTCAAGATCGTCTCGATGCACGGGCTGTCCATCCCGCCCGAGGTGGCCGCCGTCTTCCGGGCGCTGGCCACGCTGGAGGGCACGCTGGTGCGGCTCTCGCCCGGCTTCAACCTGATCGGCGAGGCCCGCTCGTTCGCCGGGCGCTACCTGGCCGAGCAGGTCGACGCGGGCACCGTCAAGGAGACCGTCACGCAGGAGCTCGCGGCGCTGCTGCCCATGCTGCGCCGCCTGCCGCGCCGGGTGGAACGCATCGCCAGCGCCGCCGAGCACGGCCGGTTCAGCATGAACGTGCGCCTGCTCGCCGACGACCGTGACCGCCGCTACGTGACCGGGCTGCTGCATCAGGTGCAGCTCACCGTGCTCGGCGCCACGGCCGGGCTCATG
Organism: Nonomuraea antri; assembly: GCF_013283785.1. Lineage (GTDB taxonomy): Bacteria > Actinomycetota > Actinomycetes > Streptosporangiales > Streptosporangiaceae > Nonomuraea > Nonomuraea antri. Next base: position 32,951 of record NZ_JABCPZ010000042.1, read on the forward strand.
GCCGTCATCCTGCTCGGCGTCGACGGCGGCCCGATCGTGCTCGGCAAGACCACGTTGTTCCAGCTCATCGGCTACAACCTGCTGGTGATCGCGGCCATTCTGGTGCTGCGCGTGCTCGTCATGATCTTCCGGCGGCCGCGCGAGCGGGAGGATGCCCGCCTCTAGGGCATCGCATTCGTCCCCCGGCCAAGCTCGTGCTCGCTTTTGACCGGGGGATGGTCTTGGACATCCCCGGCATCGGGCAGTTTCCGACTAACACCACGACCCTTGGGGAGTAAGGGTGAAAGTCACCGGGATTGCCGCCAGCCTCCACGCGGAGTCGTTCATCTACAGGCTGCTGGAGGCGGCAGCCGGTGAGCTGCCGGAAGACGTCGAGTTCGAGACGTGGCAGGGCCTGGACGAGGTGCCGCCGTACGCCGCCGGGCCCCCGCCTGGGCCGGTGCGCCGGCTGCTGCGGCTGCTCGCCTCGTCCGACGCGGTGCTGCTGACCGCGCCCGAGCACAGCCTGCTGCCCGCCGAGCTGCTGCACGCGCTGCGGTGGATGGCGACGGGCAAGTGGCTGGACGGCAAGCGGGTGGCCGTCATGAGCGCCAGCGCCCGCGCGTGCGGCGCGATGTGGGCGCAGGCGGAGCTGTACAAGCAGCTGCAGGGGATGGGGGCCGTGGTGATGGGGGCCGAGCTGGTGGTCTCGCCGGCCTGCCCGCACTTCGACGACGAGGGCCGGCTGACTGCGGCCGACCTGCGCGCGCAGGTGCGGCGGGTGATCGGCGAGCTGTGCCCGGCCCCGATCAGGGAACCCGCCCTGTCGATCTCCTGAGGCATTCTTCTCAGCCGGCCTCCTGAGACGTTCTTCTCAGCCGGTCTTCTGAGACGTTCTTCTCAGGGGTCGCGGCGCAGCCGTTTGACGTCGGAGCGGTGCTTCTTGGCGGCGATCCGCCGCTCCACGGCGCCGCGCCCCGGCTTGGTCGGCCGGCGGCGCTTGGGCGGCGGCGCGATGGCCTCCCTGATGCGCTGCGCCAGCCGGTGCTCGGCGGCCTCCCGGTTACGCAGCTGCGAGCGGTACTCCGAGGCGGCGATGGTGATCGTCGGGCCGTCGAGCCGCTCCAGCGCCCTGGCCTTCAACGCCGGCGGCAGCGCCGTGCTCGACTCGACGTCGAACGTCAGCTCCACCCGGCTGTCGGTGGTGTTGACCCCCTGGCCACCGGGCCCGGACGAGCGCGAGAACCGCCAGGCGAGCTCGGTCTCCGGGATGACGACCGAGTCGTTGACGACCAGCGGGCCTGGCATGGCGGGCGCTCCTGTCCTGCGTGATGGCGTTCTTCGGGGAGTGTCACCGTATCTGGCCGGGATATACCGCGCGCAACGCCATTTTCAACCACTGCCGTCGCTGCGAGTATGGGGGGAACGTGCCGCAGGGGAGGACGGATTCCATGCTGCAAGCGCCGCCGGGCTGGCAGATCGGTCTCACGGTGGGGCTGGCCGTCGTTTCCGCCACCGGGTTCCTGTTACTCCGCTGCCAGGGCAAGGGCCGCCCCTTCGGCCGCTCCGGGTGGCCGCTGGCCGCCGCCATCACGCTGCTGACCGGAGCCGTCTCGGCCGGGTTCGCGCTGCTCGGCGGCGCGTTGCTGAGCGAGCACCTCGCGACGGTGCTGGGCGCGATGGCGCCGAGCGGGCTGTGGCTCAGCCAGATGCGCACCAGGGAGGACTACCGGCGCTCGCTGGCCCGCGAGGCGGCCACGTTCTGGCTGGTGTCGCTGCTGGCCAAGCTCGACCAGGCGATGGCCGAGGACCAGCGGCGCTGGTGCGAGAAGCGGGTGGACGAATCCTGGAGCGTCCACGAGCTCAGCATGGCCGCGCACCGCTACTACGAGCGCATCCGCGAGCGCCTGTCGGCCGAGGAACGCCGCCGCGAACGGGTGCACGCCAGGCTCGACGCGATCGAGCGGAAGCTGGACGTGGCCGCGCTGATCGAGGACGGCGCGGCCAGGTCGAAGATCGTCACTGCGCTGAACGGGTCACGGCACACCAAGCTGGCCAGGTACGAGCGCTACCTGAACGATCCGACCCGGCTGCACGACATCCTCCGCCTCGACGCGGAGAGCGACCTGATGCGGCTGCTGGCCTCGGCCTACCGGTCGGGTTATCGCTCGCTGCCGCGGTTCACGCCGGCCTCGGGGAACGGGAAGACGCCGTCGATGAACGGGGCGTCCGCCGAGCCCGGCGGCACGGCCGGGGCGCGCGCCCGGCGGCCCAAGGAACGGCGCTGACGCGATGAGGGCCGCTCAGAGCGGGTCGGGCAGCGCGGACGACGACCCTTCCGCGTCCCCGAGCGTGAATTCCAGGCGGGCGCCGAGCGCGTCGATCACCGCGCCGAGCGTGCGGAGCGTCAGATTCTCGTCGCCGGACAGGATCTGGCTCACCCGCCCCGCCGATACGCCCAGCGACGCGGCCAGATCGGCCCGGGTTATCTTGTGCTCCCGCATGTACCAGGTGATCTCGTCGACCACTTCCTGGGCGAGGCCGCCCACTTCGGCTGAGGTGTTCCGGCGAAGGGCCATCGCGGTCTCGCTCTCGACGCTCGCTGCTCGTTACCTCTACTTTAGCTCTGCCTAAACCTTTAGGCAAGGCTAAACTCCGGCCGGTCTTGACGCGGGAAGGCCGGGCGGCGTATGCCGTTATCGCCGAAATTCGAGAACGGGGAGGCGCTGTGACGGGGATCGTCGGTGTGCACGGCATCGGCAAGTACAAGTACTTCCAGCAGGCGGGCGGTTCGGCGGCGGGGGCGGCCGAGGCGATGCGCGTCAAATGGGACCGCTACCTGTGCCAGGCGCTGGGCGGGGAGTCGAAGACGCACTTCAGCGAGATCGCCTACTTCTCGCACCACCTGATCGACGGCGAGCACGCCGGCGCGGCCGCGAACGGCGACGTGGCCAGGATGGAGTCGGGCGCGCAGCAGGTGCTCGTCGAGTGGGCCAGGAACCTGGGCGTGGGTGAGCACCTCACCGGCGCGCTCAAGTCGTTCACCGGCTGGCTGCTGACCGCGCTCGACGGCCGGTCGGCGGCCTTCGCCCGGTTGTTCGCCCCGGAGGTGGCCGCCTACCTGGGCGATCAGGGCAGGCGGGAGGAGTGCCGGCGGGTCGTCGCCGACGTCATCCGGCGCAACCGTCCCAGGGTGGTCATCGCGCACTCGCTGGGCAGCGTCGTCACCTACGAGACGCTGTGGGCCAACCCCGACCTCGAGGTCGACCTGCTGCTCACGCTCGGCAGCCCGCTCGGCATGCGCAACGTCATCTTCGAGCGGCTGCTGCCCGCGCCGATCAACGGCCGCGGCGAACGTCCCAAGGGCGTCAGGCGCTGGGTGAACATCGCCGACAAGGACGACATCGCCGCCATCCCGCCCGACCTGTGTCACAGCTTCACCGGCATCGACGTCGAAGAACTCGTCAACCTCGACTGGATCGACTTCCACACGGCCGAGAAATACCTGGGCTGCCCGGCGCTCACCCCGCATCTGCGACCATTCCTCGCATGAAGTGGTTCGTTTTCGACTACGGCAACGTCCTGTCCCTTCCTCAGCCGCCGTCCGACGTCGAGGTCATGGCGCGGACGGCGGGCACCGAGCCCGCGGCGTTCGAGCGCGGCTACTGGGAACACCGGCTGGAGTTCGACCGGGGCGCGCTGAGCCCGTCCGCCTACTGGGCGGCGGTGCTGGGCAGGCCGGTCAGCGCGTCCGAGATGGCGAAACTGGTCGCCATGGACGTGGCGAGCTGGGCCCACCCGAACGCGCCCGTGATCGCCGTCCTCGACGAGCTGCTCGATCGCGGGGTGGGTGTGGCGCTGCTGTCGAACGCGCCCGTCTGCCTCGCCGACGGGCTCGACGAGCTGCCCTGGATCGCCGCCATCGAGCAGCGGTTCTACAGCGGGCGGATGGGGCTGGTGAAACCGGATCGGGAGATCTACGAGCGGGTGGCCGGTGAGCTCGGCGGCGATCCGGCGGACATGGCGTTCATCGACGACCGGCCGGAGAACGTGGCGGGGGCGCGGGCGTTCGGCATGACCGGCGTGCACTACACCTCCGCACCGGCGCTGCGCGACGAGCTCGCCACCCTGTGAACCCGCGCGGCGCCCCCGTGCGGCGGGGGCGCCGCACGGTTCGCCGCACGGTTCGCCGCACGGCGGGTTCGTACGGCGAGCCCGCGGAGGCCGACCGACGGTGTTCACCTTCGCTTGACTCCGCTGTCACGGCAGGGTCAGCCGAGCCGGACATACCTTGCGTGTGGACCGCAGAACGTTCCTCGCAGCGGCAAGCTTCGCTTTCCTCACACCGCCCGCCAGAACCCTCAAAAGCGACCCGTTCACCCTGGGCGTCGCCTCCGGTGATCCGTCCACCGACGGATTCGTGCTGTGGACGCGCCTGGCGGCCGACCCGCTCGGCGGCGACGGCCGGGGCGGCATGCCCTCCCGCGACCTGGACGTGGAGTGGCAGGTCGCCACCGACGAGCGCTTCGCCTCCGTCGTGCGCTCCGGCACGGCCACCGCCCGCCCGGGCGCCGCGCACAGCGTGCACGTCGAGGTTCAGGGCCTGGAACCCGGGCGTGACTACTTCTACCGGTTCAAGGCCGAGGGCAGGCTGTCGCCGTCCGGCCGCACCAGGACCACCCCCGTGGGCGAGCGGCCGCTGACCTTCGCCGTCGCCGCCTGCGCGCACTACGAGCACGGCTACTACACCGCCTACCGCAGGCTCGCCGAGCAGGAGCCCGACCTGGTCGTCTTCCTCGGCGACTACCTCTACGAGTACGGCCCCAGCGGCTACACCGCGCTGGCCGGGCGGGTCCGCACGCACACGCCGGGCAAGTGCGCCACGCTCGCCGACTACCGGCTCAGGCACGCCCAGTACAAGAGCGACCGCGACCTGCAGGCGGCACACGCCGTGGCGCCCTGGCTGGTCGCCTTCGACGACCACGAGGTCGAGAACAACTGGGCGGGCCCCGTCTCCAGCACCGACGCGCCCGGCTTCGCGCGCCGCCGGGCCGAGGCGTTCCGCGCCTACTACGAGAACATGCCGCTGCGCCGCCAGAGCCTCAACGGCGCCGCGCTCCGGGTGAACAGGCGCGTCTCGTGGGGGTCGCTGGCCCGCTTCCACCTGCTCGACACCCGCCAGTTCCGCGACGACCAGGCCTGCCTGGACGGCGTCCGGGCCGGCTGCGACGACCGGCTCTCGGACAGCCGCACCCTGCTCGGCGACGACCAGTGGCGCTGGCTGGAGAGCGGGCTGCGCGGCTCCGACACCCGCTGGAACCTGCTCGGCCAGCAGATCCTCATGACGCACCGGGACTACAAGGTCGGTCCTGGCCGCGAGGTGAACCTGGACTCCTGGGACGGCTACGCGCCCGAGCGGACCCGGCTGCTGGGATCGCTGGCGCGCACGTCCAACCCGGTGGTGCTGACCGGGGACGCGCACATGCACCACCAGGCCGAGCTGAAGGCCGACTTCGACGACCCGGACTCGCCCGTGGTGGCCACCGAGCTGGTCACCTCGTCGATCGCCAGCGACGGCGACGGCTACCGCGACAGGACGTGGATCGCCGAGGCCCTGCAGGAGAACCCGCACATCTCGTACCTCGACCAGCGGCGCGGGTACCTCGTCGCCAGGCTGACGCGCGAGGAGCTCTCGGTGGACTTCCGCACGCTCGAGTACATCTCGCGCAGGGGCGCGCCGGCCAGGACGGCGCACCGCCTCACCATCCCCGCCGCCTCCGGCCGGCCGGGCACCTCCTGACCGGCTCGGGCGGGCGATTCGCGGGCCCGGGGGATGTATCAGTTCGCGGCCAGGGATCTCTGTGATGGTGCGCGGCGGGACGTCCGGACGGCCTGGCGGTCGCGGGGACGCTGCGGTCCCGTGGCCGCCGGGTTCCCGTCCGGCCGTACCCGCCGCGCAGGTGCCGAGGGGTAGGCTCGGGGGTCAGCCGAAGGTGTAGCCGTACAGGCCGGTGCCCTTGCTGAGGCCGCGCGCCTTGCCCAGCCGCAGCCCCGACCCGCCGCGCCGCCCCGGGACGAACTGCACCAGCCCCTGGTCGGGCGCCGCCACCACGAGGCCGTACAGCGGCCGGCGGCCCGACAGCGTCCGGTAGCGCTCGTTCCAGCCGGGCAGCATGGCCAGCGCCGCGCCGAAGTCACGGCCCCGGCCCTTGATCAGCAGGTTGCCCACCCGGGTCAGCCCGCCCGCGCCGCGCCCGGTCAGCACCTGCACGGCCTTCTCGCCCGGCACCCCGATGGCCAGCTCGTCCCGGCCGTCGCCGTTGAGGTCGCCGGTGGCCAGCGCCGCGCCGAACCTGTCGGAGTAGCGCGGCTCGCCCTTGAGCGCGCGCTGCGACCACGCCTCGCTGCGATACGTGCTCAGCCCGCGCCGCGTGCCGTAGAGCACGTCCACCGTGCCGTCGCCGTAGTCCATGGCCCGCTGGTTGGCGCTCAGGCCCTCGCCGGGCACGCCGATCGCCAGGTCGTCGCGTCCGTCGCCGTTGAAGTCGCCGGTGGCCAGCGCGGCGCCGAAGCCGTCCCACTTCTCGGCGGCGCCGATGATGCCCGGAGTGCTCTGCGTGAGCAGCCGCGCGCCGCGGCCCCGCACGTCGATCACGGTGACCGAGCCCTGGCCGTCGCGGGCGATCGTGTCGGCGGGCGCGCCCACGGCCAGCTCGTCGCGGCCGTCGCCGTCGAAGTCGCCGGTGGCCAGCGCCGCGCCCCACTGGTCGGTCTCGGCCGCGCGCTGCCGCACCCACCGGGTCTTCTGGCTGATCTGGAGTGCCTTGCGGCCTTTCATGCCGTAGACGGTCACCGTCCCGCCGCGCCGGTTCGGCGCGCCGACCACCAGTTCGTCCCGGCCGTCGCCGTCGAGGTCGCCGGCCGCCAGCGCGGCGCCGAACCTGTCGCTGGACGGCGCGTCCAGGCTCAGCCGCCGCCGCTCGGCCAGGCCGCCGGGGGAGCCGTGGAAGACCTGGACCACGCCGTTGCCGTCGCCGCCAGGCACCCGCGCCCCGGCGAACTCCTCCGACACGCCGACCGCGAGGTCCGCGCACCCGTCGCCGTCGAAGTCGCCCACGGCCAGCGCGGAGCCGAACGAGTCGCCGGGCTCGGCGTCCCGCTGGGTCAGCTCGGCCTTCTGGCCCGACCCGTACAGGACGGTCACCGCCCCGGCCCTGGCCCGGCCGTGCGGGTCGGCGTAGGGGGCGGCCACCGCCAGGTCGGCGCGGCCGTCGCCGTCGAAATCGGACGGATGTCCTCCGCACCCGACGGCCGGGGCGTGGGACGTACCGGACAGGAGGGGAAGCGCCAGGCAGGCGGCGAGCAGCGCATTCATACCGGTAGTAATGTCCGCCCGACCCGAACCCGGTCTTAACACGGCGGGAACGTGCCAGGATAGACGGGTGGACATCGACCTCGCCGATCTGGATTTCTGGCGCAAACCCCTCAAAGAGCGGAATGAGGCGTTCGCCCGGCTCCGGCAACTGGAGCATCCAGTGTTCTTCCCGGAGAAGAAGGTTCCGCTCCTGCGCTCGGGCAAGGGCTTCTACGCCCTCGTCCGCCACGCCGACGTGGTGGAGGCCAGCAGGAACGCCAAGATCTTCTCCAGCGAACCCGCGGTCACCAATCCCGAGCCGCCCGGCTGGATCAAGCAGGTGTTCGGCGAGTCGATGGTCAACATGGACGACCCGCGCCACGCCCGCCTGCGCAGGATCGTCACCCGCTCCTTCAGCCCCAAGATGCTGGCGAACCTGCAGGGCGACATCGAGGCGGCCTGCGCCCGCATCGTCGACGACGCGGTCAAGGACGGCCCGCGCGACTTCGTCGAGCAGGTGGCCGCCCGGCTGCCCATCCACGTCATCTGCGACATGCTCGACATCCCGCAGGAGCTGCGGGAGAAGGTGCACGAGCACGTCGACATCTCCACCGCCTACACCGGCGTGCGCCCCAGCCTGGCGCGCAGCGTGCAGATGGCCGGCCAGAACATGCTCGCCCTGCTCGCCCTGCAGCGCATGGTGATCAAGCTCGGCCACGAGCGCGCCGCCGACCCCAAGGGCGACCTGGTCTCCCTGCTGGTCACCGCGAACATCGACGGCGAGAAGCTGACCGACAAGGAGCTCGGCTCGTTCTTCTCGCTGCTGTTGGTGGCCGGCAACGAGACCGCGCGCAACACGATGGCGCACGGCATCAAGCTGCTGACCGACAACCCGGGCCAGCGCGACCTGCTGATGAACGACTTCGACGGGCACATCAACAACGCCATCGAGGAGATGGTGCGTTACGTCTCGCCCATCATGCAGTTCCGCCGCACGGTCACGGAAGACTACTCGCTGCGCGGGCTGGAGCTGAAGAAGGGCGACAAGGTCGTGCTGTTCTACGGCTCGGCCAACCGCGACGAATCGGTCTTCCCCGACGCCGACGTCTTCGACATCACCCGCGACGCCAAGCCGCACGTCGGCTTCGGCGGCCCCGGCCCGCACTTCTGCCTCGGCGCCAACCTGGCCAGGCAGGAGATGCGCACCATGTTCCGCGAACTGCTGACCCGCCTGCCCGAGATCCGGTCGGTGGGCGAGCCGGAGCTGCTGCTGTCGAACTTCGACAACAGCGTGCGCCGGCAGCCGTTCACCTTCTGACGCGGCGGCTCACCTTGGCGGCGGTCAGTCGTCGGGTGGTCAGTCGTCGGGGGCGAGCACGTTCGTCCGGATGGTGAAGAAGGTGATCAGCGCCGACACCGCCATCATCGCGGCGCTGACCAGCATCGCCATCCGGAAGCCCGCGTTGAACACCGAGGGGTTGTTGAACGCGTCGCCCACCAGGCCCACCAGCGGCGGCACCGCGGCCACCGCGAGCAGGCTGCCGGTGCGGGCCACCGCGTTGTTGACGCCGCTGGCCGTGCCCGAGTAGCGGTCTTCGGCGGTGGCCAGCACGGTCGAGGTGAGCGGCGCGACCGCGGCCGACAGCCCCAGGCCGAACACCACGACGGCGGGCAGCACCCGCAGCCAGTACGACGCGTCGGGCCCGATCGTGCTCATCATCAGGAACCCGGCCCCGGACACCAGGATGCCGATCGTCATCGGCCACCGCGGGCCGACCCGTTTGGCCAGGTCACCCGCCCTGGCCGAGAGCAGCATCATGAGGATCGTGGTGGGCAGCGTCGCCAGGCCGGCCTCGGTCGGCCCGAACCCGGACACCACCTGGAGCTGGATGACCAGCAGGAAGAACACCACGCCCATGGCCGCGTACATGATGAGCGTCACCACGTTCACGGCGGTGAAGACGTGGTTCTTGAAGATGCCGACGGGCACCAGCGCGTCGGGCGACCTGCGGATCTCCACCGCCACGAACGCGGCGGCAAGCACCACGCCGAGCACCAGCCACAGCGCCGCGCCGCGCTCGATCAGCCCGTAGGTGAGCCCCGCCAGCGCCAGCGCGGCCAGTGCCGCGCCCGCCACGTCGAAGCGGCCGGCGGCCTGCTCGTCCTTGCTCTCCGGCACGTGCCTGAGCGCCACCAGCACCACGACGGCCGCGAACGGCGGGTTGATCAGGAACACCCACCGCCAGTCGGCCGCCTGCACCAGCACGCCGCCGAGCAGCGGGCCGATCGCGGTCGCCACCCCGCCCAGCCCCGACCAGGCGCCGACCGCCCTCGGCCGGTCCTGCCGGGTGAAGGCGGCGTGGATGATCGCCAGCGAGCCCGGCGTCAGCAACGCGCCGCCGATGCCCTGCAGGGCCCGGGCGGCGATCAGGAACTCGATGTTCGGCGACAGCCCGCACAGCGCCGACGCCACGGCGAACCAGATCGTCCCGATGACGAACACCTTGCGCCGGCCGTAGCGGTCACCGAGCGAGCCGCCCAGCAGGATCAGGCTGGCCAGGGTGAGCATGTAGGCGTTGGTGGTCCACTGCAGGCCGGCCATGTCGGCGTGCAGCTCCCTGCCGATGAACGGCATCGCGATGCTGACCACCGTGCTGTCGAGCAGCGCCAGCCCGGACCCCAGCACCGTGGCCGTGAGGATCCAGCGCCCGCGTGCCGACTGGAACTCGACGTGCCCGTTGTCCATGCTGGCAATCTTGTCACCGGCCTCCGACAGGAAACGTCCCAGGGGCACCTGAGCGTCAGCGGGGCACCTGAGTGTCAGTAGGTTGAGGGTTGGTCGAGGCCAGCGGCTTGGGGTTGCCCGAGGCCAGCGGGTTGGGGGCTGCCCGCGTCAGCGGAGTAAGGGGCTCTCCCGTGCCAGCAACTCGGGATTGCCCGGCATCAGTGACTCGGGGTCGCCCGGCGTTCAGCGGGCAGGCTTGCCGGCGTCAGTGGTTACGCGCTGCCCAGCGCGCGCAGGACGAACTCCGACACCAGCTCCTCCGCCCGCTCCACCGTGACCTGGCCACTGATCAGCGGCACCCGCTCGGCACCGATCACCGCCATGATCATCCGTGCGGTGGCGGGCAGGTCGTCCACCTGGAAGTCGCCCGAGCCGACGCCGCTTTCGAGCGTCTCGACCAGGATGCGCTGCATGGGCGCGACGTGCTCGGCGAGCTGCTGGTAGGCGTCCGGACCGAGCGCGGCGCCCAGGTCGGCCGCGCCCGGGTGCGGATGCGCCAGCAGCCCGGCCAGTTGCAGTCGCACGAACGCCCGCAGCCGCTCGGCGGGGGAGGCGCCCTCCGGCAGCTCCCGCTCGTAGCTGTCGATGAAGTACTGGGTGACCCGCTCGGTGAAGGCGAGCAGCAGCGCCGCCTTGTCCGGGTAGTAGTTGTACAGGACGGTGCGGGTGATGCCGGCCTCGTTCGCCACGTCGGTCAGCGAGATCGCGTCGATTCCCTGCACCCGCGACAGACGCGAGACCGCCTGGAGGATGCGATCGCGGGTCTGCGCGCGGTGCTCACCGATGGTCGCGGCGGAGATACGGGGCATAGGCCCCATGGTAAGGCGCGCGCCGCCGCAGAGCCCATCGCACGCCACCGCCCCGCCCATCGCGCGCCACCAACAGGCGCATCGTGCGCCGCCGCGCCGATGCGCGGAACGCTCATCGGCCGCGCTCGCCGCAGTCAGGCCGAAACACTCGCCGCCCGTTGGGCCTGGACGCTCATTGGTCGCGCTCGCCGTCTTCCGGCAGCGCACATAGGCCGCGCTCGCCGTCTTCGAGCCGGGACGCTCATCGGTCGCGCTCGCCGTCTTCGAGCTGGCACGCATATCGGCCGCGCTCGCCGTCATCCAGCCGAGACGCTCAGTGCCCGTGCCTCCGCTGTCAGGGCGGGAGACTCATTGCCCGGGCTCCCCGGCTATCGGGCCGGGACGCTCATCGCCTGTGATCCCCGCCATCAGGCCGGGACGCTCATTGCCCGTGTTCTCCGCCGTCAGGCCGGGACGCTCATCGCCCGTGATCCCCGCCATCAGGCCGGGACGCTCATTGCCCGTGTTCTCCGCCGTCAAGCCGGGACGCTCATCGGTTGCGCTCGCCGTCGTTGAGTCGGTAGCCCAGGAAGAGTGCGCCATGGCGGCTGTCGAGCTCCTCGAAGCCGAACTTGCGGTAGAAGGCGATCGCTCGCGGGTTGCCGGTGGACACGCCCAGGTGCACGCCCGTAGAGCCGCGTTCGGTGAGCGCGTCCAGCAGGGTGTTCATGAGCTTGACGCCCCAGCCCCCGCCCTGCCACCGGGGGAGCACGTCGATGTGCAGGTGCGAGGGGTAGGCGGCGGTCACGGCCGGGGGGACGACCGCCGGCGGCCGGTGGATCCACTCGACGATCCAGCGGTCCGGCACGTCGGGCGCCACCGACTCCAGCGGATAGTTCTCGCGCAGCCGTGGCCACCAGCGCTCCTCGCACTCCGCGTCGAAGGCCGGCGTGTCGAGCGCGCCGAGGATGTAGCCTTCCGGACCCGCGCCGTCGTCCAGGACGAACGCCAGCTCCGGCTCGAGCGCGACGTACGGGCCGACGAACACCTCACCGAGCAGCCGTCCGTTGCGGTAAATGGACGAGGCGTCGCCGCCGTTGGCGCCGGTGCGCAGGCAGACGTCGTAGAGCGCCGGCTCGTCGCCGCTCCGGAAGTTCCTGATGGCCATGGACTGCCTCCCGTGAATCCGGCCCGCGGCTACGAAAGGCCATTGTGCCGCACCCGACCCGCTGCCGATCCAACGCCCGGGCCGGATTGTCGGGGGCGGCTGCTACGGTCCGAGCACGGGCAAGGCCGGGCACGGCGGGAGGGCGGAGCATGAGAAGGCGGGTGCCGTTCACGGGCGACGAGAAGGAGAGCCTGCACGTCAGCCTCGACCGCCACCGCGACGCGGTGGTGTGGAAGCTCGACGGCCTCGACGACGAGCAGGTGCGCCGCCGGCTGACCCCATCGGGCACCAGCCTGCTCGGCGTGGTGAAACACCTGGCCGTGGTCGAGTACGGCTGGTTCTGCGAGCCGTTCGGGCGCGAGCGCGAGCCGTACTCGTTCAAGATCGAGGCCGACGGCGACGACATGCGGGTGGAGCCCGACGAGACCACCGCCGACATCCTCGCGCTCTACGCCCGCGCCCGGGCCGCCGCCGACCAGGTGATCGCCGATCTCGACCTCCTCGACCGCGGCACGGCCTGGTTCGGCGAGACGGTGACCTTACGCTGGGTGCTCATCCACATGATCGAGGAGACCGCCAGGCACGCCGGGCACCTCGACATCATCCGCGAACTCATCGACGGCGCGACCGGCGAGTTCCCCGACCTCGGCACCCCGTGACCTCGGTACCCCGTGATTTCGGCGAGTCGGCTGCTCGCGTAACCGGCAGACGCCGGCGGTCACGTGGCGGCTGGGGCCGGCGGTCAGGCGGTGGCGGTCGGGTGGTGAGGGTTAGGCAGCGGCCTTTACCGCGTGCAGGAGTTCGGCCAGCACCTCGGTGTTGAGCTGGTAGGCCAGCTTCACCTCGCGGATGATCCGCTGCTGCTCCCGCTCGTCCAGCTCCAGCGCGTCCAGGCGGGCGCGGTACTCGTCCTTGAACCGGGGCAGGCTGCCCACCTCGTCGAAGATGTAGAAGTCCACGCCCCCGCCCTTGCGGTAGCCGTAGATCTTCTGCAGTTCCATCCTGATGAACTGCCCGCCGGACAGGTCTCCGAGGTATCGGGTGTAGTGGTGGGCGATGTACCCGCCGGGCCAGTCGGCGACCTGCTCGATCCGGGCGACCAGGGTCCTGGTGGACTTGGACGGCGTGATCCGCTCCCGCCACCCCGCGCCGTAGATCGCGGCCAGGTCGCGTTCGAGCGCGGGCTCGCGGAACAGTTCGGGGAAGACGAAACGCCCGGCGACGGGGTGTCCGGCCAGGGCCTTGGCCGCGCCGTCGAGCGCGAGGTAGGCGAAGTAGTGCTGGGCGACCATCTCCCCGTACTCCTGCTCGCTCAACCGCCCGCCCATCAACTCACCGAGGTAGCTCTCACCCTCGGCGGCCTCGTGATCGCCCCAGGTGGCGGCCTTCAAGGTCTCGGAGAACGACATCGCCACAGCAGCACATCCCCACTCGCACCAACGTTTCATGACGAAGTGTCACAAAGCCCGGGGGTGGTCGTCAACTCGATGGCGACACCGTGTCATATACCCAGCGACGAGACTTTCACCTCGTGTACCGGTGTTTCCCGCCCGGCGGGAAGTAGTCGGGGTCACCGGCTTCGCGCAGCCGGATGAACGGGGCCTGCTGCGCGGCGGGCACGTAATGGGCGAACTCGCTGTTGAGCCGGAGCAGGTGCGTCAGGATCGACTCGCCGACGGCCCGCGCCGTCTCCTCCGCCGGCTTCTCGCCGGGCCGCAGCTCGACGGTGATCGTCAGGTGGCGGTCGCGCTGGGCGTCCTCCACCGTCTCCATCACGAACTTGCCCGTCACCAGCTCACTGACCTCCGGCTGCTCCAGCCCCACCGCGATGTTCTCCGGGTAGACGTTCGCCCCGTAGTACGACACGGTGAAGTGCGCGCGGCCGAACACGTACACGAAGGGCAGGCGCGGACCCGGTGCGGCGGGCTCGAAGCCGCGCTTGCGCACGTGATCGAGCAGGTCCTCGTACGGGAACAGCCCGCCCTCGTCGGCGATGTGGTAGCGGATCAGCGGGATCCCGTTGTCGCCGGTGAACAGCAGCGTGCCCTGGTGCTGCTCGAAGAAGCGCACGTCCGGGTCGTACTGCACGAGTGTGGGCAGCCGCGACTCGCCGAACAGCTCCCTGGCCGTCCCCGGGCGCGCGGCCAGGAAGCGGCGGATCTCCACCGACAGCGGCGTCTCGTTGCCGAGCACGCCCGCGTCCGCCGTGCCGTACAGCGACGCGATGCCGCGCACCGGATCGGCCATGCCCGCCGTGCGGGCGACGAGCGTGCGCCACTCCTCGCTGAAGACCTCGCCCGCCGTGACCAGCTTCAGGTTCCACGACTCCCACGGCAGCCCGGCGGTGTCGATCAGGTTCTTCAGGAACGGCGGATAGCCCAGCAGCACCACCTGGTCGAAGTGGGGCGCCAGCTCGGGCAGCACCCGCAGGATCTCCGCCCGGTCGCTGCCGGGCGCGACCACGGTGATCGGGTATCCGCGTTCGGCCAGGTGACGGCAGCAGTTGATGGTGAACAGGCCGCCCACCCAGGTGCCGAGCGCGAAGCAGACCACGGCCAGCGTGCGGCGTTCGCGGGCGGCGAAGGTGTCGCGGAAGACCTCCTCGAACCGGTCGGCGATGATCCTCTCGTCCGACACCGAACGCGGCCAGAACCCCGGCGCCCCGGTCGAACCCGACGAAACCGCGATCATGTCGCCGATGACCCCGTCCCTGCACAGATCGGGCAGGGGATGGCGGCGCAGGTAGCCGTCCTTGGTCGTCATCGGCAGGCGCGCGAAGTCGTCGAGCGACGTGACGCGGGCGGGATCGACGCGCTGCTCGGCCAGGAACGACCGGTACGCCGGCACCGTTGCCGCGACCTGATGGAAGAGCTCAACCGGATCCATCAGCCGACTGTACGTCGGCGCCCCCGGCCCGTCATTCCCCCGGCCGCACCAGCCCCGTCTCGTAGGCGAAGACGATGGCCTGCGCCCGGTCGCGCAGCCCCAGCTTGGTCAGCACCCGGCCCACGTGCGTCTTCACCGTCTGCTCCGCCAGCACCAGCTTGCGCGCGATCTCCTGGTTGGACAGCGCCTGCGCGACCAGCATGAGCACCTCGGTCTCGCGCTCGGTCAGCTCGCGCAGCCGTCCGCTCGCCCGCACCCGCTGCCCGCCCATCCGGGCGAACTCGTGGATCAGCCGCTTGGTGATGCCCGGCGCGATCACCGCCTCGCCGGCCGCGACCACCCGCACCGCCTCGGCGAGTTGCGCGGCGGAGGCGTCCTTGAGCAGGAAGCCGCTGGCCCCCGCGCGCAGCGCCTCGTAGACGTAGTCGTCGAGGTCGAACGTGGTCAGGATCAGCACCTTCGACGACGCGGGCAGCCGCCTGGTGGCCTCCAGGCCGTCCATGACCGGCATCCGCACGTCCATCAGCACCACGTCGGGCCGCAGCCTGGCCACCTGCTCGACCGCCTCCTGGCCGTTGGCGGCCTCGCCCACCACCTCGATGTCCGGCTGGGCGCCCAGGAACGCGGTGAACCCGGTACGCACCATGCCCTGGTCATCGGCGATCAGCACGCGGATCACGCGTCGTCACCCCTCCCGATCACGCGTCGTCACCCCTCCCGATCACGCGTCGTCACCCCTTCCGATGGGCAGCGTCGCCGTCACCTGGAACCCGCCGCCCGCCACCGGCCCCGCGTCGAGCGTGCCGCCGAGCAGCGCCGCCCGCTCACGCATCCCCACCAGCCCGTGCCCGGCGCCGGGGGAGTCCCCGGGACGGGCGCCGGGGCCGTTGGCGACG
The DNA here is from genome assembly GCF_013283785.1 of Nonomuraea antri. Classification (GTDB taxonomy): domain Bacteria; phylum Actinomycetota; class Actinomycetes; order Streptosporangiales; family Streptosporangiaceae; genus Nonomuraea; species Nonomuraea antri. Next base: position 48,807 of record NZ_JABCPZ010000042.1, read on the forward strand.
CGCAGGCGCACGCCGTCGTCGTCGCGCGCGACGCCGACCGCCACCGACGCGCCCGGCGCGTGCCGCATCGCGTTGCTCAGCGACTCCTGCACGATCCGGTACGCCGACAGCCCCACCGCCTGCGGCACCTCGCCCAGCGACGACGGCCGTTCGAGCAGCACCTTGAGCCCGGCGGCGCGGGCCTGGTCGACCAGGTCGTCCAGCCGGTCGAGCCCGGGCTGCGGCGCGGTGTCGGTGCGGCCGTCGTCGTCGCGCAGCACGCCGAGCACCTGGCGCAGCTCGGCGATCGCGGCCAGCGACAACGTGCGGATCTCGGCCAGCCCGGCCGTGAGCTGGACCGGGTCGCCCGCGGCGCGCAGCGGCACCGCCTCGGCCTGGATCGCGATCACCGACATGTGGTGCGCCACCACGTCGTGCAGCTCGCGCGCGATCCTGGCCCGTTCGGCCAGCGCGGCCTGCGCGCCCTCGGCCTGCCTGGTACGCCGCTCCTCGGCGATCAGGCGGGCCGTGGCGGAGCGGCGTACCTGCAGGTTGTGGCCGAACAGCAGGACGCCGGCGGCGATCACGGCGACCATCGGCGCCGAGCCGGGATGGGTGATCCACCCCATGATCACCGTGACGACCCAGGCCACCACCGCGATCCGCCGGTCGGAGCGCACCGCCAGCGAGTACAGGACGAACAGGTACGACACGACCACCGGCGGCACGAACGGCGGATCGCCCCGCCCGATCGTGGCCGACACCCACAGCGCCACCGGCATCAGCAGCACCGAGAGCCGCCAGGCGACCAGCGGCAACCGGTCGCGCAGCGCCACCGGCAGCGACACGGCGATGGCGGCCAGGTAGACGTAGCCGTCCGAGACCGGACCCGGTGCGGGCAGGCCGAGCGCCCGTTCCTTGGCCGCGTTCGCGGCCCAGACGCCGACGTATCCCATCATCAGCAGGAACAGGATCACGGCCAGCACCAGGTCGGCCAGCTGGACCAGCTCGACGGTGCGGAACGGCACCAGCCGCCGCAGCGGCGCGGGCACCGCGAAGGTCAGCCGCGGCCGCCCGGCGCGGGGCGGGGCGGTGTCGTCCAGGAGGAGCGCGAGCCTGAGCGGGCGCACGATGGCCGAGATCATCGGCTCCAGCGTACGGTCGCGGGCCTGGTCCAGGCATCACACCCGGGGATGACGCGAGACCTCACCCTTTGGTATTGCTTACAACATTACGATCGCTGACAGCGAACAGGCGCAACGTTGGGAACAATGCCGGGCTCCAATGAATTGAGCCAGTTAGACTCAACCCCGCTGAAGGAGTTCGTATGAGTGAGAGCCTGATCCTTCCGGTCCTGCCGCTGGACGACGAGGTCGTCCTGCCGGGCATGGTGGTTCCGCTGGACCTGTCCGACTCCGAGGTGCGGGCCGCGATAGACGCCGCCCAGGCATCAGGTGGCAACAAGCCGCGGGTCCTCCTCGTTCCCCGCATCGACGGCCGCTACGGCGCGGTCGGCGTGCAGGCCGTGGTGGAGCAGGTCGGGAGGCTGCCCGGCGGCGAGCCCGCCGCCGTGGTGCGCGGTGTGAACCGGGTGCGCGTGGGCACCGGCACCACCGGCCCGGGCGCCGCGCTGTGGGTGGAGGCCGAGAGCATCGACAAGGTGCCGGCCGGCGAGCGCGCGCACGAGCTGGCCAAGGAGTACAAGGCCCTGGCCACCACCATCCTGCAGAAGCGCGGCGCCTGGCAGGTGGTCGACCAGGTCAACCAGATCGACGACCCGTCCGTGCTGGCCGACAGCTCCGGCTACACGCCGTGGCTGTCCACCGCGCAGAAGGTCGAGCTGCTCGAAGCCGCCGACCCGGCCGAGCGGCTGGCCCGGCTGATCGAGTGGTCGCGCGAGCACCTGGCCGAGCTCGACGTGGCCGAGACGATCCGCAAGGACGTCCAGGAGGGCATGGAGAAGCAGCAGCGCGAGTTCCTGCTGCGCCAGCAGCTCGCCGCGGTCCGCAAGGAGCTCAAGGAGCTCAACGGCGACTCCGCCGAGACCGAGGAGGAGGACTACCGGGCCCGCGTCGAGGCCGCCGACCTGCCGGAGAAGGTGCGCGAGGCCGCGCTCAAGGAGGTCGACAAGCTGGAGCGCACCTCCGACCAGTCGCCGGAGGGCGGCTGGATCCGCACCTGGCTCGACACCGTCCTCGACATCCCGTGGAACGACCGCACCGAGGACAACTACGACATCACCGGCGCCCGGGCCGTGCTCGACGCCGACCACACCGGCCTCGACGACGTGAAGGACCGCATCATCGAGCACCTCGCGGTGCGCAAGCGCCGCCAGGACAAGGGGCTGGGCGTCGTCGGCGGCCGCCGCAGCGGCGCCGTGCTGGCCCTGGCCGGCCCGCCCGGAGTCGGCAAGACCTCGCTCGGCGAGTCCGTGGCGCGCGCGATGGGCCGCAAGTTCGTCCGCGTCGCGCTCGGCGGCGTCCGCGACGAGGCCGAGATCCGCGGCCACCGGCGCACCTACGTCGGCGCGCTGCCCGGCCGCATCGTCCGCGCCATCCGCGAGGCCGGGTCGATGAACCCGGTCGTGCTGCTCGACGAGGTCGACAAGGTGGGCGCCGACTACCGCGGCGACCCCACGGCCGCGCTGCTCGAAGTGCTCGACCCGGCGCAGAACCACACGTTCCGCGACCACTACCTGGAGGTCGAGCTCGACCTGTCCGACGTGCTGTTCCTGGCCACCGCGAACGTCCTGGAGGCCATCCCCGGGCCGCTGCTCGACCGGATGGAGATCGTCACGCTCGACGGCTACACCGAGGACGAGAAGGTCGCCATCGCCCGCGATCACCTGCTGCCCAGGCAGCTCGAACTGGCCGGCCTGACCGCCGACGAGGTCACGGTGGACGACTCGGCGCTGCGCAGGCTGGCCGCCGAGTACACCCGCGAGGCCGGCGTGCGCTCGCTGGAGCGCTCGGTCGCCCGCATCCTGCGCAAGGTGGCGGCCAAGGACGAACTGCCCGTCACGGTCGGCGACGACGACCTGGTCGGTTACATCGGCCGGCCGCGGTTCGTGCCCGAGTCGTCGCTGCCCGGGTCCAGCCAGCGCACCTCGGTGCCCGGCGTGGCCACCGGCCTGGCGGTCACCGGCGCGGGCGGCGACGTCCTGTACGTCGAGGCGTCGCTGGCCGACCCGGAGACCGGCGAGACCGGCCTCACCCTGACCGGCCAGCTCGGCGACGTGATGAAGGAGTCGGCCAGGATCGCCCTGTCCTACCTCCGCTCGCACGGCGCGGAGCTGGAACTGCCGGTCACCGCGCTGAAGGACCGCTCGGTGCACGTGCACTTCCCGGCCGGCGCCGTGCCCAAGGACGGCCCGTCGGCCGGCGTCACGCTGACCACCGCGCTGGCCTCGCTGCTGTCGGGCCGCCAGGTCCGCGCCGACGTGGCCATGACCGGCGAGATCTCGCTGACCGGGCGGGTCCTGCCGATCGGCGGCGTCAAGCAGAAGCTGCTGGCCGCGCACCGCGCGGGGATCACCACCGTCCTCATCCCGGCACGCAACGAGCCGGACCTGGACGACGTGCCCGCCGAGGTCCGCGACGAGCTGACCATCCACACGGTCAGCGACGTGCGCGAGGTCCTCGACATCGCACTCACCCCGGCCCAGGTCGCCACCACGGTGGCCGCCTGACCCCGCCCGGTCCCGCCCGCCCCGCCGCACACTCCGTGCGGCGGGGCGGCGACATTCATGGACAAATGATTCATTGAATGGACAAGGGCCGCTGCTACGAGCCCGGCCGGCGGATGGCCGTGCTCAAGGAGGAGTTCGCAGGGCGCGTCACTCCGCTGCGTGATCCTTACCGGGCGTGACGTACATCACTGGAACGGTCGGGAATAGGGGGAAGTAAAGAGACCGTTAGCACCGGCGTGAACGAGGCATACGCGAACGACCCGAGCGCCCCAGCCGGCGCGCTGTGTTGTCGCATGCGTATGGGGCGAATGTGCCAGGCCGCGATGGCCCGGCCGATGAGCGCCGCGACGCCGATCCGGCGAATGCGCGCGCAGGCCATCTAAGACGAACTCCCGCCCGTCTCCTCCTCGAAGGTTCACCATGATCACACCTGGTTTCGTGCTGCGCAGGCTGAGCCACCTGCCGTTCCACCCGGGCACCCGGTAACCCCTCCTTCTCTTCGGTGATGTCGGTTCGCGCGGCCCCGGTGGTGGCCGCTCTCAGTCGTGGGGATATTTCGTGATTCAGGCTTCAGGCCTGCGCAAGCAGTACGGCAAGACCGTCGCGCTCGACGGTGTCGACCTGCACGTGCGCCAGGGCGAGATCTACGGCGTGCTCGGGCAGAGCGGCGCCGGGAAGAGCACGCTGCTGCGCTGCGTCAACCTGCTGGAACGGCCCACCGCGGGCACCGTCACGGTGGCCGGCCAGGACCTGACCGCGCTCGGCCACCGCGAGCTCAACCGGGCCAGGCAGCGCATCGGCATGATCCACCAGCACTTCGCGCTGCTGTCCTCGCGCACGGTGGCGGGCAACGTGGCCTTCCCGCTGGAGGTCATGGGCGTGCCCAGGGCCGAGCGCACCCGCCGGGTGGCCGAACTGCTCGAACTCGTCGGGCTGGAGGGGCGGGCCGAGCACCGTCCGCACCAGCTGTCCGGCGGGCAGAAGCAGCGCGTCGGCATCGCCAGGGCGCTGGCGGGCAACCCGTCGGTGCTGCTGTCGGACGAGGCCACCTCCGCGCTCGACCCGGCCACCACGCAGTCGATCCTGTCGCTGCTCAAGCGGCTCAACCAGGAGCTCGGCCTGACGATCCTGCTGATCACCCACGAGATGAACGTGGTCAAGAGCGTGTGCGACTCCGTCGCGATCATGTCCGATGGGCGGATCACGGAGTCGGGCACGATCGCCGAGCTCATCAGGACGCCGGGCTCCCGGCTGACCAGGGAGATCTTCCCGCTGCCCGATCCGGCCCCGGCCGGGTCGGTGACGCTGACGTTCACCGGGGACCCGCGCGAGCCGATCGTGTCCGAGGTGGTGCGCAAGTTCGACGTGGACGTCAACATCCTCGGCGGCTCCATCGAGGACCTGGCCGGCGGCTCGGTCGGCCGGCTCCGGGTCGCGCTCACCGGCGCGGACACCGCGCCCGCGCTGAGCTACCTGCGTGACAACGGACTGCTCGTGGAGGTGGCCGCATGACCTGGGACGAGATGGCGCCCTACCTGTGGGAGGCGACCGGCGAGTCGGCCGTCATGGTCGGCTGGGCCACGCTCTTCACCGTGCTCTTCGGGCTGCCGCTGGGCGTGGCGCTCGTCGTGTTCGACCGGGGCGGCCTGCTGCCCCTGCCCGCGCTGAAGTCGGCGCTCGGCTTCGTGGTCAACATGGGACGGTCGCTGCCGTTCATCGTGCTGATGATCGCGATCACCCCGTTCACCCGGCTCGTCGTCGGGACCACGCTCGGGACCGGCGCGTTCGTGGTGCCGCTGACCGTCGGCGCGGTGCCGTTCTTCGCCAGGCTGGTGGAGACGGCGCTGCGCGAGGTCGCCACCGACGTGGTGCAGGCGGCCCAGGCCATGGGCGCGAGCCGCACCGAGATCGTCAGGAAGGTGCTGCTGCCCGAGGCGCTGCCCGGGCTGGTGGCCGGCCTGACCGTCACCGTGGTCGCGCTCATCGGCTACTCCGCGATGGCGGGCACGCTCGGCGGCGGCGGCCTGGGCGACCTGGCCGTCAGGTACGGCTACCAGCGCTTCGAAACGGTGCTGATGATCGTGACCGTCGTCCTGCTCATCGTCATCGTGCAATTGCTGCAGAGCCTGGGCGACTGGGTCGCCCGGCGTCTTTCACACAAATAACTCCTTTCACATAGATAAAAGGGAAAAAATCATGAAAATTCGTAGCATTGTGGGCGCTGCCGCGCTGTCCCTGTTGCTCGCCGCATGCGGAACGTCGCAGTCCGCGTCCGGCCCGGCCGAGACCGGCGCCAAGACGGCCGAGTCCGCCGACACCGTGCTCAAGATCGGCGCCAGCCCGGTCCCGCACGCCGAGATCCTGAACTTCGTCAAGGAGAACCTGGCCCCGGCCGCGGGTCTGAAGCTCGAGATCGTCGAGTTCACCGACTACGTGCAGCCGAACGTGCAGCTCGACGAGGGGCAGCTGGCCGCGAACTTCTTCCAGCACAAGCCGTACCTGGACGACTTCAACGCCTCCAAGGGCACCAAGCTGAGCTTCACCACCCCGGTGCACCTGGAGCCGCTCGGCCTGTACTCCAAGAAGATCACCGCGCTGTCGGCGCTGGCGAACGAGGCCACCGTGGCCGTCCCGAATGACGCCACCAACCTGGGCCGCGCGCTCAAGCTGCTCGCCGACAACGGCGTCGTCACGCTCAAGGACGGCGTGGGCACCGCCGCCACCGAGCGCGACGTCGTGAACAACCCGAAGAACCTGCAGTTCAAGCCGGTCGAGGCGGCCCAGCTGCCGCGCTCGCTGGAAGACGTCGACGCCGCGGTGATCAACGGCAACTACGCCATCGAGGCCGGGCTCAAGCCCGCGAGCCAGGCCCTGGTGCTGGAGAAGACCGAGGCCAACCCGTACGTCAACGGCCTGGTGGTGCAGACCGGCCACGAGAAGGACGCCAACATCGTCACGCTCGGCAAGCTGCTGCAGGACCAGAAGGTCAAGGACTTCATCAAGCAGAAGTACGAGGGCTCGGTGATCGCCGCCGAGTGACGGATGTGAAAAGGGAGGAAGATCAGGAAAGTCGCCTTATCCAAGATTCTTGGGAATCAAGCGATTTGTAAGTAGGCGGCAATGGGTGAGCCGTATCAATACGGGGACAGCAACACCTCTCCCGAGGAGATCCTCACCATGCGGTTCGTCTCACGAATCCTGATCGGCGTCGCGGCCGCCACGGTGGTGGCCGTCGGCGCTCCGGTCGCCGCCAACGCGACCACCTCTTCCGCGTCCGCCACCACCACCGCCTCGTCCTCCTACGAGGCGGACTGGGGCGCCTACCCCTCGCACGACCACAAGGCCGAGGCCCAGGGCCACGTGAGCGTGGACAAGAAGCCGTACAAGCACTGGTACTGGAAGAAGTTCAAGGTCCAGAAGAAGCACTGCTGGTACGACAAGAAGGGCAACAAGCACTGCAAGACGGTCACCAAGTGGGTCAAGAAGCGCGTGTTCGAGTGGCGTCACCACGAATTCTTCAAGGTCGACGTCAAGCTGACCAACCACAAGTGGTGGGGCAAGAACAAGTGCGCCTGGGCCACGTTCAAGGTCGTCAACCAGGACGGTTCGAAGTACTTCGAGAGCTTCCGCAACTGCACCAGGCACCCGAAGTTCTTCTCCTTCTCCGGTAAGAACGCCGCCCACATCTTCGTGGACGTGAGCCGGGGCAACCGTCACCACCCGACCGGTCACCACTCGGGCTGGCGCGACGTCTACCACGCCGCCGCCTGACCCCCCTGAGACGAAGCCGCGATCTCGACGCCGAGGTCGCGGCTTCGCCGTGTTCACGGGGCCTATGGCGCGGCGAGTACCGACCGAATACTGTTCTGGTCATGCATCCGGGAGCCATCGCAGCAGTCACCCCCGACAAGCCCGCTGTGGTCATGGCGGGCTCCGGACGGATCATCACCTACCGCGAACTGGACGCGGAGTCGAACCGGCTGGCCCACCTGTTCCGCGCCGCCGGCCTGCGGCCCGGCGACCACGTCGCGTTCATGCTCGCCAACCACCCGCTCTTCCTGGCCATCGCCTGGGCGGCGCACCGCTCGGGTCTGTACTACACGCCGATCAGCTCGCGCCTGCAGTCCGACGAGCTCGCCTACATCGTGAACAACTGCGGCGCCCGGGTGTTCATCTCCAGCGCGGACCTGGCCGAGGTCGCCACCTCGATCACCGCCGGCACCCCCGCCGTCGAGCTGCGCCTCATGCTGGACGGCACCGCCGACGGCTTCGGCTCCTACGAGGAGGCGGTGGCCGGGCAGCCGGCGACCCCGATCGCGGACGAATGCCAGGGCATGGACATGCTCTACTCCTCGGGCACCACCGGCCGGCCCAAGGGCGTCAAGCCGGGGCTGTCGCTGGCCCCGCTGACCGAGCCGAACGCGCTGGTCCACCTCATCCAGGCGCTGTTCGCGCCGACGGGGGAGAGCGTCTACCTCTCGCCCGCGCCGCTCTACCACGCGGCCCCGCTCCGCTACTGCATGACCTACCAGCGCTTCGGCGCGACGATCGTGGTGATGGAACGCTTCGACCCCGAGCAGTATTTGGCGGCGGTGGAGGATCACCGGGTCACGCACTCGCAGCTCGTGCCCACCATGTTCATCAAAATGCTCAAACTTCCTGAGGAAATCCGGAAAAAGTACGATATTTCGTCGCTTACCCATGCGATCCACGCGGCCGCGCCCTGCCCCGTCCCGGTCAAGGAGCAGATGATCGACTGGTGGGGCCCGATCATCCACGAGTACTACGCGGGCACCGAGGGCAACGGCTTCCTCTACGTCGGCTCCCAGGACTGGCTCCAGCACAAGGGCACGGTCGGCCGCGCGCTGCTCGGCATCGTCCACGTCTGCGACGAGAACGGCGACGACGTCCCGACGGGCGAGCACGGCACGGTCTACTTCGAGAACGGCCCCCGCTTCGAGTACCACGGCGACCCGGACAAGACCCGCTCCGCGCAGGACCCGAAGGGCCGCGGCTGGACCACCCTCGGCGACATCGGCCACCTGGACGCCGACGGCTTCCTCTACCTCACCGACCGCCGCTCGTACATGATCATCTCGGGCGGGGTGAACATCTACCCGCAGGAGGCCGAGAACGTCCTGGCCGTGCATCCCAAGGTGGCCGACGTGGCCGTCTTCGGCGTCCCGGACGAGGAGATGGGGGAGCAGGTCAAGGCCGTCGTCCAGCCGGTCGACCCGGCCGAGGCGGGGCCGGCGCTGGAGGCCGAGCTGATCGAGTACTGCCGCGGCAGGCTGGCGCACTACAAGTGCCCCAGATCGGTGGACTTCCGCGCCGAACTGCCCCGCCACCCCACCGGCAAGCTGTACAAGCGGCTCCTGCGCGACGAATACTGGCCCGCCGGCAGTAAAGGCTGAGCTCCGGCGCGCACGGGTGAATGTGGCCGCCTCTGTCGTCCCGTCAACCACACGGGCCACTCGCGCGTCCCACATCTCACCTTTGCAAGGAGCACCATGACACATCCGTACGGCCCACCCCAGCAGCCGGCTCAGCCCGGCTACCTGCC
>NZ_JABCPZ010000430.1 GCF_013283785.1 Nonomuraea antri
GGCTGGGGCTGAGGCTGGGGCTGGGACTGGTGCCAGGGCTGCGGCTGGGGCTGTTCAGGTCGCACGGCGCAACGCCTGTTCGGTCGCCCGCGCCGCGGTGAGCGCGGTCTGCTTGACGTCGTCGTCGGTCAGCCGGTCGCCGAGCGTCGTGTATTCGACCTTCACCACCAGGTTGGCCAGCCGGTAGAAGATCATCGCGGTGTGGACGCGGTTCGACGGGCCCTTCAGCTCGAAGGCGAACGCCTCCTCGCCCACCCCGGCGAGCTCGCGGGGCGGGGTGAGCGTGGCCGCCCGGTTCTTGGTCACGCCGATCTCGGGCCAGTTCCATTCGAGACTGGTGTATTTGCCCCAGTAGCGCCGCTGGTTCTCGAAGAGCGTGTGGGCCGAGGCCGGGGTCATCGACCAGGGGTCGCGGGTGTCGGAGTCCTTCTGGACCTGCAGGCCCACGCCCGCGCTGCCGGAGATCGGCCAGCCGCAGGACGGGCCGACCTCGTCGGCGTCCGGCTGCGGCTTGGGCGGCTGCTTGGTGCGCAGGAGCTGCCCGGCCTCCTGCGAGGTGAGCAGCGCGCAGACGTCCATGGGGGCGGTGAAGGCCGTCGGCGTGCCGGACTCCCGGTTCCTGAGCAGGAGGAATCCGGCGGCGGCCGCCGCGACGACGAGCGCGGTCGCGGCGGCGATCCACGCCACGGTCCTGCCGCGCCGCTTGACCCTGCTGGGCGCGGTCAGCTCGTGCCCCGGCAGCTGCGGCGTCTGCCCCTGCGCGACCTGCCTGAGCGCCGCGAGCGTGGAGCGCGCGTCGGGCCTGGCCTCGGGACGGCGGGCCATCATCGCGGTCAGCAGCGGCCCGAGCGGCGGATGCGTGACGGGGACGGGCCGCGTGAGCGTGTCCTTGATGCGCTCGGTCGGCGAGCCCTCGTAGGCGGGCGTGCCGGTCGCGGCCAGGAAGAGCGTGGCGCCGAGCGACCACAGGTCGGCGGCCGGGCCGCCAGGCTCGCCCTCCAGCCGCTCGGGGGCGATGAAACCGGGCGAGCCGATCGTCAGGCCCTGCTCGGTGAGCGTGGCCTGGCCCTCCTGCCTGGCGATGCCGAAGTCGGTGAGCACCACCCGGCCGGAGTCGGTGAGGAAGACGTTGCCCGGCTTGACGTCGCGGTGCTGCAGCCCCTGCGCGTGCGCGGCCGACAGCGCGTCGAGCACGTCGGCGCCGATGCGCGCGGCATGCTCATGCGGCATGGGACCGAACTCGCGGACGGTGTCGTGCAGCGTGCGCCCGCGCAGCAGCTCCATGACCAGCCACGGCCGGTCGCCCTCCACGATCACGTCGTGCAGCGCCACGATGCCCGGATGGCGCAGCCTGGCGGTCGCCTGCGCCTCGCGCACGGCCCGGGTGACCAGCTCGGCGCGCTGCCCGGGCGGCAGGCCCTCGGGCATGGTGAGCTCCTTGACCGCCACCTCGCGGTCGAGCATCTCGTCCTTGGCCAGCCACACCTTCCCCATGCCACCACTGCCCAGAGGGCGCAGCAGAGAGTAGCGGCCGGCAAGTCTTCCCGCGGACATAAAGGGAAGGGTAACGGAGGATCCCGGTACGTTCTTGTCGGTCGCCGTCTCTATGGTCTTGGATCGTGGACGCGGTTCAAGGCACTCTCGACGAGCTCGGCACCCCACTGAGCGACGTCACATTCGTCGTGTTCGACCTCGAGACGACAGGAGGTTCGCCTGCCGAGCACACCATCACCGAGATCGGCGCGGTGAAGGTCCGGGCGGGCGAGGTGCTGGGCGAGTTCTCCACGCTGGTCGATCCTGGCGGGCCGATCCCGCCGTTCATCTCGGTGCTGACCGGCATCACCGACGCCATGGTCATGGCCGCGCCGCGCATCGAGGCGGTGCTGCCGAGCTTCCTTGAGTTCATCCGCGGCGCGGTGCTGGTGGCGCACAACGCGGGCTTCGACACCCGGTTCGTCAAGGCGGCCTGCGCCGCGAACGACTACCCGCCGCCGGCCAACCCGGTGGTCGACACCGTCGACCTGGCCAGGCGGGTGCTGACGCGCGACGAGGTGTCCAACGCCAAGCTGGCCACGCTGGCCAGGTTCTTCCGCAGCCCCACCGAGCCGTGCCACCGGGCGCTGGAAGACGCCAGGGCCACCGTCCACGTGCTGCACGGGCTGATCGAGCGGGCCGGCTCGTTCCAGGTGCACACGCTGGAGGAGCTGAAGTCGTTCGTCCGCGCCCCCACGCCTGAGCAGCAGCGCAAGCGCCACCTGGCCGAGTCCGTGCCGCACGCGCCGGGCGTCTACCTGTTCGAGGACGACCGCGGCGAGGTGCTCTACATCGGCAAGAGCACCAACCTGCGCAACCGGGTGCGCTCCTACTTCACCGCGAGCGAGACCAGGCCGCGCATCAGGGAGATGATCGGCATCGCCGAGCGGGTGCGGCACATCGTGTGCGCGACCGCGCTGGAGGCCGAGGTCAGGGAGCTGCGCCTGATCGGCGGTGCCAAGCCGCGCTACAACCGCCGCTCCCGCTTCCCGGAGAAGGTGGTGTGGCTCAAGCTCACCGCCGAGCCGTTCCCGCGGCTGTCGATCGTCCGCGAGGTGAAGGACGACGAGGCCACCTACCTGGGCCCGTTCACCAGCACCAGGCTCGCCGACGAGGCGCGCACCGCGCTGCACGAGGCGGTGCCGCTGCGCCAGTGCACCCAGCCGATCACCTCGCGCACCCGCCGCGCCGCCTGCGTGCTGCACGAGATGGGCCGCTGCGGCGCGCCGTGCGAGGGCAAGGAGTCGCCCGGCGACTACGCGCTGCACGTCGAGAGCGCCCGCCGCGCCATGACGCTCGACGCCGGGCTGGTCTTCACCGCCGTGTCCGCGCGCATGGAGCGGCTGTCGGTGGAGCAGCGTTACGAGGAGGCGTCCATCGACCGTGACCGGCTGGCCGCGTTCGTCCGCACGGCGGCACGCATGCAGCGGCTGGTCTCGATCACCCGCATCCCGCAGCTCGTCGCCGCCAGCCCGGCCTTCGACGGCGGCTGGGACATCCACGTCATCCGCTACGGCCGCCTCGCCGCTGCCGGGGTCATGCAGAAGGGCACGCATCCGACCCCTTTCGTCCAGTCGCTCACCGCCACCGCCGAGGTCGTCATCCCGGGCCCCGGCCCCACCCGCGCGGCCAGCGCCGAGGAGACCGAGTGCATCCTGCGCTGGCTGGAGTCGCCGGGGGTGCGGCTGGTCGAGATCGACGGCGAGTGGAGCCTGCCCGCGCGCGGCGCCGCCCGCCACAAGGCCCGCATCGACCTCGCTTACCGGGGCCTCGACCAACGCCGATAGAGTTGTCCGCATGGTCACGGCTATCGTTCACATCAACGCCGAGGTGGACCGCATCCCGGAGGTCGCGCAGACGATCGCGGAGATCGACGGGGTCAGCGAGGTCTACTCGATCACCGGCGAATACGACCTGCTGGCGATGGTCCGCGTGGCCGCCTACGAGCAGATCGCCGAGGTGATTCCTGGGCGGCTGAACAAGGTGGCCGGGGTGCTGCACACGGAGACGCACATCGCGTTCCGCACGTACTCCAAGCACGACCTGGACGCCGCCTTCTCCATCGGCTTCCCCGAATCCGACTGACGGGCTCCGGCACCGGACTCCGGGCACCCAGCTCGCAACTCTCGGCCACCACCCCGGCTCCGCGCCTCTCGCCACCCAGGTCGGCGCCTCCGTCCGCCTTGGCGTGCGGCCACCTGTCGCTGCACGCTTCCACCGGGTCACTCCGCGCCTCCTCACCAGCGCACCACGCCCTCACCGGCGGGACACCCCGATAGCCGGGCACCACTGACCCGCGCCGACCCCCACCGCACCACACCCCGCCGACC
>NZ_JABCPZ010000431.1 GCF_013283785.1 Nonomuraea antri
GGCAGGGGGCGTCCGGGTGGCAGGGGCCGGGCCGGCGTCGCCGCCGATGCCCGCGGCGGCGGCCACGACCGCGGCGGCGAGCAGGGCCGTGCCGCCGGTCCACGCGGCGGCGCGCAGCGCACGGCGGCGGCGCGGCGGCTCGGCCCCGGTGGTGTGCCCAGTGGTGTGCCCGGAGGTGTGACCGGTGTCCGCCTCGGTCTGGGTCATGACCCGCCTCCCGCGCGCGGGAAGTCGCCCTGGCACGCCTCGAACGCCTTCTGGAAGGCGGGGTCGTCCGGCTTGAACTTGCCCGCGGTGCCCGACGGGAACTCGCCGCTCGCGTCGGGGTCGGGGATGTCGACGCCGTTGTCGCGCATGCACGCGGCGAAGGCACGCATCCGCTCGACGTCCTGGCCGCTGCGCGCCCGGTCCTGACCAGGGGCCAGGGCGCGGCAGGCCTCGGCGGCCTTCTTGATCTTCTCCTTGTCGACCCCCTGCCCGGCCAGCGTCTTGAGCCCGCCGGCGCCCGAGTTCGGGTCGGGGTCCTCCATGGGCACGCCGTGCTCGCGCATGCACTGGGCGAACTTCCTGCCCTGCTCGGCGCGGTCGAGCGTGGCGGACGGCGAGGCACTGGCGCTCGGGCTGCCCGAGCCGGTCTGGACGGACGCCACTCCGGCGGTCGGCGGCTGCCCGGCGCATGCGGCGGTTGATACGGCCAGCAGGGCCGCGGCGATGAACGTCTTTCGCATGCGTTCAAGGTGCCGAGCGCAGTTCAGAGCGAGCTGGGAGCCGTCTGGGAGCCGCGTGGAAACACCTCAGGCGTCGGGCAGGAGCACCCGGAAGGCGGCGCCCCGGCCCGGCGCGGTGTCGACCTCGACCCGGCCGCCGTGCGCGCGGACGATGGCCGCGACGATGGCCAGCCCCAGCCCGGCGCCGCCGACGGCCCTGGATCTGCCCTGGCCGACCCGGTAGAGCCGGTCGAACAGGTGTGGCACGTGCTCGGCGGACACCCCGGGCCCGGTGTCGGCCACCTCCAGCACGGCCAGGCCGTCCTTCCTGCCGATCCGGACGGTGATGGCGGCCTCGAACGGGGTGTGGGTGAGCGCGTTGCCGACCAGGTTGGCGGCCACCTGGCGCAGCCGCGCCTCGTCGCCGACCACGGCCACGGGTTCCAGCGATTCGTCCAGGCCGGCCAGCTTGACCTGACGTTCCGGGACCCGGGCGCGGGCGTCTCGGATCGTGTCGGCGGCCACTTCGAGCAGGTCGACCCGGCGGCGGTCGAGCGGGCGCTCCTCGTCGAGCTGGGCCAGCGTGAGCAGGTCGTTGACCAGCAGGCCCATCCTGGCGGCCGCGTCCTCGATGCGTCCCATCATCTCGCCGGTGTCTCCGCCGCCCCTGCGGTAGAGCTCGGCGAAGCCGCGTACGGAGGTGAGCGGGGTGCGCAGCTCGTGCGAGGCGTCGGCGAGGAAGCGTCTCATGCGGGCTTCGGAGGCGGTTCTGGCGCCGATCTCGGCTTCGAGCCGGTCCAGCATGACGTTCATGGCCAGGCCGAGCCTGCCGGGTTCGGTGTGCGGGTCTGGGGCGGCGACCCGGCGGGCGAAGTCGCCGCGGGCGATGCGGCCCGCGGTGCGTTCCATCCTGGTCAGCGGGCGCAGGCCGAGCCGTACGGTGGCGTCGGCGGCCAGGCCGAGCAGGAGCAGGACGATGACGCTGACCGCGAGGGAGATCACGGTGGCCGAGGCGACGGTCCTGTTCAGCTCCATGAGCGGTTGCGCGATGACCACGGTCACCCCGTCGGAGGGCACGGCCTTCACCCGCCACGACGACCCTTCGGTGCCCGGCACGCTGTAGGGGTCGCCGGGTACGGGGGTGCCGAACTCCGGCGTCGCCTCGCCGGGTTCGGCGGGCGGGCGGACGACGCCGTCCGGGTGGTGCACGTAGACGGACGGGCCGGCGCCGAACCCGGCCCCGGCGAACTTCTGCAGCGGCAGCATGGCACGGACGGCGGCGATCGCGCCGACGTTCTTGGCCGAGCCGAAGGCGTTGAGCTGCTCGTCCACGCGGCGCATCATGTTGTCGCGCAGCAGCGCGATGCCCACCGCGTTGGCCAGCACGAGGGCGGCCGTGGCGAGCCCGAGCACGGCCACGACGAGCCGGGTGCGCAGCGTCCAGGTGGCCGGCCTCACCGCGGGGTCCTGAGCGTGTAGCCGACGCCGCGCACGGTGTGGATGAGCTGCGGCTCCCACTTGTCGATCTTCTTGCGCAGGTAGTAGACGTACGATTCGACGATGCTGGAGTCGCCGTCGAAGTCGTAGCGCCAGACGCTGTCGAGGATCTGGGCCTTGCTGACCACCCGGCCGGCGTTGGTCATCAGGTATTCGAGCAGGTTGAACTCGGTGGGCGAGAGGTCGACCAGCACGCCGGCCCGGCGTACCTCGTGGGCGTGCACGTCGAGTTCCAGGTCGGCGTGGCGCAGCACGCCGTCGGGCTCGCGCCTGGCGCGGCTGCGCCGCAGGATGGCCCGGATGCGCAGCACCACCTCCTCCAGGCTGAACGGTTTGGCGACGTAGTCGTCGGCGCCCAGGGTGAGCCCCTGGACGCGGTCCTCGACCCGGTCGCGGGCGGTCAGGAACAGCACGGGGATGCGCTCGCCGAGCCGCCTGGCCACCTCGAACCCGTCGATGTCGGCCAGCATGACGTCGAGCACGACGATGTCGGGGTCGAACTCCCTGGCGGCCGTCACCGCCTCGGCGCCGGTCTCCGCCGTACGCACCTCGAACGACACCAGTCGCAGCGTCTGCGAGAGCAGCGCGCGGATGTTCGGCTCGTCGTCCACCACGAGCACCTTGGCCGGTCGGTCCATGATGAAAGGATTACCCGAGCCACCTCAAAGCCGCCTTAAAGCGTCAGGAGCACATCAGCGCCGCGGCCGACCGGTCGGCGTCGCCCGCCATGCCGGAGTTGAGCTGCACCACGGCGACGCGGCGGCCGTCCTCGCTGGCCATGACGGAGCCGCTGTAGCCGATGATGAGGCCGGTGTGGGTGAAGACGCGCA
The DNA here is from genome assembly GCF_013283785.1 of Nonomuraea antri. Taxonomy (GTDB): domain Bacteria; phylum Actinomycetota; class Actinomycetes; order Streptosporangiales; family Streptosporangiaceae; genus Nonomuraea; species Nonomuraea antri. The sequence goes on from NZ_JABCPZ010000431.1 coordinate 3,035, forward strand.
CGCCGCAGTCGAGCCGCCGGGTGAAGACGCCGTAGCCGGCGCCGCCGTCGCGGCTCTCCACCACGCCGAGCCGCATGGCCTCGCCCTCCCGCAGCCTGCCGCCGAACAGCGCCCGGTAGAACGCGGCCACGTCGGCCGTGGTGGAGACCAGGCCGCCGGCCGACCAGAAGATCGACGCGCTCAGCCGTTGCGTGCCCTCCGCGCTGGCGGCCAGCCCGGCCGGTTCGAGCGTGGCGGGCAGCTCGGTGTCGCGCAGGCCGAGCGGGCGGGTGATGCGTTCGCGCACCAGCTCGCCGTACGTGCGGCCGGTGACCTTCTCCAGAACGAGGCCGAGCACCAGGTAGCCGGTGTTGGAGTAGGCGTAGCCGCCGGGGGCCGAGGCCCGGTCGGCGTAGGCGATGATCTTGCGGGGCGGCCAGTGGTCGAGGTGGGCGTCGTCCTTGTTCAGCACGCCGGTGAAGGTCGGGTCGCGCAGGTAGTCGGGCAGGCCGGAGGTGTGCCTGAGCAGGTCGGCGACGGTGGCGTCGGTGCTGACGACGCCGGGCAGGACGTCGGTGACCCGGGCGCCGAGCGCCAGCCGGCCTTCCCTGACGAGCTGGAGCGTCAGCGCGGAGGTGAAGGTCTTGGTGATGCTGGCGATCCTGAAGCGGTGGCCGGTGCGCATCGGCTCGTCGTCGGCCGAGATCCCGGCGGCGGCGCTGTGGGTGCGGTCGCCGTCGAGCAGGTGGACCACCGCGCCGCGAGCGCCTGCCTTGACCAGGCGTTCGGCCTCCTGCCGCACGTCCGTGGCGGGCGGCGCGGATTTGGTGGGGGTGGGTG
>NZ_JABCPZ010000432.1 GCF_013283785.1 Nonomuraea antri
CAGGACCCCCCACCGCCCGCATCTCGCCCGCCAGGCCGCCATCGTCGCCGCGCCGGCACCCGGCGATCGCCGGGCCGCAGAGAAGACCGCACTCATCAAGGCCGCCGTCCTGATTCCCGGCCTGCGCTGACATCCCCCGATAGGCCCGTGCTTCACCTCCACGGGCCGTGCCGTACGGCTTGCGCTCTCACCCCCCGGCGCAAGCCGTACGGCACGCCACAGCTAAAAGGACGCATCGTGAAATATCGCGCGATATTAGTAGCGCTCGCGACCCTCGCACTCGGACTCATCGCACTGCCGGCCCAGGCGGCCGCCGCCACCGCGACCTTCGTCAAGGTCGCCGACTGGGGCTCCGGCTTCGAGGGCAAGGTCACCGTCACCAACGGCACGTCCGCCCCGCTGAACTGGAACGTCCAGTTCGACGTGCCCGCCGGGCACTCGATCCCGTCCGCCTGGGACGCGGTCATGACCCGTAGCGGCCAGCACTACACGTTCACGCCGCCCTCCTGGGCCGGCGCGCTCGCCGCGGGGGCCAGCACCAGCTTCGGCTTCAACGGCAGCCCGGGCAACTTCCCCGGCATCACCGGCTGCACGCTCAACGGCTCGCCCTGCGGCGGTTCGAGCGTCGAGGTGCCCGGCAAGCCCGGCGCCCCCGCGGCCACGACCACGAACACCAGCATCGCGCTGACCTGGGGGGCCTCCAGCGGAACGGTGACCGGATACCGGGTGTACGAGGGCACCGCGGTCAAGGCCACCGTCACCGGCACCTCGGCCACGATCAGCGGCCTGGGCACCTGCGAAAGCCACACCTACACCGTCAAGGCCTACAACTCGGCGGGTGAGTCCGCGGCCAGCGACGCGGTGAGCGCCACCACCACCGGCTGCGGCACCGGCCTGCCGGGCAAGGCGGGACCGATCGCGGTGTCGGCGCAGACGTCCACCAGCGTCTCGCTGACCTGGCCGGCCGTGCCCAACGCCACCAGCTACAAGGTGTACCGGGACAACGCGCTCGTCGCCACCGTGACCTCGCCGTCCATCACGATCTCGGGGCTGACCGCCTGCACGTCCTACGCGTTCAAGGTCATCGCCTCGAACGCCAACGGCGACGGCCCGGCCAGCGACCCGGTCAGCCTCACCACCTCGGGCTGCAAGACCGACCCGCTGCCCAAGCACTTCCTCACCGGCTACTGGCACAACTTCGTCAACCCGGCCGTCGAGCTCAAGCTGTCGGCCGTGCCCAACGAGTACGACCTGATCGCGATCGCGTTCGGCGAGGCCACCTCCACCCCCGGTGAGGTCACGTTCGGGCTCGACCCGGCGCTGGCCACCGCCGTCGGCGGCTACACCGACGCCCAGTTCAAGGCCGACGTGCAGGCCCTGCACGCCAAGGGCAAGCGGGTCATCCTGTCGGTCGGCGGCGAGGCCGGCCGCGTCCAGGTCGCCAGCGGCGCCGCGGCCACCAGGTTCGCCGACTCGGTGTACGCGCTCATGCAGAGCTACGGCTTCGACGGTGTGGACATCGACCTGGAGAACGGGCTCAACGCCACCTACATGGGCCAGGCGCTCAGGTCGCTGCGGGCCCAGGCCGGCTCGGACCTGATCATCACGATGGCCCCGCAGACGATCGACATGCAGTCGACCGGCATGGAGTACTTCAAGCTCGCGCTGAACATCAAGGACATCCTCACGGTCGTCCACACGCAGTTCTACAACTCCGGCTCGATGCTCGGCTGCGACCAGGCCCAGGCCTACTCGCAGGGGACGGTCAACTTCATGACCGCGCTGGCCTGCATCCAGCTCGAGAACGGCCTGCGCCCCGACCAGGTGGCGCTGGGCCTGCCCGCGGGCCCCGGCGCGGCCGGCGGCGGAATCGTGTCACCCACTCTCGTCAACCAGGCGCTCGACTGCCTGGCCAAGCGCACCAACTGCGGCAGCTTCGTGCCGCCGCGCGCCTACCCGGACATCCGGGGCGCCATGACCTGGTCCATCAACTGGGACGCCAGCCACAACTGGAACTTCTCCAAGACCGTCAAGCCCCACCTCCAGGGAATGTCATGAGATATCGCCATAAGATCACCGCATTAGTGAGCGCACTGGCGCTGACCCTGACCGGCGCCGCGCTCAGCGCCCCGGCCTCGGCGAACGCCGTCAGCGTGAGCACCGGCACCGTCCAGTCGGCCGCCGCCGCCGAATGGGCCGCCTGGACCGCCTACGCCACCGGCGCCCGCGTCACCTACAACGGCGTCGAGTACGAGTGCATCCAGGGGCACACCTCGCTGCCCGGCTGGGAGCCGTCGAACGTGCCGGCCCTGTGGAAGCGCGCCACCGGCGGCGGCGACAACGTCGCGCCGTCCACGCCCGCCAACCTCCGCTCGACCGGCGCCACGACCAGCACCATCGCGCTGGCCTGGAACGCCTCGACCGACAACGTCGGCGTCACCGGCTACCTGATCTTCCGCGGTGGCACCCAGGTCGGCACGGCGACCGGCACCACCTACACCGACACCGGCCTGGCGGCCGGCACCAGCTACACCTACACGGTCAGGGCCCGCGACGCGGCCGGCAACCAGTCGCAGCCGAGCACCTCGATCACGGCCAGCACCAGCGGCAACAACGGCGCACCCGGCCAGCCCGGCGCACCCAGCGTCACCGCCTCGACCAACAGCTCGCTGTCGCTGACGTGGGGCGCCTCCTCCGGCACCGTCACCGGCTACCGCGTGTACGAGGGCACCACGGTGGTGTCCACGGGCACCGGCACCTCGGCCACGATCGGCTCGCTGAGCACCTGCTCGACGCACACGTACACGATCAAGGCGTACAACACGGTCGGTGAGTCGCCGGCCAGCGCCTCGGTGACCGGCACCACCACCGGCTGCCCCGGCGGCGGCAACAAGATGCCCGGCGCGCCGTACCTCTACATGGGCTGGGGCAACCCGCCCAACCCGGGCACCGTGATGGACGCGACCGGCGTCAAGGCGTTCACGATGGCGTTCATCCTCGCCCAGAACGGCTGCAACCCGGCCTGGGACGGCCAGCGTCCGCTGACCGGCGGCACCGACGCGGCGGCGATCAACACGATCAAGTCCAAGGGCGGCAGCGTCGAGATCTCCTTCGGCGGCTGGTCGGGCAACAAGCTCGGCCCGAACTGCTCCTCGCCGCAGGCGTTCGCGAACGCGGTGCAGCAGGTCATCAACGCCGTCGGACCGGCGGTCGTGGACTTCGACATCGAGAACAGCGACGAGTTCGAGAACTACACCGTCCAGGACCGCATCCTGAACGCGCTCAAGATCGTCAAGCAGAACAACCCGAACATCAAGATCGTGGTCACCATCCCCACGCTGAAGTCGGGCCTCAACTCGCACGGTGTCCGCCTGGTCAACCAGGCCAAGGCACTGGGCGCGCCGATCGACAACTACACGATCATGCCGTTCAACTTCGGCGGCACGAACATGTACCAGGACACCGTCAACGCCTCCGAGGGGCTCAAGAACGCGCTCAAGAACGCCTTCGGGTGGACCGACGCGCAGGCCTACGAGCACATGGGCATCTCGGGCATGAACGGCAACTCCGACCAGGGTGAAGTGACCACGCCCGCGATGTGGACGCAGATCCGCGACTGGGCCAAGTCCAAGGGCCTGACCAGGTTGGCCTTCTGGTCGACCAACCGCGACCGGGTCAACGGCGGCGGCCAGCCCCAGGGCGAATGGGAGTTCACCAGGATCACCGCCGGCTTCTGACCCACCCGCCGGCCTCGGAACCGGCCGGGGAGCGCTCGCCAACGGGTGACCTCCACCACCCCGCTCTCCCCGGCCCACCGATCCCCACCCCC
>NZ_JABCPZ010000433.1 GCF_013283785.1 Nonomuraea antri
CTGGACATCGGCGCCCGGTCCCGGCCCCGGGAGAGTCAGCGCAGCCGGACGATCTCCGCGTACACCGAGACCGCGACCTCGCCCGGCGTCCTGGCGCCGATGTCCAGGCCGGCCGGCACGTGGACGCGCTCGCCGCCGTCCACCCCGGCCAGGACGGCCGCGCCGCGCCTGCCGCTGGCGATCAGCCCGACGTACGGCACCCCGGCGGCCAGCGCCGCCCGCAGCACCGGCTCCTCGGCCACCCCGTGCGAGGCCACCAGCACGGCCGCGGTGTCGGCGGCGATCGGCGCGCCCGGGGCGGCGCCCGACTCCACCTGGTAGCCCATCGCCCGCCCGACCTCGGCGAAGGCGCGGGCGATGGGCCCGTCGCCGTGCACCCGGACGAGCACCGGCGGCAGCACCGCCTCCAGGAAGATCTCCAGGGTGCCGCCGGACAGGCACGGCTGGCCCACCGCGATCAGGCCGTCCTCCTCGCGCGGCGCGTCCGCCTCGGGGGTGATGCGCAGCAGCGTGCCCGGACGGCGCTGCTGGAGCAGGCGCAGGCTCTGCGCGCGCACCGTGTCGGTGGCGCACACGCCGCCGACGAACCCCTCGATGGTGCCGTCGGACAGCACCAGCGCGCGGTCGCCCGCCTTCGCGCTGGTCGGCCGCTGCGCGCGCACCACCGTGGCCATCACGTACGGCTCACGCCCGGAACGCAGCTCGGCCAGCCTGGACGGCAGGTCCGTCACCTCCGTCACCTCCGTCACCTCCGCCACCGGCGTTGCGCGCGTGGTGTGGTGAGCGGGCTCCCCGCCGCGCGGGCGACGGGGAACCGGCATGCCGAGGAACTCGCTCACGGGATCGCCAGGTCCGTGCGGAACGGGTCGCCGGAGATCGTCCGCCACACGTTGGCCGGGGTCAGCGGCATGTCGGCGTGCCGCACCCCGTACGGCTTCAGCGCGTCGACCACCGCGTTGACCACCGCCGCAGGCGAGCCCACCGTGGCCGACTCGCCGACGCCCTTGGCCCCGATGGGATGCGTCGGCGAGGGCGTGACGGTCTCGCCCAGCTCCCACGACGGGCATTCCATCGAGGTCGGCAGCAGGTAGTCCATGAAGGAGGCGCCCAGGTGGTTGCCGTCCTCGTCGAACGCCATCACCTGCATGAGCGCCATGCCGACCCCGTCGGCCAGCCCGCCGTGGATCTGCCCCTCGACGATCATCGGGTTGATGCGGACGCCGCAGTCGTCCACCGCCACGAACCTGCGCACCTTCACCTGGCCGGTGGCCTGGTCGACGTCCACCGCGCAGATGTAGGCGCCGAACGGGTAGGTCAGGTTGGGCGGGTTGTAGACGGTGACCGCGTCCAGATGCCCCTCGACGCCCTCGGGCAGCTCCAGGTTCGAGTGCGCGGCCAGCGCGATCTCGGCCATCGTCCTGCCGCTGGCCGGGTCGCCCACCACCGACCACCGGCCGTCGGCCCACTCCAGGTCCTCGGGCGCGGCCTCCAGCATGGCCGCCGCGACGATCCTGGCCCGGTCGCGCACCTTCCTCGACACGATGGCCGTCGCCGCGCCGGAGACGGGCGTGGAACGCGAGCCGTACGTGCCGAGCCCGAACGGGGTCTGGTCGGTGTCGCCGTGCACCACCTCCACGTCGTCGGCCGGGATGCCCAGCTCCTGCCCGACGATCTGGGCGAACGTGGTCTCGTGCCCCTGGCCCTGGCTCTGGCACGACACCCGCAGCACGGCCTTGCCCGTCGGGTGCACCCGCAGCTCGGCGCCGTCGGCCATGCCCAGGCCCAGGATGTCCATGTGCTTGCGCGGGCCCGCGCCGACCGCCTCGGTGAAGAAGCTGATGCCGATGCCCATCAGCTCGCCCCTGGCCCGCTTGTCGGCCTGCTCGGCGCGCAGCTTGTCGTAGCCGATCATGTCCATGGCCAGGCGCAGCGCCTTGGGGTAGTCGCCCGAGTCGTACTCCCAGCCGGTGGGCGAGGTGTACGGGAACTGCTCGGGCCGCAGCAGGTTGCGCATCCGCACCTCGGCCGGGTCCAGGCCGAGCTCGGCGGCCAGCACGTCCACCATGCGCTCGACCAGGTAGACGGCCTCGGTGACGCGGAAGGAGCAGGCGTAGGCCACGCCGCCGGGCGCCTTGTTCGTGTAGACGCCGGTGACCTCGCAGTGCGCGGCCTCGATGTCGTAGGAGCCGGAGAAGACGTGGAAGAACCCGGCGGGGAACTTGGTCGGCTGGGCGGTGCCGTTGAACGCGCCGTGGTCGGCCAGCACCTTCACCCGGATCGCCTGGATCCGCCCGTCGCGCGTCGCGGCCACCTCGCCGCGCATGTGGTAGTCGCGGGCGAAGGCGGTGCTCATCAGGTTCTCCGAGCGGTCCTCCATCCACTTGACCGGCTTGCCGGTGACGATCGAGCCGACGATCGCGCACACGTAGCCCGGGTAGATGCCGACCTTGCCGCCGAAGCCGCCGCCGATGTCCGGGGAGATCACCCGGATCTTGTGCTCGGGCAGGCCCGCCACCAGCGCGTACAGCGTCCGGTGGGCGTGCGGGGCCTGGGTGGGGCACCAGACGGTCAGCTTGCCGGTGACCTTGTCGAAGTCGGCCACCGCGCCGCACGTCTCCAGCGGCGCCGGATGCACCCGCGGGTAGATCATGTCCTGCGCGACCGTCACCTCGGCCTGGGCGAACAGCGCGTCGGTGCGGTCCTTGTCGCCGGCCTGCCAGTCGAAGATGTGGTTGCCGGTGCGGCCCTCCAGGTCGTCGCGGATCACCGGGGCGCCGGGGTCGAGCGCCTTCCTGGCGTCCACGACCGGCTCCAGCGGCTCGTACTCGACGTCGATGAGCTCCAGCGCGTCGCGGGCCGCGTAGGCGTCCTCGGCCACCACGAACGCGACCTCCTGGCCCTGGAAGCGCACCTTGTCGGTGGCCAGCACCGCCTGGACGTCCTGCGACAGCGTCGGCATCCAGGCCAGGTTCAGCCCGGCCAGGGTCTGTCCGGTGATGACCGCCCTGACCTTCGGGTGCGCCTCGGCGGCCGAGGTGTCGATCGCGACGATGCGGGCGTGGGCGTGCGGCGAGCGCAGGATCGCGCCGTGCAGCATGCCGGGCAGCCGGACGTCGTCCACGTAGTTGCCGCGGCCCCGGATGAAGCGGGCGTCCTCCTTGCGCTGCATGCGTCCGTAGCTCATGACCTCGCCTCCGCTTCGGCGTCGGCCGCCCACTTGATCGAGCGGACGATGTTCTCGTAGCCGGTGCACCGGCACAGCTGGCCCGAGATGGCCTCGCGGATCTGGCCCTCGTCCGGGTCGGGCTGGTTGTCCAGCAGCCAGCGCGCGGTCAGCAGCATGCCCGGCGTGCAGAAGCCGCACTGCAGGCCGTGGCACTCCACGAACGCCTTCTGCACGGTGTCGAGCTCGCCGTCGCGCTCCAGGCCCTCCACCGTGGTCACCTCGTGCCCGTCGGCCATGACGGCCAGCACCGTGCACGACTTGACCGGCACGCCGTCGAGCCGCACCGTGCACACGCCGCAGTTGGACGTGTCGCACCCCCAGTGCGTGCCGGTCAGGCCCAGCTCGTCGCGCAGGAAGTGGACGAGCAGCAGCCGCGGCTCGACCTCCCTGGTGTACGGCTGGCCGTTCACCGAGACCGTGATCAGCATGGGTCAGATCCTCTCCGCCGCGGCGACCAGCGCCCGCCTGGTCAGTTCCGCGGCCAAGTGCCGCTTGTAGTCGGCCGGGCCGCGCTGGTCGGCGCGCGGGTCGCAGTGCGCGGCGGCGATCGCGGCCGCCTCGGCGAACGTCTCGCCGGTCGCG
>NZ_JABCPZ010000434.1 GCF_013283785.1 Nonomuraea antri
TCTTCTGGGGTGCCTTCGGGGGCGGGAGGTGGGCACTGGCCGGCGGAGGTGTCGTCGGCCTTCGGGTATGCGGCCTGGGGTGATCTGCGAAGCCTCCAGCCCTTCGGCGAACGTTCGATGTAGCCGGCCGCCGCCAGCCCGCCCAGCGCGCTCAAGGTGACGTCCATCGACACGCCCGCTTCGACCGCTATCGAGGCGGGGCCGGCGCCGCCGCGCGTGGGTACGGCGTCGAGGACCTTCTTGGTCGACTCGTTGAGCCTGTCTCGTGGCACCACCGGGGGACGGGGCTCTCGGGCGAGGTCGGCTCCCATCGTGCCCACCAGGTCGATCATCTCCTCCGGGGTCGTGACGCAGACGGCCTTGCGTTCGCGGAGGAGCTTGTGGCAGCCGGCGGACATTCCGGATGTGGTCGGCCCGGGAACCGCGGCCAGATGCCTGTTCAGGGACAGTGCGTGGGCGGCGGTGTTCAGCGCGCCGCTGCGCAGGGCCGCTTCGACGACCAGGGTTCCTCTCGTCAGCGCGGCGATCAGCCGGTTTCTGATGAGGAAGCGGGCTCGGGTGGGGTGGGTGCCCGGCGGGCATTCGCTGACGACCACTCCTTGGTTGCGGACGGCGGCGAACAGATCGTGGTGACCGCTGGGATAGGCCACGTCCACGCCGCAGGCCAGGACGACGACCGTGGGCGAGTCTCCACCCAACGTCCCTCGGTGCGCGGCGGCGTCCACGCCGTAAGCGCCGCCGGATACCACGGTCCATCCGGCTTCGCTGAGGCCCAGGCCGAACTCAGCGGCGATGTGCACGCCGTACGGGGTCGCCGCTCGTGCGCCCACGATCGCGACGGACGAAAGGCAGGCGAACCGGAGATCGGCCGTGCCATGCAACCAGAGGCCGAGCGGACGGCTCCGGCCGAGTTGGTCCAACTGGGTGGGCCATTCGGGGCTGCCGGGGATGATGAGCCGTGCGCCGGACTGCTCTCCCTTCTTCAAATCGGCCGCGGGGTCAGCGGCGGTAAGGCGGGCATGCCAGGCGTCGAGGCGCTTACCCAGGTCTGGCGGGCGGTCTTGATCCGCCTCGTCGGCCACGAACTCGGGCGGCAGGGCACGGGCGCGGATCGCCTCGACGGCCGCGGGCGCACCACAGTGCGCGACGAGGCGGCCCATGATGGGATCGCCGACGTCTGCGGCGCACATAAGCGCGGCTCTCGCCTCATGTTCTGCGCTGGTCATTGGAACCTCCTCGATCTGGGCTTTCGGGTGAGCTGGGGTGATTTGCGTACGCCTTCGCGGCCGGCCCCAGGAGCGGTGGTTGTGGAGGGGATACGGGGCGCCAGGCCTGCTGGATTCGAGGACATGGCGCATTCCGGTGACAGGGCAGCGGAGGGGCGTTCGCTGCTTGCCGTTCAGGACAGCGCGGCCCGCGTCCTGGGTGGTTTGCGCCCTGCTTCGATGCGGCGTGCTTCGCTTCGCGTGGTGCTGTGCCGGTTCAGTGCGGCGCCCCACTTCGTCGTGGCGAGCGTTGCCGCCCGTTCAAGAGCAGCGCTGCTCTTCACGAAGCGGCTGTTGTGCGAGTACGACTGGTGTCACATGAGGGGTGCGGACTTCGCTGGCACGACCGTGGAACGCGCCACTGCCGTAGCGCTGGACATGGCTATGTGTGAACGGGCATCTGTGGATCTGGCATGCGTCGCTGGCTCGTGTTGGGGGCCCTGGTGTTGGCCGGGTGCTCCTTCTTCCGCGTTCGCCCGAAGGTCACATGGTCACGCCTAGCCAGAAGGAGAGGGCGGCGGAGGTTTCGTCTTCGGTGGGTCGGTCTTTGCCTGCCAGGTCGGCGAGGGTCCAGGCGACGCGGACCACGCGGTCGAGGCCCCGGGCGCTGAGGGCGCCTGAGTCCAGGCAGGACGTCATCGGCTTCATGGCGGCGTCGGACGGGCGGTAGTTGGCGTGGAGTACCGGGGACGGGATTTCGGCGTTCGTGCGCCAGGGAGTGTCGGCCAGGCGCTTGGCCGCTCTGTCGCGCGCCACCAGGACGCGTTCGGCGACCGTCCGGCTGGGTTCCACGAATTGACGGTCGGCCATCAGCTCGCGGCGGGACGAGCGGGCGACGGTGACCTTCATGTCGATGCGATCCATGAGAGGCCCGGAGAGTTTGCCCAAATAGCGGCGCCTGATCGTGGGTGTGCAGCGGCAGGTGTCGCCCTGGTCGTCGGCCTGGGCGCAGGGGCAGGGGTTGGCCGCGAGTACGAGCATGAATCTGGCCGGGAAGGTGATCGAGCCCGCAGCCCGGGACACCGTGACGTAGCCGGATTCGAGTGGCTGGCGGAGTGAATCGAGGACGTGGCGTGGAAATTCCGGCGCTTCGTCCATGAAGAGAACACCCCTGTGGGCCAGGGAGACCGCGCCCGGGCGGACGACGGTGCTGCCACCGCCGACGATCGCGGCCGCCGTCGCCGTGTGGTGCGGGCCGACGAACGGCGGCCTGCTCAGCATGGGGCTGCTGGGCGGCAGGACGCCTGCCACCGAGTGGATGGCCGTCACTTCCAGGGCGTGGTCGAGCTCCAGGTCGGGGAGAAGTGTGGGGAGGCGTTCGGCCAGGAGGGTTTTGCCCGTGCCCGGAGGGCCGAGCATCCACAGGTTGTGGCCGCCGGCGGCGCAGACCTCGAGCGCGCGGCGGGCCACGGGCTGGCCCACCACATCGGACAGGTCGACGGCGGGTCGGGTGATCTGGTGGGACGGCTCGGAGAACGGCTGGAACGCGGGCTCTGGCGGCTCGTCTCCCCTGCGCAGCCACTCCACGAGCTGGCGCAGGTCGGCTATCGGCACGACCTTCACGTCGGGGACGAGTGCCGCCTCCTGGGAGTTGGCGGACGGCACCACCACCATGACGTCCCCCTGCTTGGCCGCGCCGAGGATCGACGGGAGCACTCCACGCACGGGTCGCAGGCGGCCGTCGAGGCCTAGTTCGCCGAGGAAGAACGGCTCGGCGACGCGTTCGGCGGGGACGACCCCGGCGGCGCCGAGGATCGCCACCGCTATGGCCAGGTCGAACTGGCTGCCCCGCTTGGGCAGGCTCGCGGGGAACAGGCTGACCGTGATGCGTGCGTCGGGCCACGGGTAATGGCTGTTGACCATGGCGGATCTGACACGTTCGCGGGCCTCGCTGAGCGCGGCGTCGGGCAGCCCGATGAGATGGATGCCCGCCAGGCCGTTGCCCACGTCGGCTTCCACCTCGACGGGGCGGCCTGTCACGCCGATGAGGGCGACACTCCGAGTACGGGCCACTGCCACCTAGATCGCCCCCCGTACGTGACGCAGCGAATAGTCGCCGGCGAAACGTTCCAGGGCGATCACGTCGACGCGGACGCGTTCGAAGGTACGAGGCTGGGCGGCGAGCCATTTGGCGGCCAGCATGCGGAGCCTGGCCAGCTTGGCCGGGCGGACGGACTCCAGCGCCGTGCCGTGGGATCGGCCCGATCTGGTTTTGACCTCCACGACGACCAGGGTGGGGCCGTCTTCGGCGATGACGTCGATCTCGCCGTAGCGGCATCGCCAGTTGCGTTCGATGATCTTCATACCCTCAGCCTCCAGGTAGGTCACGGCGAGTTGCTCGCCGTGTCTGCCGAGGTCGTTCCTCGCGGCCATGGCCACCACCTCCGGCATCAGAGCCTCCTGGATTTGGGGTGGGGTGGTGGGAGGAGAACGGGGT
>NZ_JABCPZ010000435.1 GCF_013283785.1 Nonomuraea antri
GGGGGTTAGAGGTCGCTGAGGCGGTCGTAGTCCAGGGGGAAGGTGCGGTCGTAGTCGAGCGTGAACGTGCGGTTGATCCACGCCAGGTCCCCCGGTGCCGCCTGACGCCCGTCGGGGTGGCGGGTTTCGCCGGCCACGATGGCCCGCCGGATCTCCGCGATCTCTGCCGAGCAGTCGCGCCACTCGATCAGCCGCCCGTCGCGCAGCACCAGTTCGGCCACGTGCTCGTACTTCCAGGCGGGGTGGAAGCCCATGTGCAGGTACAGGTCGTCGATGAAGTCGCGGCCGAGCAGGAGCGCGCCGGTGAACGGCACGTCCAGGCGCGACGGGGCGAAGACGTGTCCCCAGTCGCCGCGCCGGCCGTGTACGCCGAAGACGGCGGTGCCGCGCCCCACGGGCAGGCCGCGTACCTGCGACTGCGTGTCGAGGGTGAGTTCGGCCAGCAGGAAGCGGCCGGACTCCACGGCGTAGTCGCAGATGTAGCCGCGCCAGCAGGCGGTGTTGGAGCCGATGGGGATGATGCCGTGCGTCTCCGGATCGAACAGCGGCCCGCCATCGATCCCGGCCACTTCGTACCTGACGCCGTCCACGACCACGCTGTCGGAGACCTGAGCAGTCATCGCCCCACCCATCCTCGTGTATGAGGTTCACATGTAAGCATGTCACTCCGGCCTACACAAGGGGTCGCGGCGGCAGGCACGCTCGTTGCAGAATGAGACGATGATGGACGAGCGACGCATGGTGCGTATCTCCAAATATCTGGCCAGATGCCTGCGTCACGACCCGCAGCGCATCGGCATCACGCTCGACCCGCACGGCTGGGTCGGCGTGGACGACCTGCTCAGCGCCGCCGCCACGCACGGCTTCCCGATCACGCCGGACGAGCTCCGGCACGTCGTCGAGTCGAACGACAAGCGTCGCTACGCACTGGAGAACGGCAGGATCCGGGCCAGTCAGGGCCACTCGGTCGCGGTCGACCTCGACCTGCCGGTCACCGAACCGCCCGCGATCCTCTACCACGGCACGGTCCAGGCGAGCGTGGCCGCGATCCGCGCCGAGGGCCTGCGCCGGATGCGCCGCCGTCACGTGCACCTGTCCCCCGACCGGGAGACGGCGACGCGGGTAGGGGCGCGCAGAGGCGTCCCCGTGGTGCTGGTGGTGGACGCCGGGACGATGCATGGCGACGGGCACACGTTCTACGTCAGCGCGAACGGCGTCTGGCTCACCGATCACGTCCCGCCCGGTTATCTGCGTTTCCCGTCCTGAGTGCTGTGTGTTCTGACTGCCGCCTGTCCTGAGTGCCGGCCGTCCTGACTGCCGTCTGTCCTAGGTGCTGGCCATCCTGCGTGCTGGCCATCCTGCGTGCTGGCCATCCTGGACGTCGGCCGTCCTGAGCGCCCGACATGCTGAGTGCCCAAACGTCCTGAGCGCTCGACGTCCTGAGCGGCGGCTGCCTTGGGCGGGCGGGTCAGCGGCGGGCGCAGGTAGTGAGCATTTCGGCCAGGGCGGCGTGTTCGGCGCGGGTGATCGTGAGGCGGTAGCGAGCCTTGATGTCGATCCAGGCCCGGCTGTAGGTGCACCAGTAGGAACGCAGGGGTGGCCGCCACTGGTCGGGTGACTGGTCACCTTTGGACCGGTTCGAGGCCGCCGTGACGGCGATGACCTGAGGTCCTTCGAGGTCGTTCGCAAACTGCTCGCGCCGCGCCTCGCCCCACTCGTGCGCGCCGGATCGCCAGGCCTCGGCCAGCGGCACCAGGTGGTCGACGTCGAGGTCGGACGGGTCGGTGACGGTCTTGCCGTCGTACGGGCTGCGCCAGCTGCCGGAGGTGGCCCGGCACTCGGAGTCGCGTTTGACGCCACGGCCGTCGCGGGCCAGGACGATCTCCCTGGTGTCGCACGAGTCGCCCTGCGAGGACCAGTGCGGGAAGCGTTCGCGATCGTAGCCGGACAGGGAGTACGGCCGGGCGACGACGAGGCCGGCGAGCCGGGCGCGGGCCGCCGGGGCGGAGATGGGCGTCGGCAGATCCGCGGGAGCAGCGGCCAAAGGGGCGTAGGCCATGGGTGCGGCGGCCAACGGTGCAGCGGCCAACGGTGCGGCGGCCAACGGTGCGGCGGCCAACGGTGCGGCGGCCAAGGGCGCGCCAGCAGTAGCGGAGGCTGCGGCGGGGGCGTTGACGAAGGCGGCGGCGGGAGGCAGGAGGACGAGCGGCAGGCCGGCCAGCAGCGGACGCCATGATCGCACAGTGCGCATGGCAATCAGTAAGCCGCCAGAGGTAACTGATCGTAGCGATCATGTCAGCTCTTGACTACTCAGAGTGATATTGCTTACGTCGGGCCGACCGCTGGTTTACCTCGCGGGCGTCAGCGGCCGTGGTTGGCGGGCAAGGCCAGGGCCAGGGCGCGGGGGCCGTCCAGGAAGATCAGGCCGCGCGCCGCGAACTCCAGCAGCGCCTCACGCACCACCTCGACCGGCACCTCATTGGGCGCCTCGTTGCGTGTCTTGTTGGGCGCCTCGTTGGGCGGCTCGTTGGGCGCCTCATTGCGCGGCTCGCTGGGTGCCTCGTTGGGCGACTCCTTGGGTGCCTCGAAGGGCGCTTCGACGGACGCCTCGGACCCGAGCCGGGCGCGGACGGCGGTGGCCGTGATGGGCCGGTCCACGCAGGCCAGGTAGACGTCGGCGAGCAGGCCGTGAAAGGTGTAGGTGCCCTCGCGGCCGGGGTGGCGGCCGTCGTAGATCTGCACGAAACCGGGCGCCGCCCAGAAGGTCAGCACCGGCCGCCGCGCGCCCGACCAGGCCGCCGCCCAGTCGGCGGCGGCCTGCCCCAGCTCCTCGTACGCAACGTCCGGCAGTGCGTGCTCGAATTCGTGCTCGAAGAAGTACGCCACCTTCTCCAGGTCCACCTCCGCCGGGTAGACGTGCCGGTAGCCGGGGTCGGGGCGGCGGTGGCGCACCGGGAACTCCTCGGGACGGGAGTACAGCGGGCTGAACCGCTCCAGCCAGATCCTGGCCGCGCTCTCCGGCGGCCGCAGGTGCGCCAGGTGCGGGATCAGCGCGGCCTGGGCGGCGCAGTCGTCCGCGCGCTCGCCGGGGAAGCCCCACAGCAGGTTCCACGACACCTCGATGCCGTAGTGCTGGGCCCAGCGCAGCACGTTGACGTTCTGCGCGGCGGTGACGCCCTTGCGCATCAGCCGCAGCACCGGTGTGCTCAGCGACTCCAGTCCCGGCTGGATGTGCCGGACGCCGCTCTCGGCCAGCCGTTTCAGCTGGGCCCGGCTCAGGTTGGCCTTGACCTCGTAGAACAGCTCGTAGTCGGAGTCGCGCAGGCGCGGGAACAGCTCCTCCAGGTAGCGCGGGTCGAGGATGTTGTCCACGGCCTCGAACCTGAAGCTGCGGTATCTGCGGGCCTGCTCGGCCAGTTCGGCCGCGACCCGTTCGGGCGACTTGGCGCGGAAGGCCATCGAGGTGCCGTTCAGTCCGCAGAAGGTGCAGTGGTGCTTGGCGCCCCACCAGCAGCCGCGCGCCGACTCGAACGGGATCCACACCTCGCGGTGCTCGGCCGGGGCGAGCAGGCCGAGCGACTCGGCGCGGTCGAAGTACTCGCCGTAGTCGGGCGGCGGCGAGTCGTCGAGCCTCGAGTACGGCGCCGCCCCCGGCACCACCACGACCCCACCACC
>NZ_JABCPZ010000436.1 GCF_013283785.1 Nonomuraea antri
CCTCGCCGCCGCCCGCGCAGAAGCCCGTGCCGCAGATCACCGGCATCACCCCCGGCGACTACGAGGGCTACTGCGACGAGCCCATCGGCTACCAGGCCACCGGCCGCATCACGCTGGCCGCCGGCGCGGCGCAGCAGGTCACGTACTGGTGGATCCTGGACGGCAGGCCGTGGCAGCGCCAGACCGTCGACTTCCCGGCCGGCAGCCGGCCGCGCACCCAGGACATCTCGGCCACCTGGACCCTCGACACGCCCAACGGCGGCTCCCACACCCTCGGCCTGATGACCGAGGGCGGACCGAGCGAGCCGGTCGAGCGTGACTTCACCTTCCGCTGCACCCCCGAGCCGAACCCGGCCACGCTCTCCTTCCAGTACATGCTCGCCCCCGTCCACACCGGCGTGTGCGACGGCTGGATGTCGCAGCGCGCCGAGGCGCTGGTCATGACCGACCGCGAGACCGACATCCGCTACCGGTTCGTCGTGGACGGCACGCCCCAGCCGGTCAGGAGCGAGCGGCTGCGGCCCGGCATCACCCAGAAGGTCGGCGACTTCTGGTACAGCCAGGCCAGGACCAGCGGCTCCGGCAACATCCGCTTCGAGGTGCTGAACCACAACAAGCCCACCTACACCGTCCCCTACAGCTGGACCTGCAAGGCCGCCACGCCCGGCACCGTCAGCATCACCGAGCTCCGTCCGATGGCCTACTACGGCAACTGCGCCACCGACCCGTACGTGACCGCGCACGGCACGTTCAAGGCCCCGGCCGGCTCCGAGGTCACCTACCGGTGGGTCATCGACGGCAAGCCGACCGAGGCCAAGACCCACAAGGTGGAGAGCGGCGGGATCCTCCAGGTGCAGGCCTGGTACTGGTACCGTCCGGAACGCAAGGACGGGACGGTCGCGCTGGAAGTGCTCAACCACGACCAGCCGAAGGCCGAAGCCGTCTACCCGGTCAACTGCCGGACCTGATCACGCTGTTCACGAGCGGGTGGTGAGCCTCCGGGCTCGCCACCCGCTTTCGCGTCTGTCCGTCAGGCGGACCTGGACAGGAGCGCGGTCAGCGCGCTGCGCGTGGTGACGCCGAGTTTGGCGTAGGCGTGGCTCAGGTGGTACTCGATCGTCTTCACGCTCAGCGTCAGCTCCCTGGCCACCTGCTGGTTCGTCAGGCCGGTGGCGACCAGCCTGGTCACCGCGTGTTCCTGCGGCGTCAGGCCCATCGGGTCGGCCCAGCGGCTCAGGCCGCACGCGGCCAGTTCCTGCGCGCAGCGCTCGGCGTACGGGCGGGCGCCGAGCGCGTCGAGCAGCGTGGCCGCCTGCCGCAGGTGGTGCGCGGCCGCGGTACGCCGGCCCGCGCGGCGCAGGAACGAGCCGTAGGCCAGGTGCAGGCGGGCCGACTCGAACGGCTGCTCCACCTTGCCTGCGTGCCGCAGACCGGCCTCGAACCGCTCCTCCGCACCCTCGTGATCACCCTCGGCGGCCAGCAGCGTGGCGCGGGCGCGGGCGAGCGCGGCCAGGACCGAGTGCCGGTGCCGCGCCTCGGCCGCCCGTTCGGAACGCTCCAGCAGCGCCCTCGCCCTGGCGTGCCTGCCCAGCGCGGTGTAGGCGTCGGCGAGCAGGTCGGCCCAGGGGAGCAGACCGGGCTCGGCGACGACGGCGAGCGCCGCGGCCCGGCCGCGCGTGACGGGCTTGCCGCCGGGGGAGAGCGTGCCCTCCCAGGGGGCGAGCGCGGTGATCACGGCGTCCGCGTCGCCGAGCGCGTTGGCCAGGCAGGCGCGGGCCCACGACAGGTGGGCGCGGGCGAGCAGGCCCGCGGCCGGGACGCGCACGTGCCTCTCCGCGCGGTCGGTCTCGCCGCGCACGGCGGCGATCGCGCCCGCCGTCGCGTGCGCCCACCCGGACAGCCACGCGTGGCCGCTCTCGTCGGCCAGCCCGGCCGCCGCCTCCGCGTACGACTGGGCCGCCTCCCAGTGCCCGAGACGGTGGTCGGCCTGGGCGAGTACGGTCCTGGTGACGATCTCGGCCGGGGTGGACAGCCGGTCGGCGCGGTCCAGCAGGCCGGTGAGGGTCGTCCGGGCGTTGACCAGGTCGTCCGACCACACCTGCAGGGCGGCGCGGGCGAGCGGGGCGGTCAGGTGCGGCGTCCCGAACGCGGCGGGCGCGACCATCTCCGCCGCCGGATCCCCTGCGCGCGCCGAAACCGTCCCGGGCGCGGTGTCGGTGCCGGCCCTGGTGCCGGTCTCGGTTTCGGTCGCGGCGGTGGCGGTGGCGGTGGCGGTGGGGGCGTCCGCGCGGTCGGCCCAGGTCGTGGCCGGCTCCAGGCGGCCTTCCGCCAGGTGGAGCAGGCACAGGTGGGCGCTGATCCGGCGGGCGAGCCGTTCCTGGCCGGGGCCGCAGTGGTCGTAGGCGTCGCCGAGGAGGTCCAGGGCCTCGGGCAGCCGGTCGGCGGCGTGGTGCACGGCGCCCCTGGCGTAGTTCGCGATCGCCCGGTCCGGGCAGCGGGCCAGGTCCGCGCTCAGTTCCGCCGCCTCGGCGACGCGGCCGTCGGCCAGCAGCGCGTCCACGGTCTCGGCCGTCAGCGCGTCACGCGCGCCCGGAGAGTCGGTCAGCCGCGCCGCGTGCGCCAGCTGCTCGGCCGTGTCCGCCCAGCGGCCGCCCGCGGCCAGGCGGCGCGCGTGGCTCGCCAGGTCGCTCGCCAGCCGGTGGTCGGCGCGGTCGGCGACCTGCACCCGGTGCCACAACCGCGCGCCCTCCTCGGGTACGAGTTCCGCCGCCCGCCGGTGCAGCCGGGTCCGCCGTGCCGGGCCGAGCCGCTGGTAGATGGCCGCGTGGGCGAGCCGGTCGGCGAACCTGATGCGCAACGACCCCACCGTACGCCGCTCGGTCACCAGCCCGGCGGCGACGGCCTCGTCCAGCGCGGCGAACGCATCAGCAGGATCGGCGGTCTCGGCCGCCACATCGCCGGCCACGTCAGCGGCCAGGTCGGCGGCCAGTGCGAACGGGCATTCCACGCCCAGCACCGCGGCCGCCGTGAGCAGGTCCGCCGCCTGCCGGGACAGCGGCGGCAACGCGTAGTGCGGCGGCGCGGGCAGCGGCACGGCCGGGTCGTCGAGCACGTCGGCGGGAACCTGGCCGAGCAGGGCGCGGGCGTGCAGCGGGTTGCCGTCGGTGTGCAGGCGCAGCCGTTCCGCGGCACGCGGGGTGATCGCGGAGCCGCTGAGCACCCGCAGATCGGACGCCGTCAGCCCGCCCAGCGGCAGGTGCACGGCCTGCTCGTCCCGGAGGAAACGCTCGAAACCGGCGGGCAGCGGGTGACCGGTGCGTACGGTGACGATCGTGAGCAGGCGGCGGCCGGGCGGCAGGCGGCGCAGCACGTGCGCCAGGGCGCGCAGGGACTCCGGGTCGGCCCAGTGGGCGTCGTCGACGACCAGGACCCGCGTGGCGTCGTCGCGCAGACAGTCGAGGTACCGAGCGAGCGACCCCGCCACTCCCGAGGCGAACACGGAACTCCCCGGCACGCCTCCTGAGGCCCCCGCGGCGAACGCCAGGCGTTCGGGGGAGGAGGTGGTGAGTCCGATGCGTTCGGCGAACGCGGCGGGCGTGAGTTGCGTGAGCAGCCCGTACGGCTGCGCCGCCTCCTCCTCCACCCCCCTCACCAGCCGCCACCC
>NZ_JABCPZ010000437.1 GCF_013283785.1 Nonomuraea antri
GGGACGGCGCGGTGAGCCCCAGCCCCAGCCCGCCCACGAACAGCGGCGCGGCCAGCAGCCAGAAGGAAGGGTTCGCCCCGTCGCGGACGATCAGCAGCAGCCCGGCCTGCGACCCGGCGAGCACCAGCGCGCCGCTGACCAGCAGGGCCCGGCCGGCGCGGTGGGCCAGACCGGCGCCGACGCCCGAGGTGAGGATCGAGCCGATGGCGTACGGCAGGATCACCAGCCCGGTGTCGAGCACGCCGCGCCCGGTGCCGAGCTGGAGATACAGCGACAGCAGGAGGAAGAAGGAGCCGAGCGCCCCGAAGAACAGCAGGCAGACCGCCAGGCCGCCGGCGAACGCCCGGACGCGCAGCAGCGCGGGGTCGAGGATCGGCTGGCCGCCGCGCGCCGCGAGCCATCGTTCCCTGACCAGGAACAGCGCGAAGACGGGCACCGCGCAGGCCAGGACGGCGAAGCTCCACCACGGCCAGCCCCAGTCACGGCCCTGCAGCAGGGGCAGGAGCAGGAGCGTCGCGGCGGTGGCGGCCAGCAGCGCGCCGGGCAGGTCCAGCCGGGACCCGCCGGGCAGGCGGGATTCGGGCATGACAAGGACGCCGATGATCAGACCGATGATCGCGATCGGCACGTTGACCCAGAAGATCGCCCGCCAGCCGAGGCCGAACAGGTCCGCCTCGGTCAGCAGGCCGCCGAGCAGCGGCCCGGCCACCGAGGCCAGGCCGAGCACCGCGCCGTACACGCCGAACGCCATGGCCCGGGCGGCGGGCGCGAAGGAGGCGCGGATGATGCCGAACACCTGCGGGATCATCAGCCCGCCCGCCAGGCCCTGGACGACCCGCAGTCCGACCAGCATGCCGGGGCTGGTCGCGAGCCCGCAGCCGGCCGAGGCCAGCATGAACGCGCCCAGCCCCAGGAGGAACATGCGGCGGCGGCCGAACTGGTCGCCGGCGCGGCCGCCGGTGAGCAGTCCCGCGCCGACGGCGAGGGTGTAGCCGGCCAGCATCCATTGGAGTGCGGCCTCGCCCGCGCCCAGGTCGGCGGCGATGGCCGGGGCCGCCACGCTGACGATGGTGGCGTCCAGGAGTTCCATGAAGGCGGCGATGAGGACGGCGGCCAGGACGACGACGGCGGCGCGACCTGACAGGAGGCCGGGGTCCGGGGCGCCGGGGCGGCGCGGTGAAAGGGTGGCCATGCTGGGAGTGCGCTCCTGAGATCGGGGAGATGGGATAGAATTCGATGCATGACGCAGCAACTGCGCGACGCAGCCAATGTAGCGCACTTTTCGCTGCGCGGCGCAGCGAATTGAAGGGAATCGGTGTCACCGTGACCGAACCGGACCGGGCGGCCCCCGCTCAGGACAAGCCGGGCCAGAGCCGGCAGGACCAGAACCGGCAGGCACAGAACCGGCAGGCCCAGAGCCGGCAGGCGCTGCTCGACGAGCTCGTCAGGGCCGCGATACCCGGCTGGGCGATCCTGGTCGTCCAGCTCAACAACGTCGTCGCCACCCGGCTCGGCGTCACCGACACCGACGTGCAGTGCCTGCACATCCTCGGCCAGTACGGACCGGCGACGCCCGGCGCCCTGGCCAAGCGGGTGAACCTCACCACCGGATCGGCCTCACGCATGATCGACCGGCTGGTCGCGGCCGGCTGCGTCCGCCGCGTGCCCGACCCCGGCGACCGCAGGCGGGTGCTCATCGAACCCACGCAGGACGGCCTCGACCAGGTCACGGCCGCGTACGCGGGCCTGGTCCGGCGCACCAGGGACGACCTGGACGGCTTCGGCGACGAGGAGCTCGACGCGGTCCTGCGTTTCGTCAGGGCGTCGGAGCGTGACACCGCCGCCGAGATCCGCCACCTCCAGTCCGGCCGCGGCGAACTCGGCGGGACCCACGCGTAGCGTGTGCCGGTCAGGCCCGGGGGATCGGGAGTTCGCGCAGCGGATCGCCGCCGTCGATGAAGAGCCTGGCCCGCGCCGTGGTCGCGGCCGCGATGCGCGCCAGCATCCGCTGCCCGATCTCGGGATGCCGCCCGTCGAGCGCGCCGACGCGGACGGCGAACACGAGATCGTACGGCTCCTCCCCCGTCTCCAGGACGAAGTCCTCGCCCGCGACCTGGCGCACGCTCATCCGGCCGGAGGCGATCTCGTCCACCGCGGCGGCCTCCGCCTGCGCGATGGCGGTGGCGGATCTGTCGACGGCCAGGATGTGACCGGTGGTGAGCCGCGCCGCGACCGCCCGGGCCGCCGCCCCCGGCCCGCACCCGATCTCCAGGACACGCGAGTGCGGCTGGACGGGAAGCGCGTTCACCACGGCAGCGAGGCGGGGCGACAGACGTGCCGACATGCGCCCAAGAGTAATACGACGGCCGCCCGGCCCGCCGTCCGAGCCGACGCGAACGCGGCGTCGCCGGCCGACGCCAGCCGGCAAGGCCGAGCCGCCGCCTCCGGGACCCGGTCCTGTGTACGGTCGTCGTCCTGGCTGCGAGGTCGGTGAGGGCCGCAGGCAGGTGCCGCGTTCTACGGGGGCGCGATCCGCAAGGCGCAGTACTGCTGCCCTCCTCAGCGGCCGACTGTCGGCCTCCTGACGCGAATAGCCGGAGACTCTGGCAAATTATGGAAGTACGTACTAATCTCACTTCTTACTATGAAGGAAGAACATATTTACGAACGCGACTCCGACGGCTTTCTCTACGACTCCCGGGCCAGGCAGGCGATGGCCCCGTTCGCCGACACCGGCGACGACCTGCTCGCCTTCGAGGCGGCCGCCGCCGTCCGTACCGCGCATCACGCCGTCGAGCGCCTGCGCTCGCACGGCTCCGAAGGCAGGGGGCTCAGCGCGGGCGCGCTCGACGTGTTGATCAGGCTCAGCGCGGCCGGGCACGGCGTCAGCATCGGCGACCTGGCGCGCGCCGCGGGCGTCAGCTCGCGCAACGTGACCGGCCTGGTGGACACCTTGGAGCGCGACGGGCTGGTGCGCCGCGTGCCCGATCGGCAGGATCGGCGGTCGGTGCTGGCCGAGATCACGGCCGCTGGTCAGGAGTGGATCGCGGCGTTCCGCAGGCCGTCCCAGCTGGCGATGCGGGCGATGTTCCAGGGCTTCTCGTCCGACGAGCTGCTCGCGTTCCGTGACCTGTGCCTGCGGCTGGCCGCCAACCAGCAGCGCCTCTCCGCCCACCTGCGCCGGATCGGATCCGACTCATGACGGCGCCGGCGGCGGCCCAGGAGCGCACCCGCCGCGCCGTGCGCGGCTATCACGAGGCCCGCTTCCTGGGCGACGTGCCCGCGGCCGCCGAGCACCTCGGCGAGCCGTTCCGGTTCGAGAGCCCGTTCTTCAGCTCCGACGACCGGACGGGGCATCTGGCCACGCTGCCGGGCTTCGTGTCGATCGTGACCGGCGTCGATCTCATCAGCGAGTTGTACGGCGAGTCCGAGGCGACGCTGGTGTACGACGTGCACACCGCCACCCCGGCCGGCACGCAGCGCACCGCCGAACACTTCCGCCTGGACGACGGCAAGATCGTGTCGATCCTGCTGGTGTTCGACGCCTCGCCCTGGCATTCGATGACGGCCCAGATCCAGCCATGAGGTGACGCCTCCCCCGGACCGCCCCCGGACCGCCCTCGAAC
>NZ_JABCPZ010000438.1 GCF_013283785.1 Nonomuraea antri
GCCACCTACGCCGACCCCGCCCACCAGCTCACCGGCATCCTGCTCACCCAAGTCGGCGCCTCCACCCCCGACTCCATCCGCCTCATCCACGACTTCTGGACCACCCTCTACCAGGCCATCGACGCCTGACCCTCCGACCACGGACGACTTCGAAGGAGCCCGCCACCATGTCCCTCGCCCTCACCGACCGCACGGCTGTCATGTCGTCGAACCGACCGCCACCTCGACCGGCGCGCCACCGGCCGGCTCCCCCGGAGACGTCCTGCCCAGCCGCCTGATCGGCCTGATCAGCAGCAGCGCGGCCACCACGCCGACCGCCACCACCGCCGAGCCCAGCATGAACGTACGCGGCTCGACCAGCTCGGTGACCGGCCCGGCCAGCGCCTGGCCGACCGCCATCCCGGCCACCGATCCGGCCACCTGGTAGGCGTTGACCCGGTTCAGCACGTCCGGCGCGACCTGCGTCTGCACGCTGGTGGACCACATCACCGACCAGAACGCCCACGCGCAGCCGCCGAGCAGGTGCCCGGCCATCAGCAGCGGCAGCGGCAGCCCGAGCGCGACCGTCAGCGGCACCGCCACGTACCCGCTCAGCGCGACCGCCCCGGCGGCCAGCGGCCGCGACGGCCTGAGCTTGATCGCCACCAGCCCGCCCAGCACGGTGCCGAGGCCGAGCGCCGCCATCACCCAGCCGTAGTCGACGCCGATGACCTGTGACGACAGCGGCACGTACGGCCCGATCACCAGCACGCCCCAGAACACCCAGACCAGGATGACCGACCACATCCAACTCCTGGCCTTGAACTCCTCCCAGCCCCTGCGCAGGTCGCTCAGCACGTTGGACGGCGCCGGCCTGGGCACCTTGACCCGGACCAGCAGCAGGCACACCCCGCTGACCAGGAACGTCGCGGCGTCCAAGGTGTAGACGAAGACCGGCCCGGTGACGACGATCAGCACCCCGGCCAGCGCGGGACCCGCCAGCTGGGTGACCGCCTCCGCGATCTTCAACGTGGCGTTGGCCCGCTGCGCGTCCTTGGCGACCAGCGGGACCATGCCGTTGACGCACGGCTCGAACACCCCGGCCGCCATGCCGGAGAAGAACGCCATCGCCAGCAACAGCGGGTACGGCGGCGCGCCGTCCAGGAAGGCCCAGGCCACGACTCCCTGGGTGATCACCCTGACCACGTCCGCACCGATCATCAGCACCCGGGCGCCGATCCGGTCGGCCACGACCCCGCCGAACAACATGACCAGCACCGCCGACGCGGTCCAGAGCGCGAGCACGTAGCCGACGCCGGCGATCCCGTACACCTCGCCGATCGCCAGGGCGGAGGCGACGGGCATCATCGCGTCGCCGAGCAGTGAGATCGTGCGGGCCCCGAAGTAGAGGGTGAAGTTCCTCGTCCACATGCGCCCAATTCTGGATTTTTCCAGATCAGAGCACCGGTGTCCCAAATGACATCATTGGGTACATTTACGCCATGGTCCTGGACTGCCCGGAGACACCCCCGGCCCCGTCAAGCCCGCACCGCGTGGTCGCCCTGGTCGCCCCGAACCAGGAGCTCTACCCGGTCACCTCCGCCTCGGCCGTCTTCGGCTACCACGGCCCGGACATCCCGCAGCACTACAGCTTCAGCCTGTGCGCCGAAATTCCCGGTTCCCTGTCCACCACGCTCGGCGTCCCCATCCAGGTGGACGCCGGTCTCGAAGCCATCGACGACGCCGCCACCGTGGTCATCGCGGGCTGGAGCTGGACCCTGGCCCCCTCGCCCGCCGTGCTCCAGGCCGTGTCCCGGGCCCATGCCCGAGGTGCCCGGATCGTCGCCGTCTGCGCCGGGATCTTCGTCCCCGCCGCGCTGGGGCTGCTGGACGGCCGGCGCGCCTCCGTCCACTGGGAGCTGTCCGGCGAGCTCGCCGCCCGCCACCCCCGCGTCATCCTGGACGACACGGTCATCTACGTCGACCACGGCGACGTCGCCACCGCCGGAGCCTCGGCCGCCACCCTCGACCTCTGCCTCCACCAGGTGTTCCAGGAGTACGGCGCGGCCCATGCCATGCGCATCGGCCGTCAGCTCGCCGCCGGTCCGCACCGCGAGGGCTGCCAGCGCCAGTACCCGCCGCTGCCCACCACCGGGCCCATGCCGGACTCGCTGGCGCCCCTGCTCGAATGGCTGCTCTCGCGCCTGCCCGACCACGTCACCGTCGAGGACATGGCCGCGTTCTCGGGCGTCTCGCCCAGGACGCTCACCCGTCAGTTCGCCGAGCAGCTCGGCGTGCCGCCGGCCCGGTGGCTGCTCGAACGCCGGCTGGCCGCCACCCGCGCCCTGCTGGAGGAGACCGACCTGCCCGTCGAGACCATCGCCAACCGGGTCGGGCTTTCTTCGGCGGTCAACCTCCGCCGCCG
The DNA here is from genome assembly GCF_013283785.1 of Nonomuraea antri. GTDB lineage: Bacteria > Actinomycetota > Actinomycetes > Streptosporangiales > Streptosporangiaceae > Nonomuraea > Nonomuraea antri. The sequence continues at coordinate 2,405 of NZ_JABCPZ010000438.1, forward strand.
CTTCCACACCGCCCTGCGCACCACCCCGGCCGCCTACCGCCGCTCCTTCCGCTGACCCCGTACTTCGCGCCGTTCTTCAGCGGACGAGCAGCGGGAGCGGCGCGAAGTCGTGGTCCTGCCAGATCAGCCGCGAAGCCACCTCCGGATAGGCGGCGATCGTGGACGGCGTGTCGAAGAGCCGGGTGAGCCGGTGGCCGGCGTCGTACGCGGGCCAGCCCGGGTCGCCGTGCGCGGCGAACGCCGTCCACGCCTCGCGCATCCGCGCCGACAGCTCCTCCGCCTCAGGGGAAGGCGGGTCGCCGATCAGCATGGCGGGCTGGCCGCCGCTCGGGCCCAGGTTGCCGAAGACGAGCGGCACGTCCAGGCCGTGGCAGGCGCCGAGCAGCCCGTCCATCGCCGGCGCGGGCCAGGTCAGCTCGTACAGGTGGGCCTGGCCGCCGCCGGAGAGCTGCGCCTCGGCCAGGTGCAGGCTCGGCATGCGGAACAGCCAGTCCGCGTTGACCAGTTCGTACAGTTCCTCGTCTGACGCGTCAGGGAACGCCTCGCGGTAGCCGCGGGCGCCGTCCTGGCCCGGGGCGAGCAGGTGCAGCGCGGCCTGGGCCTGCTCGGACGTGACCTGGCCGAGCACGCCGTCGATCAGGCTGAACAGCCGGTGCTCATCACGCGTGTGCCCGACGAGCAGCCCGACGTCCCGCGCGGCGCCGCCGGCCAGCGCCTGCCATGGGGTCGTCGGCAGGACGTCACCGTCGACGACCGGCGCGTACGGGATCGGCCGGTGGGTGATCCGCCCCCAGCGTTCCCGCCACTGGTCCATCTTGGCGAAGACGGCGTCACCGGCGGCGGGCAGCTCGTCCGGGGCCACCGCCGACAGGCCCGGCACGGTGGGGCGTACCCCCAGCTCGGCGGCGCAGGCGGCGGCGACGTCGGCGGCCAGCTCAGGGGAGAAGAACGTGCCCACCACGCTCTGCGCGATCGCCCGCCGGAAGAGCCCGGCGGCACGCGGCATGGCGAGCAGCGCGGCGACCGACCCGCCGCCCGCCGACTGCCCGAAGACCGTGACCCGGTCCGGGTCGCCGCCGAACGCCCGGATGTCGTCCTGGACCCACCGCAGGGCCGCGACCTGGTCGAGCAGCCCCCGGTTGGCCGGCGCGCCGTCGATCTGCGCGAACCCCTCGATGCCGAGCCGGTAGTTGAGCGTCACGACCACGACCCCGC
>NZ_JABCPZ010000439.1 GCF_013283785.1 Nonomuraea antri
TTCCCCAATGGCCGGGGCGCGGGGGGCGCGGTTAGCGTCGGCGGGTGCTCAGGAACACCCTCGCCGCCCTCGCCCTCACCCTGCTCCCCTCGACGATCGCACTGTCCGCACTGTCCGCACTGTCCGCGCCGTCCGCGACCCCGGCGGCCGCGGAGATCACGCCCGCCGCCGTGGACGCGTTCGTCGCCCGCTACCGCGCGGCCACCGGCGTGCCCGGGGTGGCGGTCGCGGTCACCCACGGGACGCGGGTCGTCCACGCGGCCGGCTACGGCAGGACCGCGGCCGGCGACCCGGTGACGGCCGACACGCCCATGGCGGTCGCCTCGGTCAGCAAGTCGTTCACCGCGCTGGCCGTCATGCAGTTGGTCGAGCGCGGCAGGGTCGAACTCGACCGGCCGGTCAGGACGTACCTGCCGGAGTTCACCATGGCCGACCCCAGGGCGGCGGCGATCACCGTCAGGCAGCTGCTCGACCAGACCTCCGGCATGGCCGACTCGGCCTTCCGCGAGAAGAGCCTGCCCCAGCCGAGCACGCTGCGCGGCGCGGTGGCCAGGCTCAAAACCGCCGGGCTCGCCGCCGCGCCCGGGACCGTGCACCGCTACCACAACACCAACTACCAGGTCGCCGCCCGGCTGGTCGAGGTCGTCGCCGGCCGGCCGTTCGCCGACCACCTCAGGGCGAGCGTGTTCGAGCCGCTCGGCATGCGGCACAGCACCACCATCGACACCGACCGCGACCTGCCCGCCAGTGCCCGCGGCCACCTGTACGCGCTCGGCCTGAGCGTCCCGCTGCCCGAGCCGGCCGGGTTCGGCAACGGCTCGGGCGGGGTGCTGAGCACCGCCTCCGACCTGGCGCGCTGGCTCATCGCGCAGCACCGGGGCGTCCTGTCGCCGGCCGGGATGCGGGAGATGCGCACCCCGTCGCGGCTGGACGACTCGTACGCGCTGGGCTGGTCGGCCGGGACGACCCCGGGCGGCGAGCCGGTGATCCAGCACGGCGGCGACCTGTTCACCTCGACCGCCTACCAGGTGCTGCTGCCGCGTTCCGGGTACGGGCTGGCGGTCATGGCCAACACCGGCATGGCCTTCTCCGACGCCCGGGCGCTCAAGGACGGCCTGGTCGCGATGATCGAGGGCCGGGCGCCCGAGGTTCCGTCCCGGTCGTCGTACCTGGCCGTGGACGTGCTCTTCGCGGCACTGACGCTGGCGACGATCGTCCTGGCCTGGCGCGGGGTCGTGCGGGCGCGCCGGTGGGCCGCCCGCCGCCGGTGGTGGTGGGTGCTGCCGTTGCTGGCGCCCGCGGCGTTGTGCGCGAGCATGAGCGCGGTCTTCCGGGTGCTGTCGCGGGGCGGCGACATCATGTGGATCCAGGTGGTCTACCTGTATCCGACGTTCATGGCGTGGCTGGTGACGGCCGCGGTGGCGGGCGTCCTGGTCGCCGTCGCGCGGCTGGCCGGCCGGTACGCGCTCAGGAGAGCCAGCCGAGGTACGGCCGGGCCAGCGTGAAGACCCGCCGCCTGGGCTTCGCGGCGGGTTCGTGGCCGAGCAGCGCGAGCACCCGTCCGGCCTGCCGCTCCAGCTCACCGGTGCCGGCGCGCGCCGGGCAGGGCCCCTGCGGGCCGAGCATGAGCAGCCAGCTCACCGCCAGCAGGATGCGGAAGTCCCGCACCCGCGCGGCCTCGGCGGACGACAGCGTGAGGTGCGACAGGAACCTGTCGCCGTCGGCGTGGGAGATGTGCTCGGCCACCTCGGCCAGCTCGAAGGCCCGGTCGCTGCGGCCCGCGTGCTCCCAGTCGATGACGTGCGCCTGGCCGGTGATGGGGTTCCACAGGTAGTTCGAGACGTCGCCGTCGGCCAGGCCGAGCACCGGGGCCGCCGGTCCTGCGGTGAGCCGGTCGGGGACCGGGCCGGTCAGCCACTCCCTGCCGCGCGCGAAGGCCTCCGCCACCAGGGGGTCGTCGCCGCCGGGATCGGGATTCCGCTCGGCCCAGGTGCGGGCCCTGGTCACCGCGGCGGACGGCGTCCACACGGCCGGGCGCAGCTCCTGGACGGCGTCGGCGGGGACCGCCCGGTGCAGCAGCGTGAGCGCGTCGGCGACGGCGGCCACCTGATCGGAGGTGACGTGCCTGCCGTCGAGCGGGAGTCCGGGCAGCCTGGTCATCATGATCCACGGCGGGACCCCGTCGAGCCTGGCCCGCAGCGGGACCGGGGCCAGGCCGGGGACGTGCGTGGCGACCAGGCTCAGCGCGGCCCACTCCCGGTGCGGCTCGCGCCTGGCCCACGAGCGGTACCGCTTGATCACGACGTCGTCCCGCAGGTCGATGTCGTGAATGTGCGACTTGCCGAGCGTCACGTGCTCGCCCTCCCGACGGTGTCCTGGGTCTGAGGGTGGGCGTCGAGGCTAACGGCGCCCGGCGCCTGGATCGTCCGGGCCGGCGGCCTTTTCACCGGCCCTGGCACAACTCTTGACACTCCGCCGGCCGGGATGCGGCCATTTGCCGGGATGCGCGGTCAGCCCGGAAGCACGTCGGCCCGGATGCGCGGTCAGTCCGGATGCGCGGGGACCGGCCCCGCGCGCAGGTCGCGCGAGCGCGCCCAGGCGTCGAGCCGGCGGATCGCCCCGTGGCTCGCGCTGCCGTGGGGCGCGGTGATGAAGACGACCGCCTGGTCGGTGCCGTCGGGGACGTTGAGCGCCTGCCAGTCGACGTCGAAGCGCCCGACCACCGGATGGCTGAGCCGGCAGCGGCCGAGTGTCCTGGTGGTGACCAGGTGCTGGGTCCACCAGGTGCGGAAGTCGCTGTCGTGTGCCGACAGCTCGGTGACCAGGTCGCGCAGCCGGGGCTGCTCGGGGTCGATCCCGGCGGCCAGGCGCAGGCTCGACACCACCTCCTGCGCGCGTTCGCGCCACTCCAGCGACAGGGCGCGCGTGTGCGGGTCGAGGAAGATCATCCGAGCGTAGTTGCGCCGCCGTGGCTTGATCGCGGCCAGGTCGCCGAGCAGCGCCGAGGCCAGCCGGTTCCAGGCCAGGATGTCCAGGTAGCGGCCGAAGACCAGGGCGGGGGTGTCGACGAGGTTGGCCAGCAGGCGCTCGACCTGCGGGCTCACCTGCTGGCGGCCGGCCACGGCCGGGCCGCCGGGGTCGGGCTGGGCCAGCCGGACGAGGTGGCGCTGCTGGTCGGCGTTCAGCCGCAGGGCGCGGCCGAGCGCGTGCAGCACGCCCATCGACGCCGTGCGCACGCGCCCCTGCTCCAGGCGGGTGTAGTAGTCGGTGCTGATGCCCGCCAGGTGCGCGACCTCCTCGCGGCGCAGGCCGGGCACGCGACGACGCTGGCCGCTGACGGGCAGCCCGGCCTCGCGCACGTCGACCAGCGCTCTCATGGAAGTGAGGAAGTCCGCCAAAGGTCCCCGTTGATTCTTCGCTGCGGAATCCATACCTGGCCATTGTCGTGGTTCCGGGCTGCTCAGGTGACGGAAATCCGGGTGCGGTCCCGGCCTCTCTCGGTCGCGATATCGGTATATCGCGTAATTGGCGGGAGTTTTTCCGGGGAAAGGCATTCCCAGGAAGAAGACGTCCTTGTTGCTCCGGGGGCGGGTGGGGCACGATG
>NZ_JABCPZ010000043.1 GCF_013283785.1 Nonomuraea antri
GACGCAACGCCTCGCTCATTGACCGGCTGCCGTGGCCCACCCGGCCCGCCGTGCCGGGCGCCGAGCCCCGCCGTCCCACACCCCGCCGCCCCGGCGCCCCGCCTGCGGCGCGGTGCGGGACGTCCCGGGTTCGGCTCTCCGGAGTCGAGCGCCCCCGACGCCTTCGCGTCTCGGGGGATGGCACCATGATGAGCCGGATCATGGAAGGCGGTGGCCTGGATGAATGGTGTGCTGGGGATCGACGTGGGCGGCACGAAGGTGGCCGTCGGCGTCTCGGAGACCGACGGCCCGTCCTTCGCGGCCCGCGTCAGGCTCGACTCCGGACCTGACGCGCTCGCCCGGGCGCTCGCCGCGGCCCGCGAGCTGAACCCGGAGCCGGCCGCGGTCGGCTTCTCGACCTGCGGGATCGTCCGCGACGGCGTGGTACGGCTGGCGCCGAACGTGCCGGGCTGGGAAGGGCTGGAACTGCCCAGGCTGCTCGGCGAGGCGTACGGCGGCACGCCTGTCGCCATCGACAACGACGTGAACGCCGCCGCCCGCGCCGAGCTGCGCTGGGGCGCGCTGCGCGGCGTGTCCACCGGCGTGTACGTCAACCTGGGCACCGGCCTGGCCGCGGCGCTGGTGATCGGCGGCGAGGTGGTCGCCGGAGCACACGGGGCCGCGGGCGAGATCGGCTATCTCCAGGTGACCCCGGGCGAGCCGGCCTTCGCCGACGGCCGGGTGCCCCTGGAGGAACGGGTGTCAGGCGGCGGGCTGGCCGCGCGGGCCGGCGCGCTGCTCGGCCGCGAGACCACGACCGAGGAACTGCTCACCCGCCAGGCCGACGGCGCCCGGACGACGGGCTCGGGCTCGGCGGAGGTGCGTGAACTGGTCGAGGAAGCGCTGGCCACGCTGGCCATGACGGTGGCCAACCTGTGCGTGACCGTCGACCCGGAGCGGGTCGTGATCGGCGGCGGCATGATGGGCGCCGCCGAACTGATCATGCCCAGGATCACCGCGGAGGTGCGGCGCGCGGTGCCGTTCCCGCCCGAGGTGCGACCGGCCGTCTTCACCGACGACGCCCCGCTGCTCGGCGCGCTCGCCCTCGCGCACTCACTCCACGTCCGGGAGCGGTAGAACGTTCCCGAGTGGGATCAGCGGCCGGAGTGCTCCGGCGCGCCGCCGTTGTCGCGCCGGTCCAGCGCGGTCTGCAGGGCCTCGGCGGCCTCGTCGCGCTGCTCTTCGGCACGGTGGAAGGCATACATCTCGTACATGTGGCTCATCTCATTTCGCGGACGCGGTTGACCTGAGGAGTCGGACCCCGGTCGCGAATCCGACCGGGCCTGATCTCGTGGGTCCGGATCACGGACCGAACGAAGGGGACTTACCGGCCGACACAACGCCACTCACCGCGGCGAGTCGTCGACCTGCCCTAACAGGCCCCGCCGCGGCAGGTAATAAGTACGAGAACCTGGCGCATTTCTCGTAACACTACCTGGTGGCAGCCACAGTGTCTCGTTGGATGTCCTAGCATCTCGCATGTTGAGACAACAAAAGACCGCCGCGGGACCGGTCCACGCGGCGGTCTTTCCTGGTTGGAACGGATCAGTCGGTGAGATCCACCGAACGGCCGCTCTCCGCGCCGATCTCCGCGCCGATCTGCTCGACCACGTCGGCCGGGATCGCCGAGTCGACGGTCAGCGCGATGAGCGCCTTGCCGCCCTTGACGTCACGGGCCACCTGCATCGAGGCGATGTTGATGCCCTGCTCGCCGAGGATGCGGCCGACCACGCCGACGATGCCGGGGCGGTCGGCGTAGGTGAAGAACGACAGGTGCTCGGTCGGCTCGATCTCCATCTCGTAGCCGTTGACCTCGACGATCTTCGTGATCTGCCGGGGGCCGGACAGCGTGCCGGAGACCGAGACCTGGCGGCCGTCGGCCAGCACTCCGCGCACGGTCACCACGTTGCGCCAGTCGGGGCTGTCCGAGCTGGTCACCAGCTCCACGGTCACGCCGCGGTCCTTGGCCAGCAGCGGCGCGTTGACGTAGGTGACCTGCTCCTCGATCACGTCGGCGAACACGCCCTTGAGCGCGGCCAGCTCGATCACCCGCACGTCCTGCGAGGCGATCTCGCCGCGCACCTCCACGTCGAGCTTGGTGGCGACCTCGCCGGCCAGGGCGGTGAAGACCCGGCCCAGCTTCTCGGCCAGCGGCAGGCCGGGCTTGACGTCCTCAGCCACCGCGCCGCCCTGGACGTTGACCGCGTCCGGCACGAACTCGCCGGCCAGCGCCAGCTTCACGCTGCGCGCGACCTGGGTGCCCGCCTTCTCCTGGGCCTCGTGGGTGGAGGCGCCCAGGTGCGGCGTCACGACGACCTGGTCGAGTTCGAACAGCGGGCTGTCCGTGCACGGCTCCTTGGAGAACACGTCGAGGCCGGCGCCGGCGACGCGGCCCTCCTTGATGGCGGCGTAGAGCGCGCCCTCGTCCACGATGCCGCCGCGCGCCACGTTGATGATGCGCACGCTCGGCTTGACCTCGTGCAGTTCCTTGTCACCGATGAGCCCGAGCGTCTCCTTGGACTTGGGCAGGTGCACGGTGATGAAGTCGGCCTGCTTGAGCACCTCTTCGAGGCTGAGCAGCTTGACGCCCATCTGCGCGGCGCGGGCCGGCGGCAGGTAGGGGTCGTAGGCGATCAGCTCGACGCCGAACGGCTGCAGCCGCTGCGCCACGAGCTGGCCGATCTTGCCGAGGCCGAGGATGGCGACGACCTTCTCGTCGAGCTCGACGCCGGTGTACTTGGACCGCTTCCACTCACCGTTCTTCAGCGCGGCGTGGGCCTGGGCCGTGTTGCGCGCGCTGGCCAGGATGAGCGCGATGGTCTGCTCGGCGGCGCTGGTGATGTTGGAGGTCGGAGCGTTGACGACCATGACACCGGCCTTGGTGGCCGCTTCGACGTCGACGTTGTCCAGACCGACACCGGCGCGCGCCACCACCCGCAGCTTGGGGGCGGCGGCGATGGCCTCGGCGTCCACCTGCGTGGCCGAGCGGACGATGAGCGCGTCCACGTCGGCGAGCGCGGGCAGCAGCTGGGAACGGTCGGCGCCGTCGGTGTGGCGGACCTCGAAATCAGCGCCGAGTACGGCGAGGCCGGCCTCGGACAGTTCCTCTGCGACCAGAACGACGGGCTTGTTCACTGGTGTGGATCCTTAAGGGGCATGCGGCGGGCACGAGGGACACGTCGCTGGGTCCCTCGGGGATCCCTCAGAGTCTATCGATGCTTGTGAACGCGTTCACGAGGGACCCGGATTCTGAGACGGCCGTGGCGCTACCCAGCGCCCGGCAAAGTCATCCACACTGCACCCATCTTTGTATTGATCGGGAGATTTATTGGCCATTAGCCTGATAAGCCGTGGCCGACTACCTATGGTTCGTCATATGAGCATCGGGAATCCTGCGCTTGCCGACGTGCTCGCCCAGCATGGCGCTCCGCATCGCCTGCTGGCGGCTCTCGCCGACGGTGGAGTCCTGGTGGCTGTGCGACCAGATCGATCGGTCGTCCTAGGGACGACCCAAGCCGGTGACCGGGTGCTGCTCGGTTACACCGGGCCGACGACCTACGCCAGGCACCGTGGCAGCCATTCCCTCTCGGCGTGCGACGCCGACACCATCCTGGACATCCAGCGCGTCACCGGCGTGCGGGAGATCGTGATCGACGCCGCCGGCCCAGCCGCGGCCGCCGTGCCGATCGACGACCTCCAGCGGTACCTCACCTCGACCAGGACCGGGCCGACCCCCGTCCTGTCGGGGGCGGTGCCCGCCGCCTACGCCACCGGCGCGATGGCCACGGTGTCGCGGACGTCCACGCCCATGGCGCAGGTGGCGGCGCCGACGCCGCAGGCGCCCGCGCTGCCCTGGGTGCCCGCGCCCCGCCCGCACCTGTCGGGGCCGATGCAGCAGGTGGACCCGGGCTACCGGCGCTGCGCGCATCCGATCCTGCCCGCGCTGAGACGGGCCATCGCGCGGATGCTCGCCGACTATCCGCTCGTGCACCACGTCTGGATCTCCGAGGCGCGCACCGCCTCGGGCGCCCCCGGCATCATGCTGCACGTCAAGGTGCACATGTCGGCGGCCGAGGACGTCGTGCGCGACCTGCACCGCGGCGTACGCGCCCGGCTGCCGCAGTTCGCGGCCAGCGAGGCGCCGATCCTCATGGCCAGGGTGGCCGACGCGCGCAGCGAGCGCCGGATGATCGAGATCGGCGCACACGTGGTGTGCGCCGACGTCAGGGACTGACCACGGGGGCCGGCCCCCCGGCCCCCGGTGGAAAGTGGGCCCTACCGAACAAGCTCTCGCTCGGCTTGAATAAGGCTCATGATCGCCCCGGCCGTGACGCCCCGCACGGTTTCCACAGGTGTGCGACTCGGCTACGGCGTCGGCTCGTTCTGCACCGCCACGTTCAACGCCGTGCCCGGTCTCCTGCTGCTGTACTACATGACGAACTTCCTGGCCGTGCCCGCGTGGCTGGCCGGGGTGGTGGTCGCCGCGCCGAAGGTCTGGGACCTGGTGATCAACCCGGCGGTGGGCCGCTGGTCGGACCGGACCAGGTCACGGCTGGGCCCGCGCCGGCCCTGGCTGCTGGCCGGGGCGCTCACCACGCCGGTCGCCTTCTTCCTGACGTTCGCGGGGCCGTCGCTGACCGGGGTGGACGCCGCCCTGTACGTGGGCGCCTGCTTCATCGCCGCGGCCACCGCGTACGCGCTGTTCGAGGTGCCGTACAAGGCGATGCCCGCGGAGATGACCGACGACTACCACGAGCGCACGGCGCTGCTGCAGTGGCGGATGGTCTTCATCGGCGCGGCCACCGCGATCAGCGGCATACTCGCGCCGACGATCGTCAACAGCCAGGGCGAGAACGGCACGCTCGACAGCCACCGGCTGATGGCCGTCGTCATCGCCGCGATCATGATGGCCGCGATGCTCGGCGCGTTCTTCGGCACCGCCCGCGCGCCCATGACCGGCGCGCCCGAGCCCGACGGCGGCCGCTGGCGCGAGCAGTTCGCGGCGGCCAGGGGGAACCCGGCGTTCGTCTGGCTGCTGCTGCTGAGCTGCACGCAGATGCTCGCGGTCAGCATGATGCTGGCCGCGGCGCCGTACTTCGCCTCGTACACGATCGGCGACCCGAAGGCCACCAACACGCTGTTCGCCGCGCTGGTCGGCCCGATGCTGCTGACGATGCCGCTGTGGGTGCGCCTGTCCAGGCGCTTCGACAAGCGCGGCGCGATGCTCATCGCCGCGCTGCTCTTCGGCGGCGGCACGCTGGCGACGCTGGCCACCCCGCTCATCGGCTCCTGGTACGCCCACGCCATGCTGCTCCTGGTCGGCACCGGCGTGGCCGGGGTGCAACTGCTGCAGTTCTCGATGCTGGCCGACGTGATCGCCACCGACGCGCTGACCACCGGCAAGCGCAGGGCCGGGGTGTTCACCGGGCTGTGGACGGCGATCGAGAGCGGGGTCAGCTCGTTCGGCGCGCTGATCTTCGGCGTGATCCTGTCGGCCGGCGGCTTCATCGAGTCCGAGCCGAGCACGCCGGTCCAGCAGCCGGACAGCGCGGTGACCGCGGTCCTGATCGGACAGACCGCGGTCCCCGCACTGATCATCTTCCTGTCGGTGCTGATGACGCTGAAGTACCGGCTCAGTCCAGCCGCCGTGCCGGCGACGGACGCGTCCGCGTGAACGTCCCGGCCAGCAGGGCGGCGAGCAGGGGCAGCCCGATCACCAGCCCGGCCAGGTAGAGCCAGGGCACCGCGATGTCCGGCACCCGCTCGACGAACAGGATCCCGCCCGCCGCCTCCGTCCTGACCATGGACGGGATCAGCGCGATGCCCATGACGACGCCCGGCACCAGCCCCACCACTGCGCCCAGCGCCGCGATGTAGCCCGCCTGGGCCGCCACCACCAGCCTGCGGGTCCTGGGCGGGCCGCCGACGGCCGAGAGCGTGTCCAGGTCGGCCCGCATGTCGGCGGCGGCCAGGCCGGTGGCCGCGAACGTGCCGCCGAGCACCAGGATCAGCGCCGCGCCGAGCAGCGCGCCGAGCACGGCTCGGATCACGCCGGCGTGTCCCTCCTCCACGTCCACCCGCGTCCGTTCGTGCAGGGCGCCCAGGCTGTGCTCCAGCCGTTCCGCGTCGCCGGGGACGGCCGAGTACAGCTTGCGCTCCGCCACCTTCAGCCCCGCGCCGGTCACCGCCGAGGCGGGGATCACCGCACCGGACTGGCCCTCGTCCGCGGCCGTCGACAGGACGGCGGGGATGCTGAACCACTTGGGTTCGGCATCCCCGCCCGTCGGCCGGGCGAGTACGGCGAGCCTGCCGTCGCGCAGCAGCCCCGGGTGGAAGACCACGGCCTTGCCCGCGGCCAGCGCCTCGGCCGCGCGCGGGTCCGTGCGCCCCTGGAAGAAGGCGAGCAGCCGGGCGTCGCCCACCGGGAACTCGTCCAGGAAGCTGAGCCCGCCGGCACATCCGTCCAGGCAGTCCTCGGACAGGACCGGGCCGAGCGGCAGGCTGACGCCCCGCTCGTCGCGGGCTTCGAGTCCGCTGACCAGGTTCACCCCGGGCAGCAGCCGCTGCGCGCCGGCCCGCACCCGCGCCCATTCGCGGTCGTCGGCGCCGTAGGTGGTGATCGTCATCGTGCCCAGCGGCGCCTGGAGCGCACGCCTGGACGCCTCGTCCTCGTAGACGGTGTAGGCGGCGATGCCCGTCGCGACCGCGGCCATGGTGGCCGCCATCACCGCCGCCGTCGCGGAGGCCGTCCGCGATCGGTGGCGTGCGGCGTCGCGTACGGACAGGCGGGCCGGCAGCGGCAGGCGCCTGGCGAGCCGCCCGGTGGCGCGCACCAGCCACGGCGTCACCGCGACCAGCCCGAGCACCACCAGGACGAAGCCCGCCGCCACCTTCAACTGGTCCCGCTCGGCCAGGAACACGGTCACGCCGACGCCGAGCACCACCAGCGCCAGACCGGCCACGGGCAGGCCCGCCCTGTCGCGGACCTCGCCCGTCCGGCCGGCCAGCACCCGCACCGGGCTCTGCCCGGCGGCCTGCGACGCCGGAACCAGGGCCGCGATCAGGCCGCTGAGCAGGCCGAGCGCGGCCACGGCGAGCACCGGGAGCCACGGCACCTCGATCGGGCCGCTGCCCCAGTTCAGCTGCCGCGCCGCGATCCGCTCGACCAGCGCGCCGCCCCCGATGCCGAGCAGCGCGCCGGTCAGCGCCGCCGCGCCGCCCAGCACCAGGCCGTCGGCGAGCACGATGGTGCGCAGATGGCCGGGCGAGGCGCCCTGGGTGGCCAGCATCGCCAGCTCCCTGCGGCGGCGGCGCAGCCCGACGGCGAACGCGGGCCCCGCGAGCAGGACCGTCTCGGTGACGACCAGGACGACGCCGATCGCGATCCCGGCGAGCGTGCGGGTACGCGTGTCGCCCGGCAGGTTCGCGCTGAAGGTCATCTCCTCGATCACCGCGCGGGAGACCACGGCCAGCCCGGACTTGTTGAGCCGCGGCACGTCGCTCCACCACACGGGGGCCGCCGTGTCGGCGAGCCATTCCGTGCCGCGCTGGGTGTCCGGGGTGAGCGTGCCGGGCAGGCCGGTCAGCTCCATGAGCCCGGGCCTGGTCGGGTGCTCAGCCACGCCGACCACCCGCAGCTGCCGGTTCTCCCTGGTCACCGCTATCGTGCCGCCGACCCGCAGGCCCCTGTCGCGCAGCTCGGGGCTCACCGTGACCTCGCCGGGCGCGGCCGCGTACCTGCCTTCGACCAGCGGCCGCAGGCCCTTCGCCATCGGGTCGCGCAAGTCCGTCTCCAGCGTGTTCGCCACGTCGTAGCCGCCGTCGACCCAGACGTGGACGGTGAACACGTGATACGGGATGACCCGGCCGCCGACCAGGGCGCCGATTTCGGCCGCCGTCAGCCGCACCGCCGGCCGCTTGCCGTAGTTGGTGATGTCGCCCCGCTTGTTCTGGCGTACCCGGCCGCCGATGGCGTTGACGCTCGCGTCGGCCGAGCCGAGCCGGGAGATCAGCTGCTCCTTGGGTGAGACATGGGTGGTGGCGGCCGCGGTGAGCACACCCGTGATGACCAGGACGGGCAGGGCGATCATCACCATGATCAGCGCGCTGCGGCCCTTGAAGCGCAGCGCGTCTCGTCTGGAGAGCCGCAGCGCGGCCAGGAACGCGCTCATCTGGCGCTCTCCATGCGCACCGAGCCCGCCTCGGCCAGTCTGCCGTCACGCAGGTAGACCACGCGGTCGGCCCAGGCCGCGTACCTGGGCTCGTGCGTGACCAGCAGCACGGCCGCGCCGTCGTCGCAGCGGGCGCGCAGCAGTTGCAGGATCTCGTCGCCGGTGGCGGTGTCGAGCGCGCCGGTGGGCTCGTCGGCCAGCAGCAGCCGCCGTTCGCCGACCAGCGCCCTGGCGATGGCCACCCGCTGGCGCTGGCCGCCGGACAGCTCCTCGGGGAAGCGGTCGGCGAGCTGGTCGGCGGCCAGTTCGGCGAGCACCAGCAGCGCCTGCTCGCGCGCCGCGCGGGCGCGCACGCCGTCCAGCTCCCTGGGCAGCATCACGTTCTCCGCGGCGGTCAGCGACGGGATGAGGTTCAGGTCCTGGAAGACGTAGCCGACGCTGCGCCGGCGCAACGCGGCCAGGTCCTTCACCCCGGACAGGTCCGTGCCCTCGATGAGCACGCTGCCCGAGGTCGGCCGGTCGAGCCCGCCGGCCAGGTTGAGCAGCGTGGACTTGCCCGACCCCGACGGGCCCATGACCGCGACCAGCTCGCCGGGCGCCACCTCCAGGCTCACGCCGCCGAGGGCGTGCACCTGGCCATGCGTGCGGGTCACGTCCCGCAGACTCACCGCTGTCATCGGTCCATCCCTTTCAAAACGGTCTCGCAGTGATCCAGCCAGCGCTGTTCCGCCTCGGCTTTGAAGATCAGCGAATCGAGGACGAGCCGCCGCGCGACCCCGTCGGCCGCCGCCCGTTTCGCCCTGGTCAGTTCCTGCAGGTTGCGCATCGTGGCCAGGCGCTGGGCCAGGATCACCTCGGCGACGTCCACGTCACCCGCGGCGACGGCCATGGCGAGTTTGATGGCCAGTTCGTCCCGAGGCCGGCCGGTCTGGTCGACGGGGGTGCTGAACCATCGCTCCAGTTCCTCCCGGCCGGCCTCGGTGATCGTGTAGACCGCGCGGCCCTGCTCGTCGGCGCCGCCGGGCGCGACCAGGCCGTCGCGTTCCAGGCGGGAGAGCGTCGTGTAGACCTGGCCGATGTTCAGCGGCCAGGTCGCCCCCGTGGACGACTCGAACTCCACCCGCAACTGGTAGCCGTATCGCGGTCCTCTGCTCAGCAGTGCGAGCAGTCCGTGTCTGATCGACATGGATACTGAGTATGCATACTGAGTATGCTCGCCGCAACCAGACGCGGTGTGGCCCATGAAGGTGGGTATTCTGGACAGGAAACGCCGTTGAGGCCGATACTCAGGAACATGAGCTCCACGCACCCGCCGTTCCGCGCCTCAGATGGGGAACGTGACCGCGCGATCGACGAGCTCAGAGACCGGGCCGTGGAGGGCCGGATCTCCCACGACACCTTCGTCGGCCGGGTCGACCAGGCCCTGCGTGCCCGCAACCAGTATGAACTCGACGAACTGGTCGCCGACCTGCCGCGCAAGCAGACGCTGCGCGAGCGGCTGACCGACGCCGTGTCGTCGGTCTCGGAGTTCACCACCAGGCTGCAGTCCGCCTGGCGCAAGCCGCGGCTGCCCAGGCTGGCGCTGCCCACCGACGACCGGGTGCGTTACGTGGTGGGCCGGGGCTCGGCCTGCGACCTGGTGCTGTCGGACCTGACGGTCTCGCGCGTGCATGCCGAACTGCGGCGCGACGGCGAGGGCTGGACGCTCATCGACCTGGGCTCGCTCAACGGCACCAGGCTCAACGGGTGGCGGCTGGTGGGGCCGGCCCGGGTGCGGTCGGGGGACGAGGTCTCCTTCGGCGACTGCGGTTTCCTGGTGAGCGCGGGCCAGTCGTCCGCGTGACGTCTCGGGCCTGACGAAATATACGGATATTTGCGGATTACAGCGCCGCCGGGCTGATCCATGCTCACATGCGATCCCTGATCCTCCGATTCCCTGATCACCCGGACCTTCCGGCTTTCCTGTTCGCCTGATCCTCCGATTCCCTGATCGCCCGATCCCTCCGATCAGCGGCCCCCCGACTACAGGCCATCGGCCTCTCAGGAGACCTCATGCGGCGCACCTCAACCTCCCTCGTCGCGGGCGCGCTCGTCGCGACCCTCGCGTGGGCGTCAGCCCCGTCCTCACCCGCCGTCGCGCTCGACCCCGCGGCCGGCGTGGCGGACCTGGCCCTGGACATCAACAAGATCCTCAGTGACTCGCGGCTCACGATCGCCAGGGCCGGCGTCGTGGTCAAGAGCGCGGCCACCGGCGAGGAGCTCTACTCCACCGACGCGGGCAAGCTCATGACGCCGGCGTCCAACACCAAGCTGTTCACCGCGGCCGCCGCCGTGGAGACGCTCGGCCTCGACTACCGCTTCCCCACCACCGTGCTGAACGGCGGGCGCAGGATCGGCTCGGTGATCAACGGCGACCTCGTGCTGCGCGGCACCGGCGACCCGACCATGCTGGCCGAGGACTACGACGCGCTGGCCGCCGCGGTGGCCAGGTCGGGCGTCAAGGTCGTCACCGGCAAGCTCGTCGCCGACGACACCTGGTTCGACTCGGTACGCCTGGGCAACGACTGGGCCTGGGACGACGAGACCGCCTACTACGCGGCCCCGATCTCCGCACTGACCGCCTCCCCCGACCGCGACTACGACGCCGGCTCGGTGATCGTCACGGTGGCGTCCGAAGGCGGCAAGGTCAAGGTGACCACGACGCCGGAGACCGACTACCTGAAGATCGTCAACAAGGCCACCGTGGGCACGGAGACCGACGTCCTCGTCGAACGGCAGCACGGCACCAGGACGGTGGTGATCACCGGCACGGTGGCCGACTCCTACCAGGAGTGGGTGGCCGTGGACGACCCCACCGCCTACGTCGCCGCACTGTTCCGCAAGTCGCTGGCCAAGCACGGCGTGCGGGTGCTCGGCCCGACCGTGCCCGGCGCGGCGCCGGAGGGCGCGGCCGAGCTCGCCGCGCACGAGTCGATGACGCTGGGCGAGCTGCTCGTGCCGTTCATGAAGCTGAGCAACAACATCCACGCCGAGATCCTCGTCAAGGCCATGGGACGCAAGGCGGCCAACCAGGGCACCTGGGCGGCCGGGCTCAAGGTCAGCACCGACTTCGCCAAGGCCAACGGCGTGCAGGTGATCAACATGCGGGACGGCTCCGGCCTGTCGCGCCGCGACGGGTTCTCCGCCGGCTCGATCGCGCAGCTGCTCGGCGCGGTGCGGAGCAAGCCGTGGTTCCAGGCCTACTACGACTCGCTGCCCATCGCGGGCAACGCGGACCGGTTCACCGGCGGCACGCTGCGCAGCCGCATGCGCAACACCCCGGCGGCGAACAACGTGCACGCCAAGACCGGCTCGCTGACCGGAGTGACCTCGCTGTCGGGTTACGTCACCAGTGCCGACGGTGAGCCGCTGGTCTTCTCCATCATGCTGAACCAGTACCTGTCGGGCGCCCCGAAGGACATCGAGGACAAAATTGCGATCCGTCTTTCGCAGTTCTCCCGGGCCAACGCCGCGGACGTCCCCGCGTCGCCGCAGCTCCGTGCCACAGGGGATTCCGGCGCCGGCGATCTTGAATGTTCGTGGCTGAAGCCCATCGAATGCTGATCCGTCCCTGACGCCACGCGGCCCCCAGACGTCCAGGGGGCCGCTATGGTTTACCGAGGTCGATGACGGTTTTATTACTTGGAACTCCAAGTAAGGGCCTGTTTTTCCGGACATGGCCGACTTGGGAGGGCCAGAATGCCGTCTCGACGCAGGTGTCGAATCCCCACAGGGAGGACAAGCATGCGCAGACCACTCCAGGCCCTGGCCTGTCTCGGGAGTCTGGCGGCAATGAGCTTCCCCCTGCCCGCCGCGCACGCACAGTCCTCCGGGGCCACTCGCGCGGCTGCGCCGCCGGTGTCGCTGGCATCGTCGGCCGCGCAGGGGTGCCGCGTGGCGGCGGCCAAGCCGTACGTCGACGCCCGGGGCGTGATCAGGGGCACGGTCAGCCGGGCCGGCTGCACGGACGAGGCGAGACTGCGCGTCCGGATCAAGGTCTCGGTGAAGGGCACCGACCCCACGGTCAAGAGTGGCTCGCAGATCGTCCGCAACGCCCGCATCACCGCCGGGCTGAAGTGCGGCAAGACCCCGCGCCGCTACTACGTGGTCGCCCTCGACTCCAAGGGCCGCGAGCGCTCGTCGAGCGCGGTGACCCTGTCGTGCAAGTCCAGCGGCATCTCCGCAGTGGAGCAGGCGGTGGTCAAGCTCACCAACGAGGCCAGGGCGAAGGCCGGGTGCCGTCCGCTCGTCCACGACACCAAGCTGCACAAGGCCGCCGAGCTGCACTCCGCCGACATGGCGGCCAAGAAGTACTTCGACCACACCTCCAAGGACGGCCGCGACGTGGCCGACCGCATCACGGCGGCCGGCTTCAAGTGGCGCTCGTACGGCGAGAACATCGCCATGGGCCAGCCCACGGCGGCCTCGGTGGTCAAGGGCTGGCTCAACAGCCCCGGGCACCGGCGCAACATCCTGGACTGCGGCTTCACCCACATCGGTGTCGGGCACCACGCCAAGGGCCCGGTCTGGACCCAGGACTTCGCCAGCCGCTGACCTCAGGAACGGTCGGGCGGAGCCGGCACTCCACCCCGACGCCGGCCACCCCACCGCACGCCCGCCCGTTCCCCTCCGAGCGGGCCCGGCCGCGCCTCCCCGCACACGGACCGCGGCCGGGTCCGCGACACTGCACGCTTGCCGGCACGTCGAAGGGCCCGCCTCCACGAGGAGACGGGCCCGTTCGCGTGTTTCGGGATTCTCACCCAAGTCACATGGAGAGAAGGCCGTTCAGAATCGGCAGGTAGATGAGGCTCTGGTGCTCGCCGTAGGTGTTGAGGTCGCCGCCGTCGAACTCCGCGTCCTCGCCCAGGTACCACCGGAGGCCGTCGTCGGAGCCGCCCATGACCACGGGAACCGCCGTCTGGACCGAGGCGACGGCCGGACCAGCGGTCATGGCCAGGCCACCGACGAGACCGGCCAGGACGAGTCCTGTTCTCAACATAACTTTCTCCTCTTGCGTTCTCTTGACTACTCTACGTAGCGACTGCGGGAGATGTGCCCGACGCCCCACATCGGCAAACAGCCTGGATTCCACCCTTGACGTGGGCAAACGCCCCTCACGGGGAATTCAGGAGAGAAGACCCCACTCCTGGGGGATCCGCATGACGTGCGGGGAGTTGCCATTGAAGAAGGACTGGCGTTCGCATGGCGAAACCCCTCCACGGGCACCAAACTGGGGCTCTACGAGGGAGGAAGATCATGGACAGGCAGACCCACACCGTCAGTTCCGCCGACGGAACCACGCTCGCCTACGACCGGCTCGGCCACGGCCCGGCCGTCGTGCTGATCTCCGGCGGCCCGTCCGACCGCACCGCCAACCAGGAGCTGGCCGAGCTGCTGTCGGCGCACTGCACCGTGTACAACTACGACCGGCGGGGGCGGGGCGAGAGCGGTGACACGCCGCCGTACTCGGCCGAGCGCGAGTACGAGGACCTGGCCGCCGTCATCTCCGCGGCGGGGGATTCCGCGGCGCTGGTCGGCAACTCGGGCACCGGGCTGATCGCCCTGGAGGCGGCGGCGCGGGGGCTGCCGGTCAGCAGGCTGGCCCTGTGGGAGCCGCCGTTCGTGGTGGCCGACAGCCGCACACCCATCCCCGCCGACTGGGGCCGCTACGTGGACGAACTGGTCCAGGACGGCCGGCCGGGCGACGCGCTGGCGTACTGGATGACCACGGTCGTCGAGGTGCCCGCCGAGTACGTGACGCAGATGCGCACCGAGCCGTTCTGGGCGGCGATGGAGCCGAACGCGCACCTGCTGGTCCGCGACGCCGCGCTGCTGCGCGACTTCTCCCTCGACCTCCCGCGCGTCGCCCAGGTCACGGCGCCGGTGCTGGTGCTCGACGGCGACAGCATTCCGTGGGTCAACGAGGGCGTCGAGGCGCTGGTCGCGGCCCTGCCCAACGCCGAGCACCGGCGGCTGCCCGGGCAGCCGCACGACCTGCCGATGAAGGTCTTCGTGGAGGCGATCGCCGGCTTCCTCACCGCCTGACCAGGGGGCCGGGCTCAGGGCACGGCGAGGACGACCGGGCCGCCGGCCGGGCTCAGGGCACGGTGAGGATGACCGGGCCGTCCTGGGTGATCGCCACGGTGTGCTCGACGTGGGCGCTGCGGCTGCCGTCACCGGTGCACACCGACCAGCCGTCGGAGGCCATGTGGTAGTCGTCGCCGCCACCGGCGATCAGGCTCGGCTCGATGGCGATCACCAGCCCGGGCCGCAGCCACAGCCCGCGCCCCTTGCGTCCCTCGTTGGGCACGAACGGGGATTCGTGCATCTCACGGCCGATGCCGTGGCCGCCGAAGTCGTTCTGCATGCCGTACCCGGCGCCCCGTCCGACGGCGGACATCGCGTGCCCGACGTCACCCATGCGGGCGCCGGGCACGGCCGCGGCGATGCCGGCGGCCAGGGTCGCGTCGGCGACGCGGATCAGGTCCAGGTCCTCGGCCCGGGCGGCGCCGACGACGAAGCTGACCGTCCCGTCGGCGTGCCACCCGTCCACGTGCACCGCGCAGTCCACGCTCAGCAGGTCGCCGTCACGCAGCCGGTACGGCGTCGGCAGCCCGTGCAGCATCACCCCGTTCACCGAGGTGCAGATCACCCCCGGGTACGGCGTCGCGCCGAACGACGGGTGGTAGCCGAGGAACGACGACCCGGCCCCGCCCTCGTGGATGACCGTCCTGGCGACCTGGTCGAGCTCGCGCAGTGACACGCCCACGGCGGCCTGCGCCCGCACCGCCGCGTGCACGCCCGCGACCACCCGCCCGGCTTCGCGCATGGCGGAGATCTCCCCGGCACTCTTGAGCTCGATCACGGTCACACTCCCGGCTTGTCGATAACTATACCGGTATTATTATCAGGTTCCTCGTTGATCGGCCGCATTTCTGCACTCGGCTTTAAATTTGGAGTCGACACCATTTTTCTACTAGCGTCTGCGGCATGACGGAAGGGCTGCGAGAGCGCAAGAAGCAGCGGACGCGCCGGCACATCTCCCAGGTGGCCATCGGGCTGTTCGTGGAACGGGGCTTCGACCAGGTGACCGTCGCCGAGGTCGCGGCCGCCGCCGAGGTGTCGGTGAACACCGTCTACAACTACTTCCCGGTCAAGGAGGACCTGGTGCTGCCGCCCGACCAGGCCTCGGCGCATCGGCTGGCCGACCTGGTGCGCGAACGCCCGCCCGGCCGGCCCGCCGTGCTCGCGGTGCTCGACCGGCTGCGCGCCGAGGCCCGCGGCCGTGACCGGCGCATGGGGCTGAGCGAGGGGTTCGGCCGGGTCTTCGAGATGATGCGCGCCGCGCCCACGCTGATGGCCCGGCTGAGCGACCTGGGGCAGCGCATGACCGACGAACTGGCCGCGGCGCTGGCCGACGAGACCGGGGCGGATCCCGGCGACCCGCTGCCGCGGGTGGTGGCGTGGCAGGTCGGCGCGCTCCACTCGATGATCTATACCGAGATCGGCCGGCGCACCGCCGCCGGCGAAGACCGCGACACGATCGCCGCGGCCGTGCTCGACCTGCTCGACGTCTTCGAGAGCCTGCTGGGCGAGCGCGTGCTCGCCTACGCCGTACGAAAGGAATGAGGCGTGTTCAGAGTGACGATCCGCGGCACGTTCGACGGGCTGAGCGAGGCCGGCCGGGCCGCCGTGCTCGCGGCCGGCGGCGTGGCGTACACCGAGGAAGGCACGTTCACGCACGACCAGAGCGTGTCGGCGTTCACCTTCCGCTGCCAGATGCCCGCCGGTCCCGACGACGGCGAGGCCGAGGCCACCGCGATGGCGATGGCGGCGCTGGCCGCGCACGGGCACCCGCACCGGGTGCTCCGGGTCGCCGTGACCGACCTGCGGACCATCAAGATCCCCAGCAGGCGCCGCCGGGCGTCATGAAAAAGAGCGGGGGCGCCGGCCCCCGCTCTTTCACGCTACCGGCAGGCTCAGGCCTTGAGCCAGCTCATCATCGGGCGCAGCTTGGCGCCGGTCTTCTCGATCGGGTCGGCGGCCAGTTCCTCGCGGTAACGCGTGAACTCCTTCTGGCCACCGTCGAACTCCTCGACGAGCTGGCGGGCGAACGTGCCGTCCTGGATCTCGGCCAGGATGCGGCGCATCTCGGCGCGGGTCTCGTCGGTGATGACGCGCGGGCCACGGGTGTAGCCGCCGTACTCGGCCGTGTCGGAGACCGACCAGTACATCTTGGAGACGCCGCCCTCGTACATGAGGTCGACGATCAGCTTCATCTCGTGCAGGCACTCGAAGTAGGCCACCTCGGGCTGGTAGCCGGCCTCGATGAGGGTCTGGAACCCGGCCTTGATCAGCTCGGACACGCCGCCGCACAGCACGGCCTGCTCGCCGAACAGGTCGGTCTCGGTCTCCTCGGTGAAGGTGGTCTTGAGCGCGCCCGCGCGGGTGCCGCCGATGCCCTTGGCGTACGACAGCGCCAGCTCCAGCGCCTTGCCCGAGGCGTCCTTCTCCACGGCCACCAGACACGGCACGCCGCGGCCGGCCTCGAACTGGCGGCGGACCAGGTGGCCCGGGCCCTTCGGGGCGACCATGCAGACGTCGACGCCCTCGGGCGCCTCGATGAGGCCGTAGCGGATGTTCAGGCCGTGGCCGAAGAACAGCGCGTCGCCCTCGACCAGGTTCGGGGCGACGTGCTCGGCGTACAGGTGACGCTGGATGTGGTCCGGCGCCAGGATCATGGTGAGGTCGGCCTCCTCGACCGCCTCGGACGGGCTGAGCACGCGCAGGCCGTCGTTCTGCGCCTTCTCGCGGCTCTTGGAGCCCTCGGGCAGGCCGACGCGCACGTCGACACCCGAATCACGCAGGGAGAGCGCGTGGGCGTGGCCCTGGCTGCCGTACCCCAGCACGGCCACGTGGCGCCCCTGGATGATCGAGAGGTCGGCCTGGTCGTCGTAGTAGATCTCTGCCACTTTGAGTAAAACCTTTCAGGCGGTACGGTCCAGTGCCCTGAGGGACCGGTCAGTGATGGAACGGGCGCCGCGGCCGATGGCCACCATGCCCGACTGGACAAGTTCCTTGATCCCGAAGGGTTCGAGGACCTTGACGAAGGCTTCGAGTTTGTCGGGGGTGCCGGTGACCTCGATGGTCACGGCGTCGGCGGCGACGTCCACGCAGCGGGCGCGGAAGAGGTTGACCAGTTCGAGCACGTGCGAGCGGCTGTCGGCGTCGGCCTTGACCTTGATCAGCATCAGCTCGCGCTGCACCGACTGCGACGTGTCGAGCTCCACGATCTTCAGCACGTTCACCAGCTTGTTGAGCTGCTTGGTGACCTGTTCGAGCGGCAGTTCCTCGACGGAGACCACGATCGTCATGCGGGAGATGTCGTCGTGCTCGGTGGGCCCGACGGCCAGGGAGTCGATGTTGAACCCCCGCCGGCTGAACAGCGAGGACACCCGCGCCAGGACGCCGGGCTTGTTCTCGACAAGAACAGACAGCGTGTGCCTACTCATCTTCGTTCTCCCACTTCGGCGCCATGTCCCGGGCGATCTTGATGTCGTCGTTGCTGGTGCCCGCGGCGACCATGGGCCAGACCATGGCGTCCTGGTGGACGACGAAGTCGACCACCACGGGCACGTCGTTGATCTCCATGGCCTTCCTGATCGTGGCGTCGACGTCTTCGGGACGCTCGCAGCGCAGGCCCACACAACCATAGGCCTCCGCCAGCTTCACGAAGTCCGGGATGCGACGCTTCGCCTGCAGGTCGGTGTTGGAGTAGCGCTGGTCGTAGAAGAGCGTCTGCCACTGGCGGACCATGCCGAGGTTACCGTTGTTGATGACCGCCACCTTGATCGGCACGCCTTCCAGCGCGCAGGTGGCCAGCTCCTGGTTGGTCATCTGGAAGCAGCCGTCGCCGTCGATCGCCCAGACCGTGGCGTCGGGGCGGCCCATCTTCGCGCCCATCGCGGCCGGGACGGCGAAGCCCATGGTGCCCGCGCCGCCGGAGTTGATGAACGTGCCCGGCTTCTCGTACTCGACGAACTGGGCGGCCCACATCTGGTGCTGGCCGACGCCCGCCACGTAGTAGGCGTCGGGACCGGCGATCGCGCTCAGCCGCTGCATGACGTACTGCGGGGCCAGCGAGCCGTCCTCGAACTCCTCGTAGCCCAGCGGGTAGGTCTCCTTGTAGCCGTTGAGCAGCGTCCACCAGTCGGCGTAGTCGCCCTGCCGGCCCGACGCCTCGACGGCGTTGATCAGCTCGCCGATGACCTCCTTGCAGTCGCCCACGATCGGGACGTCCGCGTGGCGGTTCTTGGAGATCTCCGCCGGGTCGATGTCGGCGTGCACGATCTTGGCGTACGGCGCGAACGACGACAGCTGGCCCGTCACCCGGTCGTCGAAGCGCACGCCCAATCCGATGATCAGGTCGGACTTCTGCAGCGCGCCCACGGCGGAGACGCTGCCGTGCATGCCCGGCATGCCCATGTGCTGCGGGTGGCTGTCGGGGAACGCGCCACGGGCCATCAGCGTGGTGACGACCGGGATGTGGGTCAGCTCGGCCAGGCGCAGCAGCTCGGGCGAGGCACTCGCCTTGTGCACGCCGCCGCCGACGTACAGGACCGGGCGCTTGGCCTCGGCGATCAGCTTGGCGGCCTCGCGGATCTGCTTGGAGTGCGGCTTGGTGACCGGGCGGTAGCCGGGCAACTGCATGGTCGGCGGCCAGGAGAACGTGGTGTCGGCCTGCAACGCGTCCTTGGCGATGTCCACCAGCACCGGGCCGGGACGGCCGGTCGAGGCGATGTGGAACGCCTCCATGATCGTGCGCGGGATGTCCGCGGCGTCGGTGATCAAGAAGTTGTGCTTGGTGATCGGCATCGTGATGCCGGCGATGTCGGCTTCCTGGAAGGCGTCCGTGCCGATCAGCGGCGAGGCGACCTGCCCGGTGATGGCGACCATCGGCACGGAGTCCATGTAGGCGTCGGCGATCGGCGTCACCAGGTTCGTGGCGCCCGGGCCGCTGGTGGCCATGCAGACCCCGACCCGGCCGGTGGCCTGGGCGTAACCCTCGGCCGCGTGACCAGCGCCCTGCTCGTGCCGTACAAGCACGTGCCGGACCTTGGTCGAGTCGTAGAGAGGATCGTAGGCGGGGAGAATCGCGCCACCTGGGATCCCGAACACGGTGTCGACTCCCACGTGCTCCAACGCCCTGACCAGGGCTTGTGCACCTGTCATCCGTTCGGTCATCGGCTCGTTCCTTGCGTTGTCACTTGACGCCTTAAGGACATAAAAAATGCCCCTTCCCACCGGGAGGTGGGACTGGGGCGGCGCGCAGGTCGGAGTGCTTCGCTAACGGCCTGCGCGCCGGCGAAGTACTACGAGAATCTCACTGCGAAGCATGCCTTACACCATAGCCGCTCCGAACGCCCCAGTGTCAACTTGGTGGGACACAAGTCTCAGACAGTGAGACTCGTCCGCATCAGTGAGTCCACCCCGCGAGCCGCCATCGGACGGGCGACCAGGAAGCCCTGCCCCCTGGTGCAGCCCATCTCCCGCAGCAATTCGAGCTGCTCGGGACGCTCGATGCCCTCGGCCACCACGATGAGACCGAGGTCGTGGCCGAGCCGCACGATCGTGCGGGTGAGCAACGTCAGCGTGTCGTCCCTGCCCAGCCCGGAGACGAACGACGGATCGATCTTGATCATGTCGACCGGGAGCTGCCTGAGGAAGGCCAGCGAGGCGTAGCCGGTGCCGAAGTCGTCGATGGCCAGCCGCACGCCGAGCGCGCGCAGCTCCGACAGCCGCTTGATCGTCTCCTCGGCGTCCTCGACCAGCATCTCCTCGATCACCTCGAGCGTGAGCGCGGAGGCCGGCAGGCCGCTCTCGGCCAGCGCCTCCTCGACCGTCTCGACGAACCTGGGCGCGGTGATCTGCCGGGCCGACAGGTTCAGCGACAGCCCGATGTCCCACGACGAGGCCCGCCAGGCGGCCACCTCGCGGCACGCCTCGCGCAGGATCCACTCGCCCAGCGGCACGATGAGCCCGGTGTCCTCGGCCGGGCCGAGGAACTGCTCCGGCGGCACGAACACCGAGCCGCGCCACCACCGCACCAGCGCCTCCACCGCGGTCACCCGCGAGGTGGCCAGGTCGACGACCGGCTGATACTCGATGGCGAACTGCTGCTCGATGAGCGCCCGCTGCAGGTCCGCGGCCAGTTCGAGCCTGCGGACCACGTCGGCGTGCATCTGCGCGGCGAACACCTCGACCCGCCGGCCGCCCAGCTCCTTGGAACGCGCCATCGCCACATCGGCGTTTCGTATCAGGTCTCCGGCCGGCATGTCGTCCTCGGCGAACGCCACGCCGACGCTGGCCGTCAGCGCCACGTCGCGGTCGGCCACCCGGAACGGCTCCTGCGAGACCGCGCGGACCAGCCGCTCGGCCAGGTCGACCGCGACCTGCGCGTCGCCGCCCGTCTCCACCAGCACCGCGAACTCGTCGCCGCCCCATCTGGCCAGCGTGTCGTCGGCGCGCACCGCGCCGCGCAGCCGCCTGGCCGCCTGGCCGAGCAGGTAGTCGCCGCTGGCGTGGCCGACGGAGTCGTTGACCGAGGTGAACCCGTCGAGGTCGAGGAAGATGACCGCCACGTACGGCGAGTTGCGGCCCGACAGCACCTCGCGGGTGCGCTCCTCGAAGTAGGCGCGGTTGGGCAGGCCGGTGATGCCGTCGTGGAAGGTCAGGTGGGCGACCTGGTAGCGCAGCGCCTCCTCGTCGCTCACGTCCCTGATCGTCACCAGCAGCAGGTCGTCGCCGCCGACGTGCCTGGTGGCCACGGACTCGGTGGGCCGCCAGGTGCCGTCGGCGCCGCGTACCCGGCAGGCGATCAGGCAGGCGCCCGGCGCGACCTCCTCGTCGGGGCCCATCGCGCGCAGCGCCTCCTGGATGCCGGGCACGTCTTCGGGGTGGATGTAGTCGAAGATCGGGCGGCCGACCAGCTCTTCAGGACGGTAGCCGTAGGTGACCTCGACGCCCGCGCCGATCTCGCGTATCGCGCCCTCGTAGTCGCACATCAGCACCACGTCGCCGGTGCTCTCGGCCAGCTCCCTGAGCTGCTTGTCGCCGAGCGCGACCAGCCTGCGCAGGTTGATGTTCACCCCGGCCAGCACGAACAGGCGCACCAGCAGGACCAGCACCACCGACACCGCGACGACCACGACGCCGGTGACCGGCGGCTGCTGCCGCCCGCTCGCCAGGTGCGCGAGCAGTGTGAAGGCGGCCACCGCGACCAGCGCCGGCGGCACCAGCGTCATCAGGTGGCCGACGCCAGGGCCGCCCGCCTCCCTGGCCGGCGGCCCCCACGGGACGGCGGCCAGCAGCAGGAGTGCCACCGGGGCGAGCATGAGGCTCCAGATCGGCGGCGTGCCGTCGCCGAGCCGCGCGACCGCGGCCGCCATGCCCGCCACCGTCATCGTGCCCAGCACGCCGACCCCGGCCAGCCCGAGCGGCCAGGACGTGGACCGGTTGGCCACCACGGCGGGCACCACCGCGAACGTGACGAGCAGCGCGACCATCGGCGGCAGCATGGCCACGGTGAACGCGGGCGGGTCGCCCGCGTCGTCGTAGACGTGGCGCAGCGCCACCACCCAGCCGATCAGGAACAGCGAGGCCGAGCAGAGGAAGGAGTCGGTGAGATGGCGCAGCACGACGCCCGCGGGGAAGGCGCGGCCCGCGGCCATCAGCGTGCCGCCGGCCATGATCACGGTGCCGAGCAGCACGAACAGGTCGGCGAAGCTCACCACGAAACTCTCGGCCACCGGGCGCAGCGCCACGCCGGCCGCCCAGATGACGGCGCCGCCGCCCATCCAGCGCGCGCCGGCCGCCGTCGAGCGGTGCGCGAGCCTGCGGGCCGCCGCGAGCAGCAGCGAGGCCGCGGCGACCAGCGCCGCGAACGCCCCGGCTATCGCGCCGGCGAGGAGGGCGGGACCGCCCGCGAGCAGCGCAGCGGCGAAGCCCGCCGCACCGGCCGCCGCCGCGGCGGCCAGCGGCGCCCGTGGATCACGCCAGCGGATCACAGTCGTTGCCCATCCCGTCTCGAACTCTCGCCTCAGCGACCGCCGAAGCCTGGCACATCACCTCGCCAGTGTGTGCGGTCGCGGATGCGCGGGGGGTGACAACGCCGATGTCGTCACCGATCTGATAACCACACAGACCAATTGCCGCCAAGAGTTCCTTGACAGTGAGTCAGGAACTCCCTGCAGACGCCACCGTACGCACTGGAGGTCACGGACCAGCCACGTTCCGGAATCCTCTCAATACGAGTCGGTAATGACGTTGTCAAGCGACTCGCCCGCGAGGTGGCGCCCGAGCTGCGCGCGGATCAGCCGCAGCGTCCGCCGGGCCGAGGCCGGGGTGCTGCCCGCGATGTGCGGGGTGATCAGCACGCCGGGCGCGCTCCACAGGGGATGGCCGGCCGGCAGCGGTTCGGGGTCGGTGACGTCGAGCGCGGCACGCAGCCGGCCCGTCTTCACCTCGGCGAGCAGGGCCTCGGTGTCGACCACGCCGCCGCGGGCGGCGTTGACCAGGACGGCGCCGTCCTTCATCCGGGCCAGGAACGCCGCGTCCACCATCCCCGCGGTGTCGGCGGTCGCGGGCACCAGCAGCACGACGACGTCGGCCGCGGGCAGCAGCGCGGGCAGTTCGTCCAGGCCGTGCACGCCGTCGCGGGCGGTCCTGGCCACCCGGACGACGTCGACCTCGAAGCCGTCCAGCCGCCTCTCCAGCGCCGCGCCGATGGAGCCGTGGCCCACGATCAGGACGGTGGAGTCGGCCAGCACGCCGGTGCGGTGGTAGGTCCACTCGCCGTCGCGCTGGGCGTCGACGAAGCCGGGGAACTCGCGCAGCACCGCGATCATCGCGCCGACCGCCCACTCGGCGGTGCCCGCGTCGTGCACGCCGCGCGCGTTGCACAGCACCACGCCCGGCGGGATGTGCGGCCGGTACTGCTCCACGCCCGCGCTGACGGTCTGCACCAGCCGCAACGCGGACATCCTGGCCAGGGTGCCCGGCACGTCCGGCACCGTGATCAGCGGCGGGACCCACACCTCCACGTCGGCCACGTCGCCGGGCAACGCGGTGGTGCCGTCGTAAACGGTGCACTCCAGGCCGGGCAGATCGGACAAGACCTCGACGACCGCATCGGAAGGCACCCAGATCTTCATGCCGAGAACCTTACGACTCCGGGGGAAGTATGGAACACATGAGGAAGCTCTGGACGATCGCGCTACTGACCGCCCTGACCGCGTGTTCCGGCTCGACCGCGGGCGGCGAGGTGACCCCGACCGCCGCGCTCTCGCCCGGTTCGCGTCCTGGCGAGCCGAAACCGGTGGCGACCGGGCTGGCGGTGCCGTGGGGCATCGCGTTCCCCGCCGGCGGGGGCGGCGCGGCGCTGGTCACCGAGCGCGACACCGGCAGGCTGCTCAAGGTGAGCCCGTCCGGCCAGGTGAGCGAGCTGGCCAGGATCGACGGCGTGCGCCCCGACGGCGAGGGCGGCCTGATGGGCGTGGCGGTCAAGGACGCGCACGTGTTCGTCTACTACACCGCCGAGCAGGACAACAGGATCGTCAGATACCGGCTCGGCGACAACGCGATCAGCGAGCCGAAGGTGCTGGTCCAGGGCATACCCAAGGGCGGCATACACAACGGCGGGCGGCTGGCATTCGGCCCCGACGGCCACCTGTACGCCACCACCGGCGAGACCGGCGACACCCAGCTCGCCCAGCGGCGCGACTCGCTCGGCGGCAAGATCCTGCGCATGACCGCCGACGGCGCGCCCGCGCCGGGCAACCCGTTCGGCACGCTCGTCTACAGCTACGGCCACCGCAACGTGCAGGGCCTGGCCTGGGACCCGGCCGGTCGGCTGTACGCGTCGGAGTTCGGCGCCAACAGCTTCGACGAGGTCAACCTGATCAGACCGGGGGCCAACTACGGCTGGCCCGAGGTGGAGGGCAGGGGCGACGACCCGCGGTTCGTGAACCCGATCGTCACCTGGCGCACCTCCGAGGCCTCGCCATCGGGGATGGCGTACGCGAACGGCTCGCTGTGGGTCGGCGCGCTGCGCGGCGAGCGGCTGTGGCAGGTGCCGCTGAGCCAGGACGGCGCCGCGGGCGAGCCCGTCGCGCACTTCACCGACGCCTACGGCCGCCTGCGCGCGGTGGCCGCGGCCCCCGGCGGCACGCTCTGGGTGGGCACCAGCAACGAGGACGGCAGGGGCAGCCCGCGCGCCGGCGACGACAAGATCCTGTCGATCGCCCCGGCGGGCTAGCCGCAGGTCACCTGGGCGCGCGGCCGGTACTCGGTGGTCTGCTTCTTGTCGCGCTTGACCACCTGGCCGTCGTTGTAGAACACCCGGGTGACGTCGATCGTGAAGCCCTGCTGCCCGATGGTGGCCACGCAGCCGGGCGCGGTGCCGCGCTCGCTCCGGAACGGGGTGAAGTCCCGCTTGTCCGACTCCACGGCCACGATCTTGTCGTAGCGCTTGGTGCTCCACAGCGTGACGGTGACCGAGGTGCCGGTGACCGCGGTCTTGATCAGCACGCCGTGCTCGGAGTCGTTGCGCCACTTCAGGTCGCGGTCCGGGTGCAGCAGCGCGGCGTCGCGGCCGGCCGGGTAGCGGGAGTCGAAGTAGTCCATCGGGGTCCGCTCGACCTCTTCGTAGCCGCCAGCGTAGACCGCGTTGTACAGGGCCGTGGCGAACTGGGCGCCGCCGCCGCCGATGATCGGCACCATCCGGCCGCCGACGATCTGGCCCGCCTCGACGTAGCCGCCCTCGACGGTCCGCTCGCCGAGCGTGTCGTTGAGGGAGAACGTCTCGCCCGGCTTGACCAGGTGGCCGTCGATGTTCTGCGCCATGGTCTGGATGTTCTTGACGCGGGGCTGGCAGCACTCGAAGGAGGTGGTGAACTGGGCCACGCTCTCCTTGATGCCCAGGTCGCGCACCTCTGCGGTGGTGACGGCGGGCCTGGCCGCGGCGAGCGTCACCGGGATGGTGCGTCCGCCGTCGGCGGCCAGCAGCTTGATCACGTCGCGGGCCAGCCGCTTGTCGTCCACGCCGCGGCCGACGCGGGACGGGACGAGCACCGGGCTGCCGTTGACGATCTGGTAGGTGGCGTCCTGGGGCTGCTGAGCGGTGTCGACCAGGCTGTTCTCCACGCCCACCAGCGCCGACTCGGCGTCGAACTGCGGCGTCAGGCCGCCTTCGCCGTCGGGGACGTAGGTGAGGTTCGCGGCGATCGTGGCCGGGGCGAGCTGCGCCTGCTTGCCGGCGATGGTCAGCGTGATGGGCCCGGCGACCGCGCGCCTGGCCCCGGCCGCGGCGGCCGCGACCGACTCCCTGGTCGTGGTGGGCTTGGCCGGGCGCAGGGCGAGCACCACCGCGTCACGCCCGCTGAGGAACGCCTCGCTGATCTGGCGGACGGCGTCGGACCGGTCGAGCAGCACGCCGTCGGCGGGCATGCGGACCTGCGGGCGCAGGCGGTCGAAGGTGATCCGGCCCTCCACGGCGGGCTTGTCCACGCCTTCTGCCAGCCCTTCGACGGTCCTGGTGAGCTGGGCGGGGTCGATGGTGATCTTCGGCTGCAGGTTCGTGGTGCCGGTCAGGCCGCGCCACACCTCGATCGGGGTGGGGAACCCGCTGGGCGCCTGGTTGAGCGTGGCGACCACGTCGAGTTCGAGCCCGGCCTCGTCGGCCTGGATGATGTCCTTCTCGCCGCCGAGATCCACCTCGACGGGCTGGCTGAGCTTGGCGCTGAGCTCGACGCGCAGCTTCTCCGCGGCCTTGGTGACGGTCAGCCCGCCGATGTCCACGCCTGCCACGTGGGTGCCGCGTAACACGGCTCCCGACATCAGCACGGCGGGTACCGCGTAGGCCAGCACGACCAGCAGCGCCACCAGCACCAGCAGCCCGGGCAGGAGCCGGCGCTTGCGCGGCGGCTCGGGCTCGGCGATCTCGGGCCGTCCGGCCGGGCGGCCGAAGACCGGGGCGGGCGGTGGCGCGGGCTCCCGGTTGGAGTCGCTCATCGGCCAGGGCTGCGGGGGTGGTGGAACGGGCGGCAGTGCGCCGCCACCGCCCTGACCGCCCGGTGCGCTCTGGTTCGCGGGGGGCCGGGACTCCTGGTCCTGCGGGCCGAAGATGTCACGTGAGACACCCGGCGGCAGTCCTTCGATCCGCGGCTTCTTCGACTGTCCCCGCGAGGGCAATGGCACCGAGGCGAACGGGTCGGTCGGTGATTCGATCGGTCCGGCGTTCCGCACGCCTCAATCTCCTCCCGGTCCGCAGCCAAGTCTCAGGCAACAGTAAGGCACGAGGGTCCGGATATGTCACGAGAAAATGGAAACGGAAGTATGTCAACCCAGCCATCGGTAACGATGTTCGGGCCGTCCCGCGGTGCCGTACCTGGGACGTAGCTCGGCCCGGCCCGCCTCGCACAGATATTCCAGGTATCGGCGGGCGCTCACCCGCGACAGCCCGGTCAGCTCGGCCGCCTCCGCCGCCGAGAGATCGCCGCCCGCGTCGCGCAGCGCGTCGGCCACCAGCGCGCACGTGGCGGGTGACAGGCCCTTCGGCACCGGGGCGGGGGCCTTGGGCAGGCCGAAGAGCCGGTCCACGTCGTCCTGTCTGGCCTCGGGGCCGATGGCGGTGAACCGCCTGCGGGTGTCGGCGTACTGCTGCAGGCGCTCGGCCAGCGCGGTGGCGGTGAACGGCTTGATCAGGTAGTTGACCGCGCCGCCGCGCATGGCCTCCTTGACCGTGGACACGTCGCGGGCGGCGCTGATCATGAGGACGTCCACGTCGTGCAGCGCCTTGAGCACCTCCAGCCCGGACATGTCGGGCAGGTAGATGTCGAGCAGCACCAGGTCGGGACGCAGCTCGGCCGCCGCGGCGAGCGCGTCCGCGCCGTTGTGCGCCACCGCGACCACCTCGAACCCGGGCACGCGCGAGACGTAGCCGCTGTGGATGCGGGCCACCATGAAGTCGTCGTCCACGACCAGCACGCGGATCATCGGCTGCCGGCCTTCGCCTTGGCGGGGAGCAGCGCGGTGAAGACCGCCCCTCCG
Organism: Nonomuraea antri; assembly: GCF_013283785.1. Lineage (GTDB taxonomy): Bacteria > Actinomycetota > Actinomycetes > Streptosporangiales > Streptosporangiaceae > Nonomuraea > Nonomuraea antri. Next base: position 27,357 of record NZ_JABCPZ010000043.1, read on the forward strand.
GCACGCGAGCCGGGGTCGCCGACGCGCACCCAGCCGCCGCGCCGCAGGCACGCCTGCCTGGTCAGGGCCAGGCCGAGCCCGCGCGGGCCCGAGTGCGCGGCCTTGGTGGTGAAGCCCTCCCTGAAGACCTCGTCCACCAGGTCGGGCGTGATCCCCGGACCGGAGTCGCACACGCGCACCCGCAGCCCGTCCTCGTCGGCCACCACCGACACCTCCACCGTGCCCTCCGCGCCGTCGAGCGCGTCGATCGCGTTGGCGACCAGGTTGCCGACGACCAGCACCGCGTCCTGCGCGTCGCCGAGCACCCCTTCGGGCACCGAGGAGTCCTCGGCGAGCACCAGCCGCGCGCCGCGCTCGGCCGCCTCTGCGGACTTGGCCAGCAGCAACGCGGCCAGCGTCGGATCCTGGACGCGTTCGCGCAGGTCGGTGGCGTACGTGCCGCGCGTGGTCCGGGTGATGAAGCCGATCGCGGCCTCGTGCTCGCCCAGTTCCAGCAGGCCGACGACGGTGTGCATGCGGTTGGCGAACTCGTGGGCCTGGGCCCGCAGCGCCTCGGTCGCGCTGCTGGTGTCGTCGAGCTCGCGGGCCAGCCTGACCAGCTCGGTACGGTCCCTGAGCGTGACCACCCAGCCGCGGTGCTGCCCGCGTACGGACACCGGGGTGCGGTTGAGCACCAGCACCCGGTCGCCGTGCAGCACCACCCGGTCCTCGCCGGGGTCGACGCCGCCGAGCACGTCACGCATGCGCTCGGAGACCGGCAGGTCGGTCAGGTTTCCGCCGACCGTCACCTCGCCCCGGCCGTCGCCGAGGCCGCCGAGCAGCTCGCGGGCGGCGTCGTTGACCAGCGTGACGCGTCCTGACAGGTCGAGCGCCAGCACGCCTTCCTTGACGCCGTGCAGCACGCCCTCGCGCTGCTCCAGCAGCGCGGCGATCTCGCGCGGCTCCAGGCCGAACGTCTGCCTGCGCACCCGCGCGGTGATCAGCGCGGCCAGCGCCAGCCCGGCCAGCAACGCGGCCATCGCGGTCCACAGCAGGCGCGGCAGCGCGTCCCAGAGCCGGTCGGTGACCGTGGTCTGCAGGATGCCGACCGAGACCAGGCCGATGACGTTGCCGTATTCGTCGCGGATCGGGGTCTTGCCGCGCACGGTGGTGCCGATCGTGCCGGTCTCGGTGCCGACCCAGCTCTCGCCGCTCCTGAGCACCGTGGTGCCGTCGGTGGACAACCGCTTGCCGATGAGCGCGGGGTTCGGGTGGGCGTACCTGATCTGGTCGGTGTTGGCGATGACGACGTAGTCGGCGCCCGTCTCGTGCTGGACGCTCATCGCCAGCGGTTGCAGCACCGTCTGCGGGCTCTCCAGCGAAAACGCGTCGCGGACCTGCGGCAGCCCGGCCACCGAGCGGGCGATCGCCAGCGCGAGCTGCTCGTGCCGCTTGTCGAGCTGGTCGCGGGTGTGCGCGGCCCACACGCTCGCCGTGCCGCCGGCCGCGAGCAGCACGATCACCATCTGGAGCACGAACAACTGCGTGCCCAGGGAGGCGTCGCGGACCCTTCTCACGGTCCACATGCTAGGCACGCCGAGGTCATGGGCAAGCCCGTGACCAATACGACCACTATGACGGCTACCACGCAAACCCTCGACTCCGCGGGGAAGTGTCCTCACCATCCAGTTTCACCAACGTGAAATCCCCCCTTTGGAGTGATCATGCGCCTGCGCATACTCGCCGCACTCGCGGCACTCTCCGTCGCGGCGCTGACCGGCTGCGGCGAGAACGGCTCGGCCGGCGGCGGCACCAGCGCCCTGCGCATCATGGCGCCCGCGGCCCCCGGCGGCGGCTGGGACACCACCTCACGCACCGCCGAGCAGGCGTTCAAGGCCGCCGACCCGCAGCGCAAGGTCGAGGTGTTCAACGTGCCCGGCGCGGGCGGCACCATCGGCCTGGCCCAGCTCGCCGGCGAGAAGGGCAACGGCAACCTGCTCATGACCATGGGACTGGTCATGGTCGGCGCGATCGAGCAGAACAAGTCGAAGGTCACGCTGGCCGAGACCACGCCGATCGCCAAGCTGACCGAGGAGTACGAGATCATCGTGGTCCCGGCGGAGTCCCCGCTCAAGTCGATCGCCGACCTGGTCGCCGCCTGGAAGGCCGACCCGGCGAAGATCTCCATCGCGGGCGGCTCGGCCGGCGGCACCGACCACATCGTGGCCGGTCTGATGGCCAAGGCCGCGGGCGTCGACCCCAAGCAGGTCAACTACATCGCGCACTCCGGCGGCGGCGAGGCGCTCAACGCGCTGCTCGGCAACAAGGTCAGCCTCGGCATCTCGGGCGTCGGCGAGTTCGCCGAGCACGTGAAGTCCGGCAAGCTGCGCGCCCTGGCGGTGACCTCCGGCCAGCGGCTGCCCAACCTGGACGCGCCCACCCTGAAGGAAGGCGGCCTGGACGTCGAGCTGGCCAACTGGCGCGGCTTCGTCGCCCCCGGCGGGCTCAGCGACACCGACAAGAAGGCGCTGACCGACCTGGTCACCAAGATGCACGACTCGCAGGCGTGGAAGGACGCGGTGGCCAAGAACGGCTGGATCGACTCGTTCCAGACCGGTCAGCAGTTCACCGACTACCTCAACACCGAGCAGACCCGGGTCAAGGCCATCATCGCCGAGATGGGGCTCGTCTCCTGATGTCCGAAGCCGAAGAGCGGAAGGGCCGCCGCTGGTGGCGGCCCGAGCTCGGGCTCGCGCTCGTCGTGCTGGCGCTGGGCGTGTTCGTCGTCGTCGGGACGCTCGACGTCGCGGCGGCGGCCTCCCAGCTCGGCCTGGGCCCGCGCTTCTTCCCCATGCTGGTGGGCGGGTCCATGATCCTGATCGGCCTGCTCTACGTGGCCGACGTGCTGCGCGGCGGCCGGGGCGACCCGGAGGAGAGCGAGGACATCGACGTCGACGCGCCCGCGGACTGGCGCAGCGTCGGCCTGGTGAGCGGCGTCTTCCTGGCCTTCGCGGCGCTGCTGAACGTGCTGGGCTGGGTCATCGGCGCGAGCCTGCTGTTCTTCGGCCTGTCCGTCGCGCTGGGCGCCGAGCACAAGGCGCGGGCGGCCGTGATCGCGGTCGTCCTGGGCGTGACCACGTATCTGGTGTTCGTGAAGGGGCTCGGCGTGACGCTTCCCGCCGGGCCCCTGGGCGGGGTGATCTGACATGTCGTCGTTCCAGCTGCTGCTCGACGGCTTCGCCGCCGCGCTCACCCCGGTCAACCTGCTGTACGCGCTGATCGGCGTCACCCTGGGCACCCTGGTCGGGGTGCTGCCCGGCATCGGCCCGGCGATGACGGTGGCGCTGCTGCTGCCGATCACCTTCACGGTGCCGCCGGCCAGCGCGTTCATCATGTTCGCCGGCATCTACTACGGCGGCATGTACGGCGGCTCGACCACCTCGATCCTGCTCAACACGCCGGGCGAGTCCTCCTCCATGATCACCGCGCTGGAGGGCAACAAGATGGCGCGGCGCGGCCGGGCCGCCCAGGCGCTGGCCACCGCGGCGATCGGCTCGTTCGTGGCCGGGACCCTGGCCACCGGCCTGCTGGTGGTGGCCGCGCCGGCGGTGGTGAGCTTCGCGATCTCGTTCGGGCCCGAGGACTACTTCGCGCTGGCGATCCTGGCCTTCACCGCAGTGTCGTCGGTGATGTCGCGCTCGGTGGTGCGCGGTCTGGCCTCGCTGGTGCTCGGACTGATGATCGGGCTGATCGGCATCGACCAGCAGACCGGCCAGGCGCGGCTCACGCTGGGCATCCCGCAACTGCTCGACGGCATCGACGTGGTGATCGTCGCGGTGGGCCTGTTCGCGTTCGGCGAGGCGCTGTACGTGGCCTCCCGGCTGCGGCACGCGGCGCCCGAGGTGGTGCCGGTCGGCCGGGCCTGGATGGGCCGCTCCGACTGGCGCCGCTCGTGGCGGCCGTGGCTGCGTGGCACCGCGCTCGGGTTCCCGTTCGGCGCGCTGCCCGGCGGCGGCGCGGAGATCCCCACGTTCCTGTCGTACGCGGCGGAGAAGAAGCTGGCCCGCGGGGTCGCCAAGGAGGAGTACGGCAAGGGCGCCATCGAAGGCGTGGCCGGGCCGGAGGCGGCCAACAACGCCTCGGCGGCCGGCACGCTGGTCCCGCTGCTGACGCTGGGCCTGCCGACCTCGGCGACGGCCGCGATCCTGCTGGCCGCCTTCCAGCAGTACGGGCTGCAGCCCGGGCCGCAGCTGTTCGACCACAACCCGGCCCTGGTCTGGGGCATGATCGCGTCGCTGTTCATCGGCAACACGATGCTGCTGGTGCTGAACCTGCCGCTGGCGCCGCTGTGGGCGCGGGTGCTGCGGATCCCGCGGCCGTACCTGTACGCCGGGATCGTGCTGTTCGCCGCCCTGGGCGTCTACGCGCTGAACGCCAGCACGGTGGACCTGTTCGTGCTCTTCCTGCTGGGTCTGCTCGGCTACTCGATGCGCCGCTTCGGCCTGCCGGTGGCGCCCGCGGTGATCGGCATGATCCTCGGCCCGATGGCCGAGGTGCAGCTGCGCCGCGCGCTGGCCATCGGCGCGGGCGACGTGACCACGCTGGTGGGCAGCCCGATCGCAGCGTCGCTGCTGGTGCTGTCGGTGCTGGCGCTGCTCACGCCGCTGGCGCGCAAGCTGCTGGCCCGCCGGAGGGAGGCAGCACGGACGGAGTGACCGTCTCACCGGCCCGCCTTCCCTGGCGGGCCGGCATTTAGTCACTGAACTTGATAGTCACTGATTCTTACTATATGGTCATGGCCATGACGAATGTGAACGGCTTTGTGGCCCCCGGTTTCGAGCAGGTCGAGCAGGAGTTCGCGGCGGTCGTCGCGGCCGAGCCCGACCCTGGCGCCCAGTTGGCCGTGCACCTGGACGGGCGGCGGGTGGTCGACCTGTGGGCGGGCGACGGCGTCAGCGGCGACTCGCTGCACGGCCTGTACTCCTCGGGCAAGGGCGCCACGCACCTGGTCGCCGCGCTGCTCGTCCAGGACGGAGTGCTCGACCTGGACCGTCCTGTGGCTCACTACTGGCCCGAGTTCGCCGCGCATGCCAAGGACCTGCTGACCGTGCGCGAGCTGCTGGCCCACCGGTCCGGACTGATCGGCGTCGACGGCGGTTTCGGCCCCGACGAGCTGGCCGACGACCGGCTCATCGCCGAGCGCCTGGTCGGCCAGCGTCCCTACTGGCGGCCCGGCAGCGCCTACGGCTACCACGCGTTCGTCATCGGCGCGCTGGTCGGCGAGGTGGTCAGGCGCGTCACCGGGCGCACCCTCCAGCAGGTCTACGACGAGCGCGTGCGCACCCCGTACGGGCTGGACTTCTACCTCGGGCTGCCCGCCGAGCTCGAACCCCGTTACGTGCCGGTGCGCCCGCTGCCGCCCGAGGAGGCCGCCATCGCCGCCGCGCAGCCCCCGGCCCCGGACAGCCTGCTCGCCGTCGCCTTCAACCTGCACGCCGACCCGCCCGCCGACCTGGTGGAGTTCGCCAACACCCGCCGGGTGCGCGCGCTCGGCCCGGCCTCCAGCGGCAGCGTGGGCAGCGCCCGCGGCCTGGCCGCCATGTACGCCGCCGCCATCAGCGAGGTGGACGGCCGCCCGCCGCTGCTCTCCCCCGCCACCCTGGCCGAGTTCACCAAGCCGCACTCCCCCGGCGTCGACCTGGTCACCGGGGAGCCCGACCACTTCCTGCTCGGTTTCGAGGCCCAGGCCATGCGCTATCCGGAGCTCGGCCCCGACGCCTTCGGGCACAGCGGCGCGGTGGGCGCGCAGTCGTTCGCCGACCCGGGCAGCGGCGTCGCCTACGGCTACACCCGCCGCCGGTTCCAGCTCGGCGGCGGGGGCGGCGCTCGCGAGAACGGCCGCCTGATCAAGGCCGTGATGTCCGCCGCCAGACGCTGAACAGCCCGGCCGGTGGGCCGGGCCGCTCAGCACTCGGGCGCGATCACTCAGGCCCGATCCCTCAGGCGCAGGCTCGATCGCTCAGGCGCCGACCAGCTGGGGCGCCGGCCCCTTGGTCTGGTCCGCTGCCCGGCCGGTGGACCTGGGCGCGATGGCCAGCCCGATCAGCGCCAGCACCAGCGCCGCCGCGAACACCGTCCAGTAGCCCGAGCCCGCCGCGGTGAACAGCGCCCCGGTGACGGCCACCGCCACCACGGAGAACACCGACTCGCCCACCTGCAGCGCCGAGCTGTTGGCCCCCTGCTCGCCCGGCGCCGACAGCTCCAGCGTCAGCACCGACAGGGTCGGGTAGACCAGCCCGATGCCGAACCCGGTGATGACCCAGGCCGGGTACACCACTCCCACCGGCACGGCCGCGAACGCCACGGTTCCGGTGGCCAGGACGCCGAGCGCGATCATGGCCGAGCCGAGCCGCAGGTTCGTCGTCCGGCTGAACACCTCGCGTCCCTGCAGCCACGAGGCCAGCGACCAGGTCAGCGCGCCACCGGTGAGCGCGAGCCCGGCGGCCAGCGGCGAGAGCCCACGCTCGTTCACCAGCATGAGTGGGATGATCACTTCAGCGGCGATGAACGCGCCGGTGGCCAGGCCGCGCAGGCCCACCACCGCCGGCAGCCCCCTGGCCGCGCGCAGGGTGCCCGCGGGCAGCAGCCTCGGCAGCGCCACCGCCAGCACGAGCAGCCCGGCCAGCAGCAGGAGCGGACGTCCGTCGCTGCCGTACTGCATCAGACCGGCGCCGACCGCGGTGACCGCCGCCCAGCCGAGCTTGCGGCCGAAGCCGGGCTCGGGCCCGCTCTGCCCGCCGCGCACCGGCTGCCCGGCCAGGCCGCGCAGCAGCACCAGCCCGCTCAGCGCGGTCAGGATCGGCACCAGCAGGAACACCCAGCGCCAGCCCAGCGTGTCCACGATGAGCCCGACGATCGCCGGCCCGACCATGGACGGCACCACCCACGCCGTCGCGAACAAGGAAAAGATCTTGGGGTGCAGCTCCTCGGGATACACCCGGGCCACCACCACGTACAACGCCACGTTGACCAGCGCCCCGCCGAACCCCTGGACGAGCCGTCCGGCGATCAGCATCTCCATGCTCGGCGCCAGCCCCGCCAGGGTCAGCCCGGCCACGAACCCGGCCACGCCGGTCCACAACGGCGCCCACGGCCCGCGCACGTCGGCCCATCGCCCGCCCAGGACGGTGCCGACCACGGCGGCGGCCATCGCCCCGCTGAAGGCCAGCCCGTACAGTTCGAGCCCGCCCAGTTTCTCCGCCACGACCGGCATGGCGATCGCGACTGCCATGTACTCGAAGGCCACCAGCGACACCATCGCCACCAGGCCCACTGTCAAAGCTCTTCTCGTCATGGCCGCGACGCTATGACGGCGGCGCGCCCCGCACCTCCAGCGTGAGCCCTAGACCCGCCTGGGCACATCGACCTAGGACCCACGCGAAGGGCCCCGCCACCGGCACGGTGACGGGGCCCCACAGCATCAGGCGGTTACTCGGAGACGCCCAGCTTCTCCAGGATGAGCGCGCGGGCGCGGGCCGCGTCGGCCTTGCCGCGGCTGGCCTTCATCACGCCGCCCACCAGGGCGCCGGCCGCCGCGATCTTGCCGGAGCGGACCTTCTCGGCCGCGTCGGCGTTGTCGGCCAGCACCTGGTCGATGATCGCCGACAGCTCGCCCTCGTCGTTGACGATCTTCAGGCCGCGCTGCTCGACCACGTCGTCCGGCGAACCCTCGCCGGCCATGACGCCTTCCAGCACCTCGCGGGCCAGCTTGTCGTTCAGCGCGCCCTGCGACACCAGCTCGGTGACGCGGGCGATCTGCCCCGGCGTGATGGGCAGGTCGGCCAGCGGCGTGCCGGTCTCGTTGGCGCGCCGCGCCAGCTCGCCCATCCACCACTTGCGCGCGTCGGCCGGCGGGGCGCCGGCCGCGACCGTGGCCTCGACCAGGTCGATCGCGTCGGCGTTGTGCATGGCGGCCATGTCGAGGTCCGACAGCCCCCACTCGGCCTGCAGCCGCTTGCGCTTGACCGAAGGCAGCTCGGGCAGCGCCGCCTTGAGCTCGGCCACCCACGCCTTGTCGGGCGCGATCGGCACCAGGTCGGGCTCGGGGAAGTAGCGGTAGTCCTGCGCCTCTTCCTTGGACCGGCCCGAGGTGGTGGTGCCGGTGTCCTCGTGGAAGTGCCGGGTCTCCTGCGTGATCTTGCCGCCGTCGGCCAGGACACCGGCCTGCCGCTCGATCTCGCTGCGTACCGCGCGCTCGACGCTGCGCAGGGAGTTGACGTTCTTGGTCTCGGTGCGGGTGCCCCACTCCGAGGAGCCGCGCGGCATCAGCGACACGTTGACGTCGCAGCGCAGCGAGCCCTCCTCCATGCGCACGTCGGAGACGCCCAGCGAGCGCATGATCTCGCGCAGCTCGGTCACGTACGCCTTGGCCACCTCGGGCGCCAGCCGGTCGGTGCCGGGGATCGGCTTGGTGACGATCTCGACCAGCGGGATGCCGGCCCGGTTGTAGTCGACGATCGAGTAGTCGGCCCCGTGGATGCGCCCGGTCGCGCCGCCCACGTGGGTGGACTTGCCGGTGTCCTCCTCCAGGTGCACCCGCTCGATCTCGATGCGCACGGTCTCGCCGTTGACCTCGACGTCGATGTAGCCGTCGAAGCAGAGCGGCTCGTCGTACTGGGAGATCTGGTAGTTCTTCGGCATGTCCGGATAGAAGTAGTTCTTCCGGGCGAAACGGCACCACTCGGCGATCGAGCAGTTCAGCGCCAGGCCGATGCGGATCGTCGACTCGATCGCCATCGTGTTGGCCACCGGCAGCGCGCCGGGAAAGGCCAGGCAGGTCGGGCAGACCTGGGTGTTGGGCGGGGCGCCGAAGGCGGTCTTGCAGCCGCAGAACATCTTCGACTTGGTGCCCAGCTCGACGTGCGTCTCCAGCCCGAGCACCGGCTCGAACTTCTCGAGCGCTTCCTCGTACGCCATGGTCATAGCGACGGGGCCTCCTTCAGCAGCGGGCCGCCCCAGCGGCTCTCCAGGGCCTTCTCGACGGCGGCGCCGACGCGGTAGCAGCGGTCGTCGGCCAGCACCGGGGCCATGATCTGCAGGCCGACCGGCAGGTTGTCCTCGTCGGCCAGGCCGCACGGCACCGAGATGGCCGCGTTGCCCGCCAGGTTGGACGGGATCGTGCACAGGTCGGCGAGGTACATCGCCATCGGGTCGTCGGCGCGCTCGCCGATCGCGAACGCCGTGGTCGGCGTCGTGGGCGAGACCAGCACGTCGACCTGCTCATAGGCGGCCTGGAACTCGCGCGAGATGACCGTGCGGACCTTCTGCGCCTGGCCGTAGTAGGCGTCGTAGTAGCCGCTGGACAGCGCGTACGTGCCGAGCATGATGCGCCGCTTGACCTCGGGGCCGAAGCCGGCCGCCCTGGTCAGCGCCATGACCTCCTCGGCGCTGCGGGTGCCGTCGTCGCCGACGCGCAGGCCGTAGCGCATGGCGTCGAAGCGGGCCAGGTTGGACGAGCACTCCGACGGCGCGATCAGGTAGTACGCCGGCAGCGCGGTCGTGAACGACGGGCAGGACACCTCGACGACCGTGGCGCCCAGCGACTCCAGCAGCTTGACCGCCTCGGTGTAGCGGGCCAGCACGCCGGGCTGGTAGCCCTCGCCGCCGAACTCCTTGACGACGCCGATCCGCATGCCCGCGATGTCGGGGTTCCTGGCGGCCTCGACCACGTTCGGGACGGGCGAGTCGATGGAGGTGGAGTCCATCGGGTCGTAGCCGGAGAACGCCTCCTGCAGCAGCGCCGCGTCGAGCACGTTGCGGGCGAACGGGCCCGGCGTGTCGAGCGAGCTGGCGAACGCGATCAGGCCGTAACGGGACGAGCCGCCGTAGGTCGGCTTCATGCCCACCAGGCCGGTCACCGCGGCCGGCTGGCGGATCGAGCCGCCGGTGTCGGTGCCGGTCGACAGCGGCGCCTCGTAGGCGGCCACCGCCGCGCTCGAACCGCCGGACGAGCCGCCGGGCACCCTGCTCAGGTCCCACGGGTTGTGCGTCGGGTGGTAGGCCGAGTTCTCCGTGGACGAGCCCATGGCGAACTCGTCGAGGTTCGTCTTGCCCAGGATGACCAGCCCGGCCTCGCGCAGCCGCCTGGTGACGGTCGCGTCGTACGGCGGCCGCCAGCCCTCCAGGATCTTCGACCCGGCGGTGGTGGGCATGTCGTGGGTGGCGAAGATGTCCTTGTGCGCGATCGGCACGCCGGCCAGCGGGCCGAGCTTCTCGCCCGCCCTGAGCCTGGCGTCGACGGCCCGCGCCTGCTCCACCGTGGTCTCGCGGTCGACGTGCAGGAACGCCTTGACCTTCGGCTCGACCTCGGCGATGCGGTCGAGGTGCGCCTCGGCCACCTCGACGGCCGAGACCTCGCCCTTGGCGATCAGCTCGCCCAGTTCGGCGGCTGTCTTGCGGATCAGACTCATGCCTCCTCCCCGAGGATGCGCGGCACACGGAAGCGGTCGTCCTCGACGGCGGGGGCGCCGGACAGGGCTTGCTCGGGCGTCAGGGACTGTCGCACCTCGTCGGCACGGAAGACATTGGTCAGCGGGAGCGCGTGCGACGAAGGCGGCACGTCCTCGGCGGCGACCTCGGCCACCTTCGCGACCGACTCGATGATGGCATCGAGCTGGGTGGCGTAGTGGTCGAGTTCGTCGTCGGTGAGCGCCAGCCGGGACAACCGGGCCAGGTGCGCGACCTCGTCGCGGGTTATGGCGGACATGAGTCGTTGAACCCGTTTCGTGGATGGAGTTTGGACCCTCCCATCCTAGGGGCCTTGACGGATCCTCCCCGAACCATTAACCGCCTGGTAACACGCCTGACGGCGCTCAGGCGGTCTGGGTGACCTCGGGACGGTAGCCGTACTCGATCTCCGGGGTGCTCTGGAAGCGCTCGCGCAGCCAGATCGTGGCCTCGGCCGGCGGCATCGGCTCGCAGAACAGCCAGCCCTGGCCCAGGTCGCAGCCCAGGTCGGCGAGACGCAGCGCGACGTCCTCCGACTCCACGCCCTCGGCCACCGAGCGCAGCCCCAGCGAGCGGACCAGGTCCACGATGGACCGCACGATGCGCTCGTCGTCCTGCGACTCGGCGATGCGCCGCACGAACGAGGCGTCGATCTTCACCTCGGATACCGCCAGCCGCTGGAGCCTGATCAGCGAGGAGTAGCCGGTGCCGAAGTCGTCGAGCGCCAGCGGCACGCCGAGCACGGCCAGGGCCTTGATCGTCTCCTGGGTGTAGGCCTGGTCGCCGGTCAGGATGCGCTCGGTGACCTCCAGCTGGATCGCCGCCGGCGGCAGCCGGTACTTGGCCAGCCCCAGCTCCAGCCGCTCGGGCAGCGCCGAGTCGAGCAGGTCGCGTGCGCTGATGTTGACCGAGATCTGCACCCGCAGCCCCGAGTGCCACCAGCGGGCGGCCTGTTCCAGCGCGGCGTCGATCACGTACGCGGTGAGCTGGCGCATCAGGTACGACTGCTCGGCCAGCGGGACGAACTCCGACGGCGCGATCGGCCCGCGCACCGGGTGCCGCCAGCGCAGCAGCGCCTCCACCCCGTGCACGGCGTTCGTGGTGAGCCCGACCTTGGGCTGGTAGTGCAGGCGCAGCTCGCGGTTGTCGATGGCGCGGCGCAGGTCGCCGAGCAGGTTGAGCCGTTCGGGCGAGTTACGGTCCTTGTCGGGCAGGTAGAGCTCGACCCCGGTACGCCCCTCCTTGGCCAGGTACATGGCCACGTCGGCCCGCTGGAGCAGCAGCTCGAAGTCGGGGGCGTGATCGGGGTAGAGCGCGATGCCGATCGAGCCGTCGAGGTCGAACGTCATGCCCTCCAGGCGCACCGGCTCGGTCAGCGCCGCACGCAGCCTGGCCGCCACCTCCCTGGCCGCATGGGTGTCCCTGATGGACGGCAGCAGCACCGCGAACTCGTCGCCGCCCAGCCGCGCCACCACGTCGCCCGGGCGTACGGAGTGGGTGAGCTTGTGCGCCACGAGCTGGAGCAGCCGGTCGCCGACCGGGTGCCCCATCGTGTCGTTGACCTCCTTGAACCGGTCGAGGTCGAGCAGCAGCAGACCGACCCGTTCGTCGTGGCGTGACTCGGCCAGCGCCTCCTCGGTGCTGACGATCAGCATCTTGCGGTTCGGCAGGCCGGTCAGCTCGTCGTGCATGGCCTGATGGTCGCGGCGCATGGACAGCGTGGCGGTGAAGTAGACCGCCGCCAGCGGCGCCACGAACAGCGGCACCAGCCCGGGCGAGTGGTTCATCACCACGACCACCAGCGGCGCCAGGCCCAGCAGCGCGGTGTAGACCAGGCTCTGCGGGCCCACCGTGACCCTCAGCACGCGCGCGATCGAGCGCCGCTCGTGCAGCGCGACCGCGCCCGACACCAGCGTGGCCCGGCCGGCGAAGTACGCCACCCCGGCCAGCGCGATCGCCACCAGGTCGTCGCCGGCCGGTGTCCACGGCACGGCGGGGCTCGGCACGATGCCGAACAGCCCGAGCACCACGGCGGCGGCGGTCAGCGCGAGGGTCGACTGACCGATGTTGAACATCACCCGATGCCACGCCTTGCGCGTGACCACCCCGTTCATCGCGACGGCCACGGCCTGCATCAGCACCGCGACAGGCAGCCCGAAGTGCAGCAGCACGGCGAACGTGAACATCGTCGACGGGTACGTGCCCCCCACGGCGGTGGCCGACGAGACCATCACGGGCCTGAGCTCGCCCAGCACCACTAGCACCGCCAGCACCCAGAACAGCGGGGTGCGGGCCAGCTCCACCAGCGGGCCGAGGTCGAGCCGCAGCATGGCCACGACCAGAGCGGTGAAGCCGATCACGGTGACGCCCGCGAGGAACGCCCACAACGGCGTGCCGATGCGAGGTCCTGTGTCGCGGGTGTCGTTTGGGTCAGTCATCGGTAACACAACCCCCATTAGCGTCACTATGGGAGGGTACGGCCTTCACCCCACTTCGCGAAACCAAGCGCGTACGTTCCGTCACTTCTCCTTTCCGACATATACCCAAAAACCACTCAATGTAGCCACCCACCCACTCTTCGCCTACAACCCGGCCGTACCCGCGTACGCGCGGGAACCGCGTACGCGCTCAAAGACCCGCGCACGCCAAGAGACCGGCACACGGAAAGGCCGTGCGGCCCTCCGGGAGACCCCGCCTCCTTCAGCGCGCCGAGTCCACGGCGGACCCGGCCCGGCGGTTACCCCTCCGCCTCGGGTGTGACCGCGACCCGCCCCGCCGCCTCAGGCCCTTCGTTCAGCAGCGTCTCGAAGCCCGCCTCGTCGAGGATCGGCACCCCCAGCCCGACCGCCTTGTCGTACTTCGACCCCGCGTTCTCCCCGGCCACCAGGAACGACGTCTTCTTCGACACCGACCCCGCCACCTTGCCGCCCCGCTGGGAGATCGCCTCGCCCGCCGCGTCGCGGGTGTAGCCGGCCAGGGTTCCGGTGACCACGAACGTGAGCCCTTCGAGGGTCTGCGGCCCCTTGGGCGCGGGCACGCCCTCGTCCGCCATGCGCACCCCGGCCGCCCGCCACCGCTCGACGATCTCGCGGTGCCAGTCGACCTCGAACCACTCCTTGATCGTGGCCGCCACCCTGGGCCCGATGCCCTCGACCGCGGCCAGTTCCTCGACCGAGGCGTTCATGATGGTGTCGATCGAGCGCAGCTCACCGGCCAGCGCCTGCGCGGTCGGCGGCCCGATGTGCCTGATCGACAGCGCCACCAGCACCCGCCACAGCGGCACCTGCTTGGCCTTGTCCAGTTCGTCCAGGACCTTGCGGGCGTTCTGGCTGGGCTCGCCGCTGACGTTGGAGAAGAACGAGACGACCTTCTCCTCGCCGGTCTTCGGGTCGATCTTGGGCAGGCCGCCCATCTCCTGGTCGCGCACCACGGACCTGATCGGGATCAGCTTGTCGAGCGTGAGGTCGAACAGGTCGGCCTCGGTGCGGACCACCGGCTCCTGCGACGGGATCGGCTGCGAGAGCGCGGTGGCCGCGACGTAGCCGAGCCCGTCGATGTCGAGCGCGTTGCGCCCGGCGGCGAAGAACAGCCGCTCGCGGATCTGCGCCGGGCACGAGCGGGCGTTGGGACAACGCAGGTCGGCGTCGCCCTCGCGCTCGTAGGCCAGCTCGGTGCCGCACTCGGGGCAGTGCGTGGGCATCACGAACTCGCGCTCGGAGCCGTCGCGCAGGTCGGCGACCGGGCCGACGATCTCGGGGATCACGTCGCCCGCCTTGCGCAGCACGACCGTGTCGCCGATGAGCACGCCCTTCTTGACCACGACGGCCGCGTTGTGCAGGGTGGCCCGCTCGACCGTGGACCCGGCCACCACGATCGGCTTCATGACCGCGAACGGCGTGACCCGCCCGGTGCGCCCGACGCCCACCTGGATGTCGAGCAGCTTGGTGTTGACCTCTTCCGGCGGGTACTTGAACGCGATCGCCCAGCGCGGGGCCCGCGAGGTGGAGCCCAGCTCGCGCTGCAGCCGGAAGTCGTCGACCTTGACCACCACGCCGTCGATCTCGTACGCCGGATCGTGCCGGTGCTCGCGGTAGTGCTCGATGTAGCCGTTGATGCCGTCGAGGTCGGGCACCACCCGGTAGAGATCGCTCACCGGCAGCCCGAACTCCCGCAGCCGGTCGTAGACCTCGGACTGCGCCTTCGGCACCGCCGAGCCCTCCCACAGCCCGATGCCGTGCACCAGCATGCGCAGCGGCCGCTGCGCGGTGATGCGGGAGTCCTTCTGCCGCAGCGTGCCCGCCGCGCAGTTGCGCGGGTTGGCGAACGGCGGCTTGCCCTGCTCGACGAGCTGCTCGTTGAGCTTCTCGAAGTCGGCGACCGGGATGTAGACCTCGCCGCGCACCTCGATCAGGCTCGGCACGTCGGCGCCGGTGAGCCGGTGCGGCACGCCCTTGATCGTGCGGACGTTCGCCGTGACGTCTTCGCCGGTGCGGCCGTCGCCGCGGGTGGCGGCACGGTCGAGCCGGCCGTCGCGGTAGACCAGCGCGACCGCCAGCCCGTCGATCTTCAGCTCGCACAGGTAGGGGCCCGGCTCGCGCTCGGCCAGCCGGGCGGCGCGCGCCTGCCAGCCCGACATGCCCTCGGCGTCGAAGGCGTTGTCGAGGCTCTCCATCGGCGCCAGGTGCTGGACCTTGGCGAAGTCGCCTGAGACCGCCGCGCCCACCTTCTGCGTGGGCGAGTCGGGGGTCTGCAGCTCGGGATGGCGCTCCTCCAGGGCGAGCAGCTCCTGGAACCAGCCGTCGAACTCGGCGTCGCTGACCGTGGGCCGGTCTTCCACGTAGTAGCGGACGCGAGCGTCCTCGACCAGTTTGCTCAGCTCGGCATGACGTTCAAGCGCGGCGACGGGCACGCCCCCGACGTTCGGCTCGCTCACTCCGGGTCTCCTTCTGGCCTGCGAACAACCCCTGAGCAAACGCTACCGCCGACCACCGACAGGAGCACTCCCCCGGAGCGGGCCACCCTGGGACCGGACCCCATCCCAGATCGAGCGCTTACCAGTGATCTTCCTGCGGGCTCAGCCCTCCCCGGACGGGTCCTCCTTGAGCACCTGCGCCGCCTTGCGGCAGGCCGCCAGCGCCGCCCGCGCGTACGCCGGTGACGCGCCCGCCAGCCCGCACGCCGGGGTCAGCACGACCTGTCCGGCCAGCCGTTCCGGCGCGAAACCCAGCCGCCGCCACAGCTCCAGCGCCGGCTTGGCGACCACGCCCACGTCCGGCAGCCGGGTGTCGCGTCCGGGCACGACGCCGAGCAGCAGCGTGAGCCCGGCCTCGACGCACTCGCCGACCGCGTCCTCGTCGCGCCTGCCCAGCAGGGACGCGTCCAAGGAGATCCCGCGCACCCCGGCCCTGCGCAGCAGGGCGAAGGGCACCGCGCGGGCGCAGCAGTGCACCAGCGGCCGGTCGAACAGCCGCAGCGACTCCTCCACCCGCCACTCCTCGACGGCGGCCAGCCGCCCGAACCCGGAGGCGGTCGGCACGGTGCCGGCCAGCACTCCGGGCAGCCCGGGCTCGTCGAGCTGCAACACGATCTCGCTCACGCCCGGCAGCCGCCGCCGCACCTCGGCGCAGTGGTCGGCCACCCCCTGCGCGAGCGAGTCGGTCAGATCGCGGACGGCGCCAGGATCGGACAGCGCCTTGTCACCGTGCCGCAGCTCCAGTGACGCGGCCAGCGTCCACGGCCCGCAGACCTGCAGCTTGAGCGGCCCGGTGTAGTCGTGCCCGACCTCCTCGAGCCCGTCGAGGTCGCGCCGCAGGTGGTCGACGGCCCGCTGGTGGTCGCGCCCCGGCCGGTCGGTCAGCCGCCACCCCGACGGCTGCACCTCCACGGGCAGGTCGACGAGCAGCGCGGCCGTCCTGCCGATCATGTCGGCGCCGACGCCCCTGGCCGGCAGCTCAGGCAGGTACGGCAGCCCCGGCACCTCGCCGAACACGACCCGGACCGCCTCAAGGTGATCTTCTCCCGGATGCGACCCGACCCCGGTGGCTTCCCACGTAGACATGGGACCAAGCGTAGGCTCTCGAGGATGAAGCTCACCAAATACGGCCACGCGTGCGTGCGGTTGGAGAAGGACGGCAAGGTCCTGGTGATCGACCCGGGCACGTTCACCGAGGGCCCGGTGCTCGACGGCGCCGACGCGGTGCTCGTCACCCACCAGCACTTCGACCACCTCGACGTCGAGCGGCTCAGGTCCGCCGCGCCCGGC
Source organism: Nonomuraea antri (assembly GCF_013283785.1). GTDB lineage: Bacteria > Actinomycetota > Actinomycetes > Streptosporangiales > Streptosporangiaceae > Nonomuraea > Nonomuraea antri. The sequence goes on from NZ_JABCPZ010000043.1 coordinate 44,104, forward strand.
CTGGAGGTCTGGACGTGCGAGGGCGTCGCGAACGAGCTGACCGACGTCCCCGCCAAGGTGCAGGTCGTCCGGCACGGCGACGACTTCACCGCGGCCGGTTTCTCGATCAAGGTCTACGGCGAATGGCACGCCAAGAACCACCCCGACGTGCCGATCGTCGGCAACGTCGGCTTCCTGGTGGACGACGAGGTGTTCTACCCCGGCGACGCGCTGACGGTGCCCGGCGTGGACGTCCCTACCTTGCTGGTGCCGACCAACGCCCCGTGGATGAAGCTCATGGAGATGGTCGACTACCTGCGCACCGTGCGGCCGGCGCGGGCGTACTCCACCCACGACGGCCTGCTCAACGACATCGGCCTGACCCTGGTCGACAACTATCTCAAGCTCGAGTCGGACAAGCAGGACGCCGACATGCGCAGGCTCAAAATCGGCGAGTCGGTGGACCTGCCCTGAGGCCCTAGCGCCGCGACGACAGGATCGTGGCCGACCCGATGACGGTGTCGCCCGCGTAGAGCACGGCCGCCTGGCCCGCCGCCACCCCGGTGGCCGGGCGGTCGAGGTGCACGGTCAGGCCGGCGTCGCTCTCCTCGAACCGGCAGCCGTAGACCTCGCCGTGCGCGCGCAACTGCACGGTCAGCTCCCCCGACGCCCGCGCGGGCCCGTTCCACACCGGACGGACGCAGTCGATCGTGGTGACCTCCAGCGCCGCCCGCGGCCCGACCGTGACCGTGTTGGACACCGGCTCGATGGACAGCACGTAGCGTGGCCGGCCGTCGGCGGCCGGCCGGTCGATGTGCAGGCCCTTGCGCTGCCCCACGGTGAAGCCGTGCGCGCCCTGGTGGCTGCCCACGACCTCGCCGCTCTGGTCGACGATCGGCCCTTGCGCCGCGCCGAGCCGCTGGGCCAGGAAGCCGCGCGTGTCGCCGTCGGCGATGAAGCAGATGTCGTGGCTGTCCGGCTTGTCGGCGACGGTCAGGCCGCGCCTGGCCGCCTCCTCGCGCACCTCGGCCTTGGTGGAGCCGCCGAGCGGGAAGATCGCGTGGCTGAGCTGCTCGCGGGTGAGCACGCCCAGCACGTACGACTGGTCCTTGCCCTGGTCGACGCTGCGCGACAACACGCCGTCGGCCAGCTTGGCGTGATGGCCGGTGGCGACGGCGTCGAAGCCGAGCGCCAGCGCCCGGTCGAGCACCGCCTCGAACTTGATCTTCTCGTTGCACCGCAGGCACGGGTTCGGCGTGCGGCCCGCGGCGTATTCGGCCACGAAGTCCTCGACCACATCGCGCTGGAAACGCTCGGCCATGTCCCAGATGTAGAAGGGGATGCCGATGACGTCCGCGGCGCGCCGCGCGTCACGCGAGTCTTCGATGGTGCAACAGCCCCTGGCCCCCGTACGGTGGGATTGTGGATTGGCCGACAAGGCCAGATGCACACCAGTGACGTCGTGACCGGCCTCGGCGATCCGAGCGGCGGCCACGGCTGAGTCGACGCCGCCCGACATGGCGGCAAGCACACGCAGTCCCATGACCGTTCCAGCGTACTGTCCGGCAGGGCGTGCGCGGCCACGGGTTCCGTCTGGGAGGATTCAGCGCATGCGACTGTTCGGGCGCAAGGACGAAGAGGAAGAGCCCACCGGGTCTGACGACGGCATCGCCGGATTCTGGGCGTGGTGGCAGGAGGCGCGGCCCAGGATCGACTCCGCGGTGGCCGCCGGCCAGGCGGAGGAGCTGCAGGAGTGGCTGGCCCCGGCGGTCGAGGCGGTGCACCCCGGCCTGGTCTGGGAGGTGGCGCCGGGCAGGAACGCCGCGCACGCGCTGGTGGTGACGTCGGCGGGAGACGCCGAGCTGCGCGCGCTGGCGCACCGGTGGGCCAGGGCCGCGCCCGAGTCCGACCTGCTGTGGGAGTTCCACCCGTCGCGCCAGGCCAACCCGCAGGCGATGGAGCTCACCCTCGACGTCGGCGGCTACGAGTTCGCACTCGACAAGCTCATGCTCGGCCTGCGCGTGCCGAGAGGCGCGCCCCGCGTCGACGTGGCCGCCTACCACCCGATCTTCGGCGAGCTCGACGAGGACACCAGGATGGAGGCCACGCTGCTGGCGCTCGACTGGCTGCTCGGCGAAGACGACGTGGCCCGCTGGGTGGGCGAGATCACCGCGGCCACGTTCCAGCCGATCGACTCGGTGGCCGCCGTGCACCTGCCCGCCGTGGTCGCCGACCTGGCCTCGGGTTACGAGGAGGAGCAGTGGGTGCTGCTCGAAGGCCAGACGGCCGGCGGCGCCCCGCTGATCGCCACCGCGCGCTACCCGCTGCGCCAGGTCGACCATCCGCTGTTCGACCAGCACATCGCCATCACGCTGCCGTACGCGCACCGCGACGAGAACGGCCTGCCCGTCGGCGACTCGCTGGCCGCGCTGCGCGACTTCGAGGAGCGGCTGGCCGCCCGCCTGCTCAAACTGCACAGCGACGCGGTGCTCGCCGCGCACCTGAGCGCGGAGAGCCACCGGGTCATCCACGTCTACGCCGACCCGACAGGCGAGGCGGCGATCCACGCCAAGGAGCTGATCGTGAGCTGGGAGGAGGGCGAGCCCACGGTCGACGTGGCGAGCGACCCCTCGTGGTCGGCCGTGGCGCCCTTCCTCAACTGAGGCCCGGAGCCGGCCGGGCGGGCTAGCTGAGCCCGGCCCGCCTGGCCCGCTCGACGGCCGCGGGCAGCACCTCGATCAGCCGGTCGACATCGGCCCTGGTGGAGGTGTGGCCCAGGGTGAACCTGAGCGACCCCCTGGCCGCCGCCGCGTCGGCGCCCATGGCCAGCAGCACGTGTGAGGGCTGCGACACCCCGGCCGAGCAGGCCGAGCCGGTCGAGCACTCCACGCCCTTGGCGTCGAGCAGCATGAGCAGCGCGTCTCCCTCGCACCCAGGGAAGGAGAAGTGCGCGTTGCCCGGCAGCCGCTCGGCCGGGTGGCCGTTGAGCACCACGTCGGGCACGGCCGCGCGGACCCGCTCGATCAGCTCGTCGCGCAGCGCGGTGAGCCGCCGCCGCAGCGCCTCCTGCTCCTTGACCGCCGTGCTGACGGCCGCGGCGAGCCCGGCGACGGCGGGCGCGTCGAGCGTGCCGGAGCGCACGTCGCGCTCCTGGCCGCCGCCGTGCTGCACGGACACCGGGGTCAGCCCCCTGGCCAGCAGCAGCGCGCCGACCCCCATCGGGCCGCCGACCTTGTGCCCGGTCATGGTGAGCGCGTCGACGCCCGACTCGCTGAACGACACCGGCAGCTGCCCGACCGCCTGCACCGCGTCGGTGTGGAACGGGATGCCGTGGTCGTGCGCGATCGCGGCCAGCACGTGGACCGGCTGCACGGTGCCGACCTCGTTGTTGGCCCACATGACGCTGATCATGGCGACGTCGTCGGGATCGCGTTCGATGGCCGCGCGCAGCGTCTCGGGGCGCACCTGGCCGTACTCGTCGACCGCCAGCGGCTCCACCTCGGCGCCCTGGCTGTCGGCCAGCCAGCTCGCCGGGTCGAGCGCGGCGTGGTGCTCGATCGAGCTGATCAGGATCCGTTTCCTGGGTGCGCGCGCCCAGTACAGGCCCTTGACCGCGAGGTTGTCGGCCTCGGTGCCGCCCGAGGTGAACACGACCTCGCTCGGCCTGGCGCCCAGTGCGTCGGCGATGGTCTCGCGTGACTCCTCGACCACCCGGCGGGCCCGGCGGCCGGCGGCGTGCAGGGAGGAGGCGTTGCCCACGCGTTTGAGTTGCTCCGTCATGGCCTCGATCGCCTCGGGCAGCATGGGCGTGGTCGCCGCATGATCTAGGTAGGCCGACGGTTGATTCACCCGGCCAGGGTATCTCGTTTGCCACTGTACCGTCCGGACGGTACAGTAGAACGCATGAGACGGGACGAGCTTCTGGATGCCGCTGAGGAACTCCTCTGCGACCTGGGCTCGACCGCGCTCACCCTCTCCGCCGTGGCCGACCGCGCCGGCGTGAGCAAGGGCGGGCTGCTCTACCACTTCAGCACGAAGGAAGCCCTGATCAAGGGCATGGTCGAGCGGCTCATCGAGGAGTTCGACCAGCTCATCGCCGAGCAGCCCGACGCCACCTACACCGAGCGCTACCTGGGCGCCACGCTGGCCGCCGTCCGTTCGGGGCGGCTGCGACGCTGGGCCGTCGTCACGAGCGCGTCGGGCAACATCTACCTGCTCACGCCGCTGCGCGAGGCGATGGCCCGCTGGCACCGCGAGGGGCTGGGCGAGGAGCCCGACCCGCTGGCGTCGCAGATCGTCCGGCTCGCCTGTGAGGGGCTCTGGGACGTGGCCAGCCACGACCCGGGGCTGAACGGCGAGAGCGACCTGCGGGCACTCGACACCCGGCTGAGAGCCCTGCTCAAACCCGGCTGAGAGCGGCTCCCATCCCGCCGACCGGCCACCCCGAGCGCCGGGGCCGGCGCGAGCCGGTAAGGACCAACACGGGCACGAGCCTGCGAGGACCAGCGCGAGGCCGCCGGCCACCGTGAGGCTCACATGGGCGGCCCGAGCCCGCGCGCCGCTCACAGAAGCCCGGCCCCTCGTCCGGACCGCATCCCCGCCCTTCCTGCCCTCCCCTCCTGCCCTTCCTGTTCGGCGAGCCGCCGAAGCCCCCGCGCGGCCGGTCGCCGTGCTCAGGGATCCCCGTCCAGACCCGTCCCGCCTCGGGGCGCCCGATTTATGACGACATATTGCGACTTGTGAGGTGCGCTGATGACCCGCGACCTGAGGACCGCCCGTAACGGGGCGGTTCTCACCTTCGTCCTTGCCGGCCTGATGGTGGGCACGATGACCGTGCGCATCCCCGCGCTGACCGACAAACTCGGCCTGTCCGAGTCCACGGTCGGCGCGATCCTGCTCGTGTGGGGCCTGGGCGCCTTGGTGACCATGCAGTCCATGCGGCGCGTGATGGCCAGGGCCGGCAGCAGGACGGTCCTGCGGATCGGCGGACCCCTGACCGCGCTCGGCCTGCCGGCCGTGGCGTTCGCGCCCGACCTGCCGCTGCTGCTGGCCGCCGCCGCGTTCTTCGGCATGGCCTTCGGCACCGTCGACATCGCCATGAACGCCCAGGGCTCCACGGTCGAGCAGGCCCACGGCCGTCCGCTGATGAACGGCATGCACGCGGGCTGGTGCGTCGGCGCCATCGCGGCCGGCGGCCTGGGCAGCCTGGCCATCGCGCTGGGCCTGTCGTTCACGGCCAACGTGATGCTGGTCGCGCTCGTCTCGCTGCCCGTGATGATCCTGCTCGGCCGTACGTACCTGCCGGACCAGCGGGCCGAGACGGCGGCGGGCAAGGCGGGACGGCGGATGCCCGCGATCGTCTACCTGCTCGGCGCGATCATGTTCTTCGCCTTCATGGTCGAGGGCACCGTGGCCGACTGGAACGGCCTGTACATGCGGGACGAGCTGGGCGCCCCCGAGGCCCTGGCCGCGCTCGGCTACCCGATCTTCGAGGTCGGCATGCTGATCGCCAGGCTCACCGGCGACCGGCTGCGCGCCAGGTTCGGCGTACGCGGCATGATGACCGTCTCCGGCCTGGCCACGGCCGGGTTCTTCACGGTCGTGCTGGCCGGGCCCGTGCCGACGGTGGCGCTGTTCGCGATGTTCTTCGTCGGACTCGGCGTGGCGACGATCTCGCCGATGACGTTGTCGCTGGCCGGCACCGCCACCGCCAACCCGGGCCCGGCCATCGCTCAGGCGGGCGCCATGGGCTACGCCGGGCTGCTGCTCGGCCCGGTGGCCATCGGCTTCCTGTCGGACGCCACGTCCCTGCACACGGCGCTGTCGCTGGCGGTCGTGCTCGGCGTGCTGATCGCGCTGGCCGCCCGCTTCCTGCCGCGCGCCGAGCCCGCCCTGACCGTCGCGCCCCGGCCGGCGGAGCAGGCCACGGGTGAGCGCGTCAGGGAGCCTGCCGAGGTCGCCGCATGAGGTGACAAATGTCATCCTTGATCGCTGCGAAGTTCAGCCGGGACCGATGAGATCGGCGACTGCCGTCCACCACCGGTCCGGCGGCACAGTATGTGACGTGAACACCACAGCGATCGAGGTGCACGGCCTGCACCAGAAGTACGGCGACTTCGAAGCGGTCAAGGGGATCGGCTTCGAGGTCGGCCGCGGCCAGCTGTACGCGCTGCTGGGCACCAACGGCGCGGGCAAGACGACCACCCTGGACGTCCTGGAGGGCTTCCACGCCCCCACCGGCGGCCGGGTGCGCGTGCTCGGCCACGACCCGTTCGCCGAGCGCGCGCAGGTCCGGCACCGGATCGGCATCGTCCACCAGGAGGCCGGCTTCTACAAGGACCTCACGGTGGCCGAGACCATCGACGCCTGGCGCCGCTGGACCCCGCACGCCCTGGAGCGGCGCGAGGTCCTGGGCCGGGTCGGCCTGGCGCACCGCGAGCAGGTACGCGTCTCGCAGCTGTCCGGTGGCGAGAAGCGCCGGCTCGACCTGGCCCTGGCCGTCCTGGGCCGGCCGGAGGTGCTGTTCCTGGACGAGCCCACGACCGGGCTCGACCCCGAGGCGCGCCGCAACGTGTGGGAGCTGATCAGGGGCATGGTCGACGAGGGCACGACCGTTCTGCTCACCACGCACTACCTGGACGAGGCCGAGCAGCTGGCCCACCGGCTGGCGATCATGCACGGGGGCCGGATCGTCACCGAGGGCACGCTGGCCGAGGTGCTCGGCCGGCGCGGCACGCGCATCACCTTCAGGCTGGCCGGCTTCGGTCCCGCCGATCTGCCTTACGGCTCCGACCTGGTCAAGCGGTCGGTCGAGCTGTCGGGCGAGGAGTTCACCGTGGAGACCGACGCGGCGCAGGAGGACCTGCACACGCTGCTGGTCTGGGCGCACGAGCGCCGCATCGAACTGGGCACGCTCGAGGTACGCAGGCCGTCCCTCGAAGAGATCTTCCTGGACGTGGCGGAGACGGAGAAGGTGGCGGCATGAGCTGGTTGTCGATGACGTGGGCGCAGGCGCGGCTCAACCAGACGGTGCTGCTGCGGCAGCGCGGGATGGCCTTCAGCGTGCTGTTCCTCCCGCTGTTCCTGGCCTTCGTCTACACCTCGGGCCCGACGATCGAGGGCGGCGTGAACGGCGTGCCCGGCACGGTCTACGCGGCCGTGGGCGCGATGGCGGTGGTGTTCCCGTTCTCGTACATGACCATCGCCACCGGCATCGTGGTCAGGCGTGAGGAGCGGGTGTACAAGCGGCTGCGCGGCAGCGCGCTGCCGACCAGCGCGATCTTCGCCGGCGACATCCTGCACGCCACGCTGGTGGGTGCGGTGCAGGCGGCGCTCATCCTGGGCTACGCGATCGCGGCGGTGAAGGCGCCGGTCCCGGCGAACATCCCGCTCATGCTGCTGGCGTTCGTGCTCGGCGCGGCCGTGTTCGCCGCGCTCGCGATCGGCACGGCCGGTCTGATCCCCAACTACGAGGTGGCCCAGCTGGTGGCGCTGCCGGTGTTGTTCCTCAGCCTGTTCGGCTCGGGGATGATCGTCCCGCTGACCTCGCTGCCCGACTGGGGGCAGCGGATCGCCGAGGCGCTGCCGCTGACCCCGGTGGTGAGCATGCTGCGCACCGGGTTCCTGGGCCGCGACTTCAGCGTCGACTCCGCTCCCGAGGTGGGCTTCCTGGAGTCGTTCCAGGTCTCGGCCGCCGGTCTGGCGATCGCGCTGCTGTGGGTCGGCGTCGGGCTGCTGTCCACCCGCCAGTACTTCCGCTGGGAGCCGCGCCGCGCCTGACCTCGGAGTCACCTGGTCTCCGAGCCGCCTGATCTCGGAGCCGCCTGATCTCGGAGCCGCACGCCGACGGCGCCGCACCCGTAAGGGATGCGGCGCCGTCGGCGTTTCGCGCTACTTCCGCTTGACGACCTCTTCGGTCAGCTGCGGGACGACCTGGTGCAGGTCGCCCACGACCCCGTAGTCGGCCAGCTCGAAGATCGGCGCCTCCGGGTCCTTGTTGATCGCGATGATCGTCTTGGCCGTCTGCATGCCCGCCCGGTGCTGGATCGCGCCGGAGATGCCGGCCGCGATGTACAGCTGCGGCGAGACGGTCTTGCCCGTCTGGCCGACCTGGAACTGGTGCGGGTACCAGCCGGCGTCCGTGGCGGCGCGCGAGGCGCCCACGGCCGCGCCCAGCGCGTCGGCCAGGCCCTCGATGACCGAGAAGTTCTCGGCAGAGCCCACGCCGCGGCCGCCGGAGACCACGATGGCGGCCTCGGTCAGCTCGGGGCGCGCGCCCTTCTCCTGCTTGACGCGCTCGACGATGCGGGCGGCCTTGGCGGAGTCGGACAGCGCGACCGACACCTCCTCCTCCGCACCGGCGCCCGCCGCGGCCTCGGGGGCCGTGGAGTTCGGGCGTACGGCGACGATCGGGGTGCCCTTGGCCACGCGCGACTGCACGTTGACGCCACCACCGAAGATCGACTGGTCGGCCACGAAGCCCTCGCGCAGCCCGACGGCGTCGGTGATGACGCCGGAGTCGGTCTTGACGGCGAGCCGGCCGGCCACTTCCTTGCCCTCGGCCGTGGCGGCCACGAGCACGGCGGCGGGCGACTTCTCGGCGACGAGCTGGGCCAGCAGCTCGGCCTTGGGCGCGACCACGTAGTCGACGACGTCGCTGGAACCGGCGACGTAGATCTTGTCCGCGCCGTACTCGGCCAGCTTGGCCTTGGCCTCGGCGGTGATGCCGGGCCCCGCCCAGACGGCGGCGGGCGTGCCGAGCGAGCGGGCCAGGGTCAGCAGTTCGAGCGTGACCTTCTTGACCTCGCCGTCGACCTGCTCCACGAGAACGAGAATCTCCGACATATCAGCTTGTTCTCTCCCGTGCTCAGATGAACTTCTTCGAGGCGAGGAAGTCGGCGGCCTTCTGGCCTCCGTCGCCCTCGTCCTTGACGATGGTGCCGGCCGCGCGCGGCGGGGCGGCGGCGAACTCGACGACCTCGGACCAGGCGGCGCCCAGGCCCACCTGCGCGCCGTCGATCTCGGCGTCGGCGATGGCCAGCGTCTCGACCGGCTTCTTCTTGGCCGCCATGATGCCCTTGAAGGACGGGTAACGCGGCTCGTTGATCTTCTCGACCACCGACACGACGGCCGGCAGCGAGGCCTCGACCTTGTCGTAGCCGTAGTCGGTCAGACGCTGGACGCTGATCGAGGAGCCCGCCACGTCGACCTTGTTGGCCAACGTGAGCTGCGGCGTGCCGAGGCGCTCGGCCAGCATCGCGGGCAGCACGCCGGTGCGGGCGTCGGTCGACTCGGAGCCCAGGATGACCAGGTCGAACCCGATCTTCTTGAGCACCTGGGCCATGGCGTACGAGGTGGACAGCGCGTCGGAGCCGTGCAGGGCGTCGTCGCTCAGGTGGACGGCCTTGTCGGCGCCCATGGCCAGGGCCTTGCGGATGGTCTCGGTGGCCTTGCCAGGACCCATGGTCAGAACGGTGACCTCACCGCCATGGGCTTCCTTGAGCTTCAGCGCCTCCTCGACCGCATACTCGTCAAGCTCGTTCACCACGCCGTCGACGGCGTCGCGGTCGAGCGTCTTGTCATCGGACCGCAGCTTGCGCTCGGTCGCCGTGTCGGGGACCTGCTTCACGCAGACGACGATGTTCATGGCCGGTGGCCGACCTCCCGTGTTCGCGTGCGCCACCGCGACGTTGCGATGGGCGCCGGATGCATCCTGTCCAGACTGCCAGGTGCCCATGAGGCTCGTGACAGAGGGTGGGTCAGAGGCTAGCCCTGGCTCCCGCGGTCATGTTACCCATGGGTAGCTTACGCGCAAACCCGCAGCTTGTGCGGTTCGCGCGAAAAGCCGTACCACACCCCACCCTACCGAACTTTGTTCCGTTTCCGGTCTATGGGGTCGATCGGAAATCGCGATCAAGCCGAGACCAGGAACACGATGCCCACCACCAGCGCAGTACCGGCGAACAGGGCCAGCGTGAACGTGCTGAAGAACGTGCTCAGCGCCAGGCACAGCCCCACCGCGCCGGCCACGCCGAGCAGGTCCATGATCATGCGTCCGCGTCTGAACGGGCTGCGCGAGAACAGCGCCACCCCCGCGTCGACCACCACGACCAGCGCGAACGCCGACAGCAGGAACAACGACACCTCGGGCAGCGGCTCACGCGCCGCGGCGGCCAACAGCGACACGAACAACGCCGAGCCGACCAGCCACCACCTGCGAATCTTCTCCCGGTGCCGGGCCCGCGACTCCTCCACGCTCTCGCGCCGCCGCTCCTGACCAGGACGCCACTCCCTGGTGGCCAGGTCGTCGTGCTCGCGTGGCGGCGGCGCGACCGTGGCGACCTTCCTGCGTGCCGCGCGCCGCGCCTTGGGCACCGGGGCGCCGTCGAGCCTGGCGCGGATCTGCGCGGCCGTGGGACGCAGCGCCGGATCGGTGGCCAGGCAGTCGCGTAACAGCGGCGCCAGCCACTCGGGCGCGCCGTCCAGGTCGGGCTCGTGGTGCACCACGCGGTAGGCGACCGCCGAGGCGGGGCCCTGGCCGTACGGCTGGCGTCCGGTGGCCGCGTAGGCCAGCGTGGCGCCGAAGGAGAACACGTCGGCCGCCATGCCCGCCGCGCCGCCTTCGAGCACCTCGGGGGCCAGGTAGCCGGGCGTGCCCACCACCGCGCCCGAGGCCGTCACGGACAGCGAGTCGAGCGCGCTGGCGATGCCGAAGTCGATGACGACGGGTTCGCCCTCGGTCATCATCACGTTGGCCGGCTTGAGATCGCGGTGCACGACGCCTGCCTCGTGCATGGCCAGCAGGGCGTCGGCCAGCCCGCTCGCCAGCCGGCCCAGGTCCTCCACCGGCACCGGCACCGCGCTCAGCGGGCGGCCCTGGACGTACCGCGTGACCAGGTAGGGTCTGGCGCCCGCCAGCGAGGCGTCGAGCACCTCGGCCACGTGCGGGCCGCCGACCCTGCGCATCGTCTCGACCTCGCGGGCCAGCCTGGACACCGCGGCCACGTCGGCCGCCACGTGCGGGTGCAGCACCTTGACCGCGACCGTGCGGCCCTCGGCGTCGAGCGCCAGGTGCACCTCGCCGAAACCGCCTGCCCCGAGCCTGGAGAGAAGCTCGTACGGGCCGAGGTGCTCGCTCATACCTCTTCTCTCCCCTCACCGGCCCGCGCGGACACTCAGTTCCAGGGCAGCATGGACCCCAGCCCGGATCGCAATCCGTCGAGCAGGTCCTGGAACAGCCCGGACAGCAGGCCCGTCACGCTGTTACGCGCCTCGCTGGTCAGTTCGTCGATGACGGTCTTCGGCTCCCGCCACGGCGACCAGACCGTCTCCTGGCCCATGGCGAACATCACCGCGAACAACGCGGCCGTACCCACCAGCAGGACCGCCACCAGCGCCGCGCCCGGCGAGCGCAGCACGCCGGTCAGCGAGCGCGTGACGGCCTTGCGCGGCGCCCCGCCGCCGGGCAGCACGAACAGCCCCGCGGCGAACGCCCCGGCCGCGTACGCCGCGGCGGGGTTGATGTCCATGTTGCCGCCCCACCGCAGCGCGCCCCACACGCAGAAGCCGAACAACATCGCCAGCGGGACGTGCACCGTGGTCACGAGCGCCGACTTGACCAGCGCCCACGGCGTGCCGAGCACGGCCAGCAGCCCGTCGCTCGGGCTGCTGCCGCGCAGTTGCCGCCGCTTGACCAGGTCGCCGAACAGGTATTCGCCCACCCGCAGCACCACCGCCAGCGCGATGGCCACCGCGCTCACCGCGACCGGCATCATCACCGTCAGCGCGACCAGCGTGACCAGCAGGAGCAGGCCGACGAGCTGGCTGCCGAACAGGTAACGCTTGCGTTCCGACGGCGGCGTGTAACGCGGCGCGGCGGCCGGTGGCGCGGCCGCCCGCGGCGCCGGGGCGGGGACGTAGGGCGGCGGCTGCGTCGCGGGCGGCGGCGGGCCGTAGCCCGCGACACGCTGGTCGGGACGCGGCGCCGGCGGCCTGCCCGGCATCGGCGCGGGCACGTACGGCGGCGGCTGCTCCTCGCGCCGCCGCTCCTCGCGCCTGGGCTTGCGCTCCTCGGGCCTGGGCCTGCGCTCCTCACGCTGCGGCGTGCCGTACTCCACCGGCGGCAGCAGGTCGGCGAAGCTGTCCATCTGCCGCGTGCCGCCGCCCATGCGCTTGGTGCCCGTCGGGCCTTCGAGCGCCGTCTCGTGGAACGTGGTCACCGACGGGTCGAGCTCCCTGGACATGCGCAGCAGCTCTTTGGCCCCGGGACGGGCGGTGGCCTCGACGTTCAGCGCCCGGCCGAGCCAGCCGCGCAGCCAGGCCGGCGCCTTGTCGAGCTGGGCCCGGCCTTCCATGATGTTGAAGCAGACCGCCTCGAACGTGCCGGTGCCGAACGGCGGCGCGCCCACGGCGGCGAAGAACACCGTCGAGGCCAGCGCGTGCACGTCGGCCGCCTGGGTGATCTCCGAGTCGCGGATGATCTCGGGCGCGAGATAGCCCGGCGTGCCGACGAACATGCCGGTCTGGGTGAGCCTGGTGGCGTTCACCAGGTGGGCGATGCCGAAGTCGATGACCAGCGGCTCGCCCTCGACCAGCATGACGTTCGACGGCTTGAAGTCGCGGTGGATCACGTCGGCCGCGTGGATGGCCACCAGCGCCTGGCACAGGCCCTGCGCCAGGCGGATGAGCTCGCGGGCCGGCAGCGGCCCGTCGGCCAGCACGGTGTCCTCCAGCGTGCGGCCGGGCGCGAAGCGGGTGACGACGTACGGCTGGCCCCCCACCAGCTCGGCGTCGATCACCTCGGCCACGTTCGGGCTGCGCACCCTGCGCATGGTCTCGACCTCGCGGGTCAGCCGGTCGCGCGCCTTGAGGTCGGCGGCCACGTGCGGGTGCAGCACCTTGATGGCCACTTCGCGGCCCTCGGTGTCGAGCCCGAGGTGGACGACGCCCATGCCGCCCTCGCCGATCTTCCTGACGAGCCGGTACGGGCCGAGCCGCTCTGGTGCCTGCGTGCTCATCGCCACCTCACCCGCGTCATCCCCCGGAATTCCCCCTCAGGTCGGTGAGCTGTGTCTCCAACCAGCCGACATCTACCGGAGCCCATACGGCCTCCCTTGAACGGTCCCCGAACGTGCTGTAGGCGAGGATCAGCGAGAGCGCGGCCCCCGCCGCGAGAACCCCGGCCATCACCATCGCCGCTGTTCTCGAGGGTACGAGGGATGACAACGTTCTGCGCATCTGCCTGCCCGGGCCCTCGACGCCGGGCCCGGCGCACACGGTCCACAACGCTACCGCGGCGCCCCACGCCAGGGCGTTGGACGGATCGGTCTTGACCACCACGCTGAGCAGCAGGGTCACGGGCAGGCCGAGGATGAGCGCGTACAGTACCAGCGCCAGCGTGATGCCGGCCGACTTGGCCAGCGCGTACGGGTAGGCGAACACCCGCAGCACGTCGAGCGCGGCCGAACCGGCAGGACGGCGCGTGTGCAGCTCGGGCTGGGCCAGGTCGGCGGCGCGCAGCAGCACCGCGACCGGGATCGCCACCACGGCCACCAGCACCGGCGCCATGACGGCCGCCACGATCATGAGCACCAGCAGCATCGCGCTCGCCACGCCGTAGGCGTGTGAGCGCGCCAGCGGCTGCCCCGCCACCGCGCCCGGGATGAACGGCTCCCGCTTGGTGCCCGGGTCGGGCGCGAACTGCGGCTGCGCCGGGATGTAGGGCGGGGGCTGCATCGGGG
>NZ_JABCPZ010000440.1 GCF_013283785.1 Nonomuraea antri
GTTGGGTGGGTGGGCGCGGTTTCCGAGGAACGCGCAGGGTTCCGAAGGACGCGCGGGTTTCGGAAGGAGCTCGGGGACTCGCCCTCCGCCTCCGGGGAACCCCGCCGCTTCTCGGGAGCGCGCCAGCTTCTCGGGGCTCGCCCGGGCCTGGTCTCGGGATCGCCCCGCACTCCTCAAAGCCCTGCACGTTCTCCTTGAGCCCCGCACGTCTCCCTGAGGTCCGCGCGTCCTCCCGAGGTCCGCGTCCTCCCAAGGCCGCACGTCCGCCGAGACCCGCGTCCTCCCGCGGCCCGCGCGTCCTCCGGAGATCCCCACGGGAGGGCCAGGTTCCTCCCAGTCCTGGCCCCGGGGTGGCGGGCCTGGGACGCGGCGGGCAGGTGCGGAGGCGGTCACGCGTGGGGTTGGTTCGGCGTGGGGCGGTCACGCATGAGGCCGGCAGGCATGGAGGCCGTCGCCCGTGGGACTGGTCAGGCGTGGAGGCGGCCCGGCACGGAGGCCGTCGTCCGTGAGGTTGGCCAGGCATGGTGCGGTCGCGCGCGCAGACGGTCACGTGCGGAGACGGTCACGCACGGAGGCCGTCAGGCGCAGAGGGGCATCAAGTTGCGAAGAGGGGGAGGTCAGGTCGCGTAGAAGGTGGTCAGGGTTGTGGCGAGGGCCTTGGGGTCGGCTACGTGGCCTTGGCCGGCCAGCATTTCGTGGTGGGCTGTGGGCAGGGTGGCTGTCAGGGCGTCGGCGGCCTGGGTGAAGAAGTCGGCGGGCAGGCCCGGCATGTTGGGGTCGCCCGCACCGGTGATCACCAGTACGGGCTGGGTGATCGCGGCGAAACGGGACGCCGAGGGACGGCCGTCGCCGAGGCAGGCGGCGTCGTAGGCCAGTGTGGGCGCCAGAGCCTCCAGTGACGGCCAGAAGGGGGCGCTCCGGGCGCCCGCGATGGCCTCGTCCCCGGCTCCGGCCAGCCGCATGAACAGGGCCACCGCGTCGCCGTTGCGGCCTGCCGCCAGCGCCCGATGGAGTTCGGCGACGTACTCGCACCACTGCCGCAGGACGTCGTCGCCCATGAGGTACGGCACCTCGTACACCGCGATCTTGCCGACGGGCAGGCCGGCGGCGGCCGCTTCCAGGGCGAGCGCGCCACCCGACGAGGCGCCGAACAGGTGGGCCCGGTCGCCGGCGACGGCGAGCAGCGCGGCGAGGTCCTCGATCTCGCGCTCCAGCGCGTACGGCGGCGTGTCGCCGCTGCCCGCCCGGCCACGGCGGGCGTAGTTGAGGACGGTGCAGGTCGTGGCCAGTTCGGCGGCCAGCGGGACGTTCTCGGTGCCGTCGTCGAGGCCACCGCCCACCAGGATGACGGCCGGCCCGTCACCCTGGCGGTGGTAGGCGATCGTGGTGCCGTCGGCGGATCGCACGGTTTCCTGCGTCATGGCCGATTCCTTTCCCGAGTCGCCCGGACGTGCATCCGGGCGATACGCGATGAAACGCACTCTCTGGATGGGAAGGCGACCATGGTGCCCGATCCCCGGCTGACGATCAAGGGACGCGAGGCTCGGCCTGGAGGTCAGCGGAGCACGTCAATGCCGGGGTCAGCGGAGCGCATCCACCGCCGGGGGCCAGCGGAGCACGTCGACCCCTGAGGGTCAGCGGAACAGGTCGATTGCCGGGGCCGCAATTGCTGGGGGGTCAGCGGAGCACGTCGGTCTCCGAGGGGCAGCGGGGGCACGTCGACCACCGAGGTCAGCGGAGCGTGTCGGTCTTCGAAGGTCGGAGCAGCACATCGATCACCACAGGTCAGAGCAGGGCGTCGATCATCTGCTGGATTCGTTCGCGCCCGCCTGCCCCCAGCGCGCCGCCGAGTGCTTCCGCCAGCTTGTCGAACGGGTCGTCCATGGGCAGTTCGCCCAGTTGGGCGACCAGTTCGGGGACGGTCCACGGGCCGTCCTTGCGTATGCTCGCGCCCCGAGTCCAGCCGTGGTTGATCGCGACCGAGCCGCCGCGTACGGACAGCACCTGCCCGGTGAGCGGGCAGGACGCGCCGGCCAGGTAGGCGGCGATGGGCGCGCTGGTGGCCGGGTGCTGCGGGTCGAAGCCGCCGGTCGCGGGCGGTTCGGCGATGCCCGGCACGCCCAGGGTGAGCCTGGTCCTGGCCATGGACGGCGAAAGGCAGTTGACCCGCACGCCGTACCTGGCCAGTTCGAGTGCCGCGACGACGGTCAGCGCGGCGACGCCCGCGTTCGCGGAGGCGTAGGAGGCCTGCGTGGGCAGCGGGTTGAGCAGGCCGGAGCCGGAGGAGGTGTTGATCACGGCCCGGTCCGCGCGCACCCCGGACTCGAACCGCTCGCGCCAGTACCGCGCCGCCCACCGGGTGACCGCGAACGTGCCCTTCAGTTTCACCGCGACGACCGCGTCGAACTCGTCCTCGGTCAGGTCGGCGAGGCCGCGGTTGCGTTCAACGGTGGCGTTGTTGACGACGACGTGCAGGTCGCCGAAGGCGTCGAGCGCGGTGTGGACCATGCGGCGCGCGCCGTCCCAGTCGGTGACGCTGTCCGTGTTGGCCACGGCCTGGCCGCCGCCCGCGACGATCTCCTCGACCACCGCCGCCGCGACCCCGGTGTCGCCGCCGGTGCCGTCGATCTCCACGCCCGGGTCGTTGACGACGACCTTGGCGCCTTCGGCCGCGAAGAACAGCGCCTCCTCCCGGCCGATGCCGCGCCCGGCTCCGGTGATGAGGACGACGCGCCCGTCCAGACTGCCCATGCCGCTTCCCCCTTCATTTCACTACACTTGATGTATTGATACATCAAATGAAGCGGTGCATGCAATGTACTAAGATGTGTTTCCATGACGATGGGGTTGCGGGAGCTCAAGAAGCAGCGCACGCGGCTGGCGCTGGTCGAGGCGGCGATCGGGCTGTTCAGGGAGCGGGACTACGAGCAGGTCACCGTGGCCGAGATCGCCGAGGCCGCAGAGGTGTCCACCCGCACGTTTTTCCTGCATTTCCAGGCGAAAGAGGACGTGCTGTTCGCCAACTCCGACGTCCGCGTCGACCTGGGCCTGCGTGCCGTCGCCGAGCGCGCCCCGGACGAACGGCCGGCCGGGGTGCTCGCCCGGGCGATGGCCGACATGATCGGTGACAGCTGGGACAGCGACCTGACCAGCGGGCTGGCCGCACTCCGGGTCCGCCTGGCCGCCTCGGCGCCCGCACTGCAGGCCCGGATGTTGCAGCGGTACGTCACCGCCCAGGACGAGCTGGCGCGAGCGTTGCATCGGGCGTACCCGGAGGAACTCGACCCAATCGAGGCGGCGGCGCTGGTGGGGGCGGCGGTGGGCGCGGTGAGCGCGGCCACGATGGTGGCGATCGGGCGCGGCGACTCACCCGAGGAGGTACGGACGGCCATGCGCCGCGCCGTCGACCTGGTCACCCGCGGCTACCAGCCTCCCGCACCGATCGCGGACTACGACGCCTAACACCGCCTCCCAACACGCCCAACGCCGCCCGCCAAACGCCTGGTCCGGGGTGTGGGGCGTGGGCCGGCGTGTGGGCTGGCGTCGGGGCAGGCCAGTGTCGGGGTTCGGGCCTGGAGTTGGGGCTGTCTCTTATACAAATCT
>NZ_JABCPZ010000441.1 GCF_013283785.1 Nonomuraea antri
ACCGGGAGGGGCGCCGTGTGGCGAGGCGGTCAGGGGTGGGAACTCCGAGGGGTTCCAGGCGTTCGTCAGATGCCGCGTCGCCGCCAGCTGCGCCGCCGGTTCGTCGGCCGCGCCGACCAGCTCCAGCAGCAGCTGCCTGGCGTCCGGACGCCGCGCCGGGTCGGGGTGGATGGCCGCGGCCACCAGCCGGTCCAGCGGCGCGGGCAGCCCGCGCAGGTCGGGCGGCGCGGTGCGGGCCCTGGCGGCCATCACGTACGCGTCGCCCTCGCCGAACGGATGCCCGCCCAGCCCCGCGTACGCGATCAGCGAACCCCACGCGAACACGTCCCCGGCCGGGCTGGTGCGGCCCTCGAAGACCTGCTCGGGAGCGATCCAACCGGGTGTGCCCATGACCATGCCGGCGTTCGTGTGGCGCGAGTTCACGTTCGTGGAACGCGCCAGACCGAAGTCGATCACCCGCGGCCCGGCCAGCGTCAGCATCACGTTCGCCGGCTTCAGGTCGCGGTGCACCAGCCCGACGGCGTGGATGGCGGTCAGCGCCGCCGCCACGCCCACGGCCGCCGCGTGCAGCACCGACGGCGACAGCGCGCCGTGCTCGATCAGGTGGTCTTCCAGCGAGATGCCGTCGATGTACTCGGTGACCAGGTACAGCACGCCGTCGTGCTCGCCGTGGTCGAGCACCCGCGCGGTGCAGAACGAGGCCACCTTGCGGGCGTTGGACACCTCTTCGTGGAACCGCGCCCGGTAGATCGGGTCGGCGGTGTAGTCGCGGCGGATCGCCTTGAGCGCCACCCTGACCCCGTCGGGGCCCTTGGCCAGATAGACCGTGCCCATGCCGCCCGAGCCGAGACGGCTGACCAGCTCATAGGGGCCGATCGCCGGCGGGTCTTCAGGCTTCAGCGGAGTGCCTGATGAGCGCCCCAACGTCGCCGTCCCTTCGCCGTCGTCATCCCGTCGACTCAACCGACCGTTCCTCCGCCCGGCATGCACATTTCACAGCAGACTCTAACGGAGGAAGGCATGCTCCGGTGGCGCGCCGACGCTGTCCGGTATCGCGAGGTCCGGCACGGCGTGGCGCGCGGTGCCCGGCTGCCCGCCCTGCGGCCGCCGCGACCTGCCCGCCGGGCGCGACGGCACCCCCGCGGAGCAGGCGACGGTCATCGTCTTCTGCGCCGTGGGCGCAACGTCACGCGCAGCCTGGCGACGTCCAGCGCGGGCGGCAGCGGGCCGTGCGGTGACAGCCTGCGCCCGGCGGCCTTCGGCCGGGCGGTGCGCAGCAGCCCGCCCAGGAAGGCGGTGCCGACCGCGATCACCAGTTCCACGCCGTCGCAGCGCGGCCTGGCCCACCACTCGTCCGCCGCGGTGCCGTCCAGCCAGATCTCCGGGACGAACCTGTCCGCGTACGGCAGGCGCGGATCGCGCTGGTGCGCGGGGAGCGGCACCAGCACCCTGGTCCCGGACGGCAGCGTAGTGCCGTACCAGTCGCTGTCGGCCGTGGTGACGCGCGACAGCACCGGCACCGGCGGCCACAGCCGCAGCCCCTCGCGCAGGCAGGCACGCAGGTGAGCGGCGTCGGCGCGGGCGGCCTTGCGCTGGTTCGGATGGGTGGCGAGCAGCGCGAGCGTCTGCATCAGCGCCGGGCCGATCAGGTGGAACCCCATGAGCCAGAACGCCGCCTGCCGCAGCTCGCGGGTGTGCGGGCCGCCGGGGTCGGCGGCGATGAGCCCGGCCAGGCTGCCGGGTTCCGCGCGGCGCAGGTGGTCGATGATGCGGGTGTCGTAGCGGCCGGACAGGACCTCCCTGCGCCGCTGCGCCCGGCCGCGTGCCCGCCACCGGCCGCCGCGCGCCAGCCTGGCCAGCAGCCTGCTCAGCTCCTCGTCCTCGGCCGCGCCCGCGCCGTACACGCACCGCCTGGCCACCCGCTGCCAGCACGCCTCCAGCCGGCCACCGTCCACCAGAGGGCCGTCCACGGGGGAGCCGTCCGCAGGGGAACCGTCCGCTGGGGAGCCGTCCGCTGGGGAGCCGTCCGCGGGGGAGCCGTCCGCGGGGGAGCCGTCCGCCGGGGGATCGCCGGCGAGTGCGGCGGCCTCCTCCCTGGCCACCGCGGTGAACGTCTCCCGCAGCGACTCCGCCGGCAGGCCGCCCGGGTGCTCCCTGGCGGCCGGCGCGTACGAGCCGGCCTCGCCGGACAGGACGCGGGCCGCGTCGCGTCCCGAGAGCACGAGCAGGACCGGGCCGCCGGGACCGCGGGCCAGCACGGGACGCCCGCCGTAACGCAGCGTGAGGTCCGACAGCAGCGAGCGGGCGCGGAGCGGGTCGGGCCTGGCGGGCGGATGCGGCGCCCCCTGCCTCAGGAGCACCGGAGCCAGGCGCAGGTTCTCCAGCGCGGTGGCCTTGGGCAGCCCTCTAGGCACGCGCGGCCTTCCGCGCCCCGCCGGCCAGCGCCCCGCCGGCCAGGGCCGCGCCGGCCAGCGCCGCGCCGGCCAGCGCCGCGCCGGCCAGCGCCGCGCCGGCCAGCGCCCCGCCGGCCAGCGCCCCGCCGGCCCGGGCCGCGCGCGGCTCCGGGAAGAAGTCGATCGGCATACTCCGATGTGATCGTCCGGCGGGCGGCGGCCGCAATCGAGGTTTCGGCCACCGGAACGCTTTCGGGCCACCGGCCCGTCCGCGTTCCGGTCACCGGAACGCCACGAAGGTGGCTGGCTACCCCGCGGCGAGCAGTGCCGCCGAGATGGCCTGGGCCGCGCCGCGCACCGACATGCCCAGCCGGGCCAGCGGCGCCGCCATGGCCGGCGCCGCCACCCCCACCGACATGCAGATCCGCCCCGAAGGCCCGAACACCGGCGCCGCCACGCAGGCCAGGCCCTCGGCGTACTCCTCCTGCGCGTACGCCACCCCGAACCGGCGCACCTGGGCCAGCTCCCGCTCCAGCCCGGCCAGGCTGATGATGGTGCGCCGGGTCATCCGCTCGAACGAGCCCTGCGCCAGCAACTCCTGACGCAGCGCCGGGTCGTAGGCGAGCAGCGCCTTGCCGGTCGCCGTGCAGTGCAGCGGCGCCCGGTCCACCGCGTCGGACGGCGAGCCGACCCGGTTGTGGCCGTACAGGCGCTCGACGTAACGCGCCTCAAGCCCGGACGGCACCGCCAGGTTCACCGTCTGCCTGGTGGTCTCGAACAGGTAGAGCAGGTACGGCAGCACCACCTCGCGCGTGCCGGGGATCCGGCCGCGCACGACGCCCGCCATCGAGCCGAGCAGCTCACCGGGCAGATAGCCGCCGCCGGCCCGGGCGGCCAGGCCGCGCGAGCACAGCACGCCCAGGATGCGGTGCGCGGTGGACTTGGGCAGGCTGGTGCTGCGGCACAGCTGCGCCAGCGTGACCGGGCGGGCGGCCGCGCTGAGCGCCAGCAGGAGGTCGATCCCCCTCTCCAGGATTCCCGGCTGCGGGCTCGGCTGCCCGGCGGCGGGCGCGGGGCCGACGTGGACCAGGGGCGATTCGTCGCGGGCCGTATTCCCCGGCATGGCTGTCCCTTCACTCTCCGAGGAGCAGGAGGGGGCTTCCCGGGGGCTGCGGTTTCCATCTCTTGGCCTACCCCGCCC
>NZ_JABCPZ010000442.1 GCF_013283785.1 Nonomuraea antri
CCTCACCGCCATCCGCCCCGACCCCAACTGGACCCCCGCCACCATCCAAAACGCCATCAACACCGCCGAACACCTCGGCCGCCCCTGGCCCATCACCATGCGCCAACTCATCAGCCTCGCCGAGCTCGACGACAACACCCACCCCGATCAGATCCTGCCCCGCCTCCTGAGGACGGTAAAACGATGAACACAACGAGCGATTACGCGCGAACGGTCGCCCTGAGCGCCGTGCGTAACGGGTTCGAGCCGGTAGCCCGTTACGTGGAGCGTCGCCTCCATGCCGCCTGGGCCACCATCGGCAACCCGGACACCAACATCCGCCCTGGTGCTCGCCGCCGCGCTCGCGTCATCCGCGACGAGCTGCAGGCCCTGGCCGAACTCCTGGAGCGCCTCCAATCCGTTGAGCGGCGGGCCGACGAGTGGCACCGCGACCACCCGGCCGAGGCGGTCGCGAACGCTCGCGCCTGGTTCCAGAAGCACGGCGAGCGGTGGGCACAGATCGCCGACCAGGCGACCCGTGAGGACGTGCAGCGCATGTACGGAGTGGCCGCCGCCGAGCTGCTCACCATGGCCGAGCTGCTCGCGCCGCCGCCCCAGGTCGAGCCGCGGCCGGCCGTGCACGTCGTGATGGACCTGACCACGCCGATCCTGTTCTGCAAGTCCTGCGATCTGGTGTTCGCCTCGATCCGCTGGGGTGAGGACCTGGACAGCGTCAACGCCAAGCGCGACGCCCACACCTGCGAGGCCGGCCGTGGCTGACATCGAATCCTTCAGCGAGGCGAAGGCCGCCCTCTTCGCCATCCTCCTCCAGGGCGGCGGTGGTCCCATCGAGGTGTCCTTCGAGGCGGTGGGCGAGGCCGCGTTCATGGCGAAGACCGGCGACGTCAGGGTGGCCATGGAGCGCACCGCGACCGGCGTCCGGTACGGCATCGAGGAGTCGGCGGCGGCACGGACTCGACGTCGGACGGGCGGCCGGTGATGGCGATGCTGATCGAGGTCCACACCGCCCGCAAGATCCACTGGCCCGGCTGCTGCGTGTGCATGCGCGCGATCAGGCCCGGCGAGGCGTACGAGCGGGCGGCGGCCACCCCGGACGATGAGATCTGGGGCGGCAACGGCTGGCAGCACCTCAAGGCGCACGTGCCGTATGGGAGCTGCGAGGGGGTGGCGCGGTGACGCCCGAGCAGGCCGCGTGGGTGCGCGAGCATGCGTGGCTGCCCGCGATGCGGCGCCAGCCGTACTGGCTGCCGGGCGGTGGGACGACCTACGACCAGGGCGCCGCGCTCGCGGTGTGCGCCTGCATGGAAGGCATCTGCTGGCAGTGCCGGTCCGGTCGGCACGAGTTCTGCGACCGCCGCAGGATCAAGCCTGGCCCCGAGTGGTGGATCCAGAACCGGCCGCTCGACTACATCACGCCCACCGCCGTGTGGATCGCCGGGCGGGCGTGCCGGTCGCTGTGCCCGTGCTGCCCTGACGGGCCGCCGCCCCCGCCGCCGGCCGCGCCCGCGTACGAGCTGGTGGCGCTGTTCGACCTCGTGGGCAGCTCGTGATGCGCGGCGAGGCCGTCCGGTTCGCTGTCCTGCTGGGCGGCGAGTGGGCCGACCTCTCTTCGCACGTGATGACCGAGCGCGACATTCAGATCGCCGAGGCTCGCAAGATCATCCGCGACTACCTCGACCAGCGAGAGCAGCGCTCTACCCGGCCGTAGCTTCCGGGAACCGCAGTTCTCACAAGTTGGGAAATCCCGGACATCCAGCCCATCCCACCACCGACAGGAGCCCTTGTCTCATGCCCCGGTCCGACACCTTCCCGTACATCTTCTCGTTCGTCGCGCTCGGCATCCAGTCCGCGTGGCAGTACGTGTTCGGCAACCCCGAGCTCGGCCTCACTGGCGCCATCGCGGCCGGGTTCGCCCTCCGCTGCTCGTTCATGGCCCGCACCATCAACGCCGCCCGCGCCGAGCCAGCCAAGGTGCGCCGTGGCTGACCAGCTCCCCGCCGAGGTCGCCCTCGAACCGCCCCTCACCCGGCGCGGCCTCTCCCACGGGCAGCCGCTCACCACCGGCCCCCGCTACATCCGCACCGCCGCCATGTCCCGCTGGCACCGCCCCCGCGACGGCGTCCGCCTCGACCACGGCGCCGTCTACGGCCTGTGGTGCGGCCAGACCGCCCACGAGCACCGCGGCCTGCTCACCGCCGACCAGGTGCCAGACGGCCTGCCCACGTGCGGCACGTGCGAGGGCCGCGCGGCCGGCGCCGGGCAGGACTCGTGGACCGGCGTCGGCTCGGTGGTGTTCTCGCCGCGCCGCCTCACCCCGCCCGCGCGCTGCCCCGGCTCGCGCACCACCTGGTGCGAGGAACTCGGCAACAACGTCGCACGCTGCCTCGCCTGCGGCGCCTACGCCAGCCTGCGCGCGTCGGGCGGCGGCTACGACCCGCGCTGGGGGCTCGTCAACCACCCGCCCGGCCCTGGCCTGGTGGCGGGCTGCCCGTTCCACGCCTGGCACGAGATGACCCTCACGAACGGCCGCGTCCAGTGCAGGTGCGGCCACACCACGAAGGAGACCGAGGATGCCTGACCAGACCGCGCCCGCTGCTGAGCCCTGGGCGCTGACCCCGGAACAGCACATCCGAGGCGTCGTCCACAACGCTGTCACCGCAGCTCTCGCCCAGCACGACCACTGGGTTCGGCTCGGTGTCCGGCAGGCCATCACCGATGCCGTGCTCTCTGCGCTGCCTGCTTACGGCGTTGCCGTGATCCCTGGCACTGAACTGGAGCGGCTTCGCCAGCGCGCCGAGCAGGCCGAGTCCGCCAACGCCCGCGTGCGCCAGTTCAGCGAGATGGTCATAGCCTCGTCGATCCGGCTCGGGGCCATCGAGCAGGCCCACGACACCCTCGCCATTCTCGACGGGAAGACGCCGCCCACCGCGCCGGCCAAGCCGCGGCCCGCCTACGTCAACCTCGACAACGGATACCCCGCCCTGCACTGCGCCGACTGTGACGAGCGCCTCGCTGGCATCGACGCGGGCGACGACTTCGACCAGCTCGACACCAAGCGCCGCGCCCACCAGTGCGAGAGCAAGTCCGGTGAGTGAGTGGGCGTCCATCCGCCTCGCCGGGCCACCCCACGCCGTCGCCGAACTCGTCCGGCAGCTCGGCGCCGCTGGGATCGACGTTGAGCAGCCGTCGCCGGTGCCGCACCCTGCCGAGGTGGAGAGTGTGTGGCACGCGGTCGTGCGGCCGGCGGGGTGGGGGTCGCCCGTGCAGCGCGGGCAGCGCGGGCGCGGCTGGGCGTGCCCGCCCGCGCCGAGGCTGGTCGCTGGGATCGACGGGCCGCGGCTGATGGTGGCCGGCGCGGTCGTGGCCGAGGCGTACGAGCGCGCCCGGGCGTGGGCCGAGCAGCGCGGGTGGACGCTCGTGGACCCGCCCGAGGTGGTGGAGGTGGAGTCGATCCGGGCGGTGGACTACTGCCCGCCGCACTGCGGGTGTGGGCAGGTGGGGGCGCATTTTCTGCCGGTGGCGAGGCGGGTGCGGGGG
>NZ_JABCPZ010000443.1 GCF_013283785.1 Nonomuraea antri
CAGGTGGGTCATGAGGTGGGAGCGGGGGTGGTGGCGCAGCAGGGCGGCCAGGACGCCGGACAGGCGGGCCTCGCCGGTGCGGCCGAGCACGTCCAGCCGCGTGGCCACGTCGTCGGCGACCGCATCGTCCAGTGCCCGGCCCGATGCCTGGCCTGTTCCTTGGTCTGTTCCCGGGGTGGAGGCCAGGTGCGGTGCGAGGGCGGCCTGCAGGGCGGACGCGTCGGGCCGGCCGCCGGAGCGGACGTTCCACAGCGCGGCGGACGGGCCCAGCCCGTTGGCCACGACGGGCGCGTGCATCCAGTGGGTGCCGGTCGTCACGTGCGCGGGGCGTACCCACTTGGCGACCCGGCCGGCGAACTCCCGCCGGGAGAAACCGTCGAGGGTGCGTACGACGTAGCCTTCCTGGCGGCGGGTGTCGAGGCGGAGCGCGCGCAGCGCCCGTTCGTCGAAGACGCCGCGCCACAGCACCGGCGGGGCGGGCACGCCCAGGCGGCGCAGGAAGGCGACGGTGGTGTCCCAGTCCAGGCAGTGGTCGCCGTCCCAGACCGAGAAGCCGTAGAACCAGCTGTCGAGGTCGTCGTAGGCGATGGAGTGGCGGGCGAACAGGTTCTCGCCGCACACGCGCCGGCCGGGCGGGATGGCCGCGGCGATGCGTCCGTGCAGGTTCTTGATCCAGGCGCGGGACGGATGGTGGCCCGAGTCGAGCGAGCGGGCGTGCAGGCCGTCGGCGTACAGGGTGGTGTTCTCGCCGTCGAGCTTCTCGGTGACCACGACGAGCTGTCCGTGGAACCCGGACAGGTCGCCGGCGCGGACGTCGTCGTCGCCGACGCCGGGTGACCACGGCAGGTGGGGGGTGCGCGGGTACGGCACGCGCATGATCGGCTCCCCTCCCCCGGTGACGTGTGGTCGTTGATCGGCCGACGTCACTGTACAAGCGGGGTGGAAAGCGGATCCATCGAATAATCCGGGGGTGCGCGGCGGTGCCGGATTCGTGTTCCGTGCTCGTGGTGGGGGCGGTCGCCTGTGCTGACGGGGGGCGGCCGCTGGCTCGTTCGGGCCGGTGAACGGGAGAATCGGACGCCGGCATCGAACGCCGGCATCCGGCACCCGCCCCGGACGCCGGGGCCGGACGCGTATATCCCGGCATGAGGAGTGAACGTCGTGGAACCCGGTTACGCCCTGGCCGGTTATCTGGTCGCCACCCGATCCGAGCGCCGGGAGAACGGCCTTCCGGGTCCTGACCTGGTGTCGATGAGCGAGTGCGTGGTGGACCTGCTGCCCGCGGACTCCGACGGCCGGGACGACTGGTTCGACGGCCCGCGGGAGGCCGAGGTCGCGCGTGAGCAGGACGGACGGCCTGGCCTGCACGTGCTCGGGGTTGGCTTCGCCGCCGCCGACGTACCTGGCCTGCTGGCCGACGTCGCCACGGACGAGTGGGATTTCTCCGCCGGAAGCCTTCCCGAGCGTCTGGCCCGGCATTAACCGTTCCCCCGTCCGGGAGAGCGGCGGCTGGGGTTCGAGCTGGTCGGCTTCGACACCTGCGGCTGGCACACCTGGACCTGCCTCGGTGGCCTGGTCACCGACGTCTATGAGGGCACCGGTATCCGGCCGGCGGCGCCCTGGGGGCTGATCCAGGACGAGCGGGACGCCCACCGGGCGGCGCGCTGGCTCACCGGCTCGGGTCTCGGTGATCCCAAGGTGTTCCTCTGGGCGGCCGCCCTGATCACCGACCCGGGGCGGACGATCCTGCGGGCCGGGGACTAACCCGGTCAGGCCGGGACTTAACGCGGCCGGGTTTCGGGGGTGGCGTCCCGGGTTTCGGGGGTGACGTCCGGGCCGGTGAGGCCGTGCAGGAGGAGGCGGGTGAGGGTGTCGATCACCTCGTCGTCCGAACGGGCGGCGGCGTCTCCCCCGCTGACGTCTCCCCCGCCGGCCTCCGCGCCGGCTTCCGCCCTGCCGGCGTCGTGCTTGCCGGGGTCGTGCCTGCTGGGGTTGTGGCTGCTGGGGTCGTCGGCGGGTAGCGCGTAGGCGAGCATCGACAGGATGGCGCCCATCGCCGCCGCGACCAGCGTCGGATCGCCGGGCAGCCGGTGTCCCGTCCCGCGCAGGTGCTCCAGGTGGTCGCGGAACACCCGGGTGTCGTCGGCGAGCCGCCGCCACAACTCGCCGCTGCCGGGCCCGGCGGCCATCGCCGACTCGAACAGGGCGATCATGATGGGACGGTTGCCACGCATCAGACGCCAGGCCACGGCCAGGTGGTCGCGGAGCTGGCCGGGGTCGGTGAGGTCGTGCGGCGGATGCTCCCGCCCGGCGGGCCTGCCACCGTCGCCGCCACCGTCGCCGCCACCGTCGCCGCCACCGTCGCCGCCACCGTCGCCGCCACCGTCGCCGCCACCGTCGCCGCCACCGTCGCCGCCACCGTCGCCGCCACCGTCGCCGCCACCGTGCCCGATGCCAGAGCCGCCACCAGACCCCGCGCCGGGCGCGCTACGAGGCTCGCCGTCGGATGCGTCACCGGTTTCGCCGTCGGTTTCGTCATCAGGCGCGCCGTCGGGTGCGCCGTCGAGCCCGGCCGGTTCCTGGACGAGCTGGTCGCGGGCCTGGCTGCGCATGTCGGCGAGCAGGGCCTGGAGCAGGTCCTCCTTGCTGGCGAAGTGGTCGTAGAAGGATCCGGTGGCCCGGCCGGCCGCGGCCGTAATGTCAGTGATCTTGGTGTTGAGGTAGCCGCGTTCGGCGAACTGCCGGAGCGCCGCCTCCTTCAGCGCGGCCTCGGTCTCCGCGGCCCTGGCCTTGCGTACTCCCACCGGTCCTCCCTTGACGTCATCGTGCCCCGAAAGCATACTGAACCCACTTTCGCCGAATACAGATTCGGTGAATTTAGATTCAGGATTGAGGAGGCCGGGAAATGCGGGCAGTGGTGGTGGGTGGCGGCGTCGCCGGGTCGGCCTGTGCGGTCGCCCTGGCGCGTATCGGCGTCCAGGTGACGGTGAACGAGGCCTACGCCGACCCGGCCGGGCCGGTCGGGTCGTTCGTCAGCCTGTCGGTCAACGGGCTGCGCGCCCTGGACGCGCTCGGCTGCCTGCCGGCCGTCCAGCGGGCGGGTTTCGCCGTCGACCGGCAGCGCATGTGGTCGGGCAGGGACCGGCTCCTGGGCGACGTCCCCCGCGGGCGGCGCGCCGGAGACCCGCTGCGCAGCGTGACGGTGATGCGCGCCGACCTGGTCGGCGTACTGCGGGAGGAGGCGGCACGGCGCGGCGCGCGGTTCGTCCTCGGCAGCCGCCTCGCCAGCCCGTCCGGCATCGGGCCCGGGCGCGATGCCGAATCCAGCACCGGGCTCAGGATCGGGACCGGGAACGGTCCTGGTCCTGAGCCCGGGACCGGTCCCGGGACTGGGACGGGGACCGGGACCGGGGCCGACTGTGGTGGCCCCGATCTGGTCGTGGGGGCGGACGGGATCTGGTCGGCCACCCGCCGCGCGCTGGACCCCGCCGCCCCCGAAC
>NZ_JABCPZ010000444.1 GCF_013283785.1 Nonomuraea antri
GGGCTTCGGGTGTGGGTGGGTGGTGGTGAGGGTTTCGGGGGGTGGCACGGGAATGTGGCGTGGCGCACCGTTCTCGTTCACGTCTCGGCCATGCCGCCGTCCACTTCGCCGATTTACCGTCGGCGAGATTGCACCCCCCGAGGAGGTTCGTCGATGGAACGTCGTGATTTCCTGCGTGCCTCGGTGATCGGCGCGAGCACGGTCGCCTTCGCCGGCAGCCTGTGGCGCGGCACCGCCCACGCCGCCCCGGCGCAGAACGCCCCCGGCCCCTACGGCCCGCTCCAGGCCGCCGACGCCAACGGCATCCAGTTACCCGCCGGATTCACCAGCCAGGTGATCGCCCGATCCGGTCAGGCCGTCCCCGGCACGTCGTACACGTGGCACGCCGCACCCGACGGAGGCGCCTGCTTCGCCGACGGCAGCGGCTGGATCTACGTGTCCAACTCCGAGATCAACCCGGGCGGCGGCGCGTCCGCCATCCGCTTCACCGCGGCCGGCGCGGTCACGTCCGCCTACCGGATCCTGTCGGGCACCAGGACCAACTGCGCGGGCGGCAAGACGCCGTGGAACACCTGGCTGTCGTGCGAGGAGGTCAGCCTGGGCTACGTCTACGAGACCTACCCGTTCGGCGGCACCGCGGTGCGGCGGCCGGCGATGGGACGGTTCAAGCACGAGGCGGCCGCCGCCGACCCGGTCCGCCAGGTGATCTACCTCACCGAGGACGAGTCGAACGGCCGCTTCTACCGGTTCGTCCCGACGACGTGGGGCGATCTGTCGTCCGGCACCCTCCAGGTCTTCATGGCGGGATCCGCCACGTCGGGCTCGTTCACCTGGGCCAACGTGCCCGACCCGGACGGCTCGCCGACCACGACGCGCAGCCAGGTGTCCGGGTCCAAGTCGTTCAACGGCGGCGAGGGCTGCCACTACGCCGACGACACGGTCTGGTTCACCACCAAGGGTGACAACCGGGTCTGGCAGGTCAACCTGGCGGCCGGCACCTACGAACTCGCCTACGACGACAGCCTGGTCAGCCCCGGCACGCCGCCGCTCACCGGCGTCGACAACGTCACCGGCTCCACCTTCGGCGACCTCTACGTGGCCGAGGACGGCGGCAACATGGAGATCTGCCTGATCACCCCGGACGACACGATCTCACCGTTCCTCCGGATCAACGGCCAGAGCTCCTCGGAGATCACCGGCCCGGCCTTCAACCCCGCGGGCAACCGGCTGTACTTCTCCTCCCAGCGGGGCACCTCGGGATCGTCGTCCGGCGGGATCACCTACTGCGTGACGGGCCCGTTCCGCACGTGACCCCGCCCACCTGAGCGGGTCAGCGTTCGGCGACGCCGAAGGCGGTCCAGCCGCGGTCGTCGAAGCCGGCCGACTTGGCCACGGCGGCGGAGGCGGTGTTCGCGTGCGCGTGCATGTACGTGGGCACCGCCCCTTCGTCCAGCACCCGGCGGGCGGCCTGGGCGACCAGGCGCTTGGCCAGCCCCTTGCCCCGGGCCTCCGGCGCGGTCACCACCGCGAGCTCGTGCCCGTACCGGTCGTGCCGCTTGATGCCCACGCCCGCCAGGTGCGTGCCCGTGTCCGGGTCGACGGCCACCAGGACCTCGCCGCCGAACGGGTACAGCCACTCGGGCACCCCTGGCGCCGCCGTCGAGACCCATTCCCCGGCGTCGGGGAGCGGTGCGGGGGCGGTGGTCCAGCGGTAGACGGCCTCGAACCAGCCGCGTTCGCCGTACCCGACCAGGGCCGGGACGTCCCGCAGCGATCCTGCCGCGGCACCCGTGCCGGCACCTGTGCCGGCACTCGTGCTGTCACCCGTACCGGCATCCGTGACGGCGGCGGCGAGGACGGCGGCGGCGGTGACGGCGGGCACGTGCTCCGGCGGGACCGACAGGACCGCGCCGTCCGGGCAGGAGACGCCGATCGCCGGGTGGATCCGGCCGTCCCAGCCGGGCAGCGCGCGCCGCGGCGAGCCGGTGACGTCGAGGTTCGACGCGGGCGGCCAGGACCCGAGCCACTCACGCAGATGATCTGTCAGGGACACCTTGCCTACTATAGGAAGTAGTAAAAATACCGATTTCGGCAGGGGGTCGGTTACCTGTCGGCGAAGGGGTCGACACGTGCTGTCACCGACGATAGCTTTCCTGACATAAGGATCTTTACCCGGTCAGGAGGTCCCTGCCATGGTGGTTCCCGGTTACCGCGAGATCCGGGAGCTCGGGCACGGCGGCACCGGCCGGGTGATGCTGGCCGTACGCGATTCCGACGGATCGCCCGTCGCCATCAAGCATTTGTCCGAGCAATTACGCGAGGACGGCGGCTTCGTCACCAGGTTCAGGGCGGAAGCCCAGGTGATCAGGGAGATCGACAGCCCGCACACGGCCAGACTGCTCGACTACGCCGAGGCCGGCGACGACGCCGTCATCGTCATGGAGCTGGTCGACGGCATCACGCTGCGGCGGCTGCTCGAACACGAGGGCAGCACCGGCGCGGAGGCCGCGCTGACCGTGCTGAAGGGCGCGCTGCTCGGGCTGGCTGAGGCGCATCGGCGCGGCATCGTGCACCGGGACTTCAAGCCGGAGAACGTCATCGTCACCCCCGACGGCGAGAGCAAGCTCGTCGACTTCGGCGTGGCCGCGCGCTCCGGCGAGAACGCGGAACTCGTCGGCACCCCCGCCTACATGGCGCCCGAGCAGTGGGCGGACGCCCCGGCCGGCCCGGCCACCGACGTCTACGCCGCGGCCGCCGTCTTCTTCGAATGCCTGACCGGGCACCGGCCCTTCCTCGGCGAGAACATCGCCGCGCTGGCCTACCAGCACCAGCACGTGCCGCCGCCGCTGGACAACCTCGACGAGCCGATGCGCGGCCTGGTCGAGCACGGCATGGCCAAGGACCCGCAGGCGCGTCCGGCCTCCGCCGAGGAGTTCCTGGCCGAGCTGGAGGACCGCGCGTACGAGGCGTACGGCAGCGGGTGGGAGGTGCGCGGCCGCGCCGGGCTGGGGCTGCTCACCGTGCCGCTCACCGCGCTGCTGCCGCTGGCACAGCCGGTCGCGGACGTCGGCTCGACCAGCTTGTTCCACAGCGCGTTCACCCCGGCCGCGAAGATGGCGGTGACCGGCGGGCTGGTGCTGGCGACCACGGCGGCGGTCGTGTCGGCGTTCGTGATCTGGAACGACCCGGAGACCAGGGGCGGGCTGGCGCTGCCTGCGGCGCCGACGTCCGCGATCGCCCCCGGGGCGCCGACGTCGCTCGGGCCGTCGTCCGTGCGGACGCCGCCGCCCACGCCGCCCGTCTCGCCGCCCGTCATCGTGACGCCGACGGCGGCGATCCCGACGGCGGATCCGGGTGGGCCGCCGCGCACCACCGCGCCGAC
>NZ_JABCPZ010000445.1 GCF_013283785.1 Nonomuraea antri
AGCGGCTGGGTCGGGTGCTGCCGGAGTTCATGGTGCCGGCGGCGGTGGTGGTGCTGGACGCGCTGCCGCTGACGGTCAACGGCAAGGTGGACCGGGAGGCGCTGCCCGACCCGGACTTCTCCGCCGCAGGCGGTGGGCGTGAGCCGCGCACCGAGGCCGAGCGGATGTTGTGCGAGTTGTTCGCGCAGGTGCTGGGGCTCGATCGGGTGGGGGTCGAGGACGGGTTCTTCGCGTTGGGCGGTGACTCGATCACCTCGATGCAGCTGGCCGCCCGCGCCCGTCGCGCGGGTATCGCGTTGACCCCGCGCCAGATCTTCGAGCACAAGACCCCGGAACGACTCGCGGCACTCGCCGAGCGGACGCCGGCTGCGGAGTCCGGCCCCGGCCCGATGGACGTGGGCGTGGGCGAGGTGCCGTGGACGCCGGTGATGCTGGCGGCGGGCGAAGGCGCGCTGCGGCCCGGGTTCGCGCAGTGGCTGACCGTGCCCGCCCCCGCGGGACTGACGCGCGAAGCGCTGGTGAGCGGCCTGCAAGAGGTCCTGGACACCCACGACATGCTGCGGGCCCGGGTGGCCGGCGGGCGTCTGACGGCCGGCGAACGGGGATCCGTGGACGCGGCCGAACTGGTGCGGATCGGCGAGGACGCCCCGGAACTGCTCGACCCGGCGGCGGGCAGGATGATCGGGATCTCCTGGCTGCCCGGCGACGAGACCGGCGCACCCGGGCGGCTGACGGTGGCCGGCCATCATCTGGTCGTCGACGGGGTGTCCTGGCGCGTTCTGCTGCCGGACCTGCGAGCCGCCTGGGAGGCGGCCGTGGCCGGCCGGCGTCCGCGCCTCGACCCGGTGCCCGCCTCGTTCCGGCGGTGGGCGCACCTGCTGGCCGAGGAGGCGACCAGCCCGCGGCGGGTCGCCGAGCTGGCGGAGTGGACGGCGCTCCTCGACGTCCCCGAGCCGCCGCTGGCCGCCCTGGACCCGGCGCGCGACACCTTCGCTCACGCACGCCAGGCCTCGTGGACACTGTCGCGGCAGACGACCGCGGCACTCGTGGAGCAGGTCGCACCGGCGTACGGCTGCGGCGTCGACGACGTGCTGCTGGCCGCCCTCGCGGTCGCCGTGGCCCGTTGGCGGCCTGGCTGGACCGAACCGCTGGTGGACGTGGAGAGCCACGGGCGCCACCCGGTCGGCGGAATGGACCTGACACGGACGGTCGGCTGGTTCACCAGCGTCCACCCGGTGCGGCTGGACGTCACCGGCATCGATCCCGAGCAGGTCGCCGCGGGCGCCCCGGAGGCCGGGCGGCTGCTGAAGCGCGTCAAGGAACAGGCGCGAGCCGTACCCGGTGACGGGCTGGGCCACGGGCTGCTGCGCCACCGCAACCCCGCGACCGGGCAGCGGCTGGCGGCACTCCAGCAGGCGCGGATCGGCTTCAACTACCTCGGCCACTTCGCCGGGGACGGAGAGGTCATCAGCGGCTCCGCCGACCCCGGCATGCCGATGCCCCACGTGCTGACGGCCGGCGCGGTCGTGGCGGGCCGCGGCGATCGGTCGGCGCTGACGCTGGTCCTCACCTGGGCCGGGCGCTCGCTGCCGGACGCCGAGGGGCTCGGCATCGCCTGGACGGACATGCTGGCCGGGCTCGCCAGGCACGCGAGTGAGCCGACGGCGGGCGGGCACACCGCGTCCGACTTCGACCTCCTCACCCTCGACCAGGACGACATCGACGCCTTCGAGGCCGACTTCCCGGCGCAAGCCGCCAACGACCGATAGCCCAGAACCGATCGCAGGAGACATCCATGGTCCGGTCCCGTATGGAAGACGTATGGCCGCTGTCGCCACTGCAGGAAGGCATGCTGTTCCACGCATCCTTCGACGACGACGGCCCCGATGTGTACCAGAGTCAGCGGACCCTCGACCTGGACGGGCCACTGGACGCGGCACGGTTGCGCGCGGCGTGGGAGGCCGTCGTGGCGCGGCACGCGTCGCTGCGGGCGAGCTTCCGCTGGCGCGGGTCCGGGCAGGCCGTGCAGGTCATCGCCAGTGAGGCCCGGCCGCCGTGGCGCGAGGAGGACCTGTCCGGCCGTGGCTCCGCCGACCAGGTGGCCCGCGCCGTCGAGGAGCTGGCCGCGGGCGAGCGGGAGCGGCGCTTCGACCTGACGCGGGCGCCGCTGCTGCGGCTGCTGCTGATCAGGCTGGCCGACGACAGGCACGTCCTGGTCATCACCAGCCACCACCTCATCCTCGACGGCTGGTCCATGCCGCTGATGCTCGACGAGGTCACCGCCGTCTACGCGGGCGCAGAACCGCCGCCGGAGCATTCGTACCGCGACTACCTGGCCTGGCTGGGCAGGCAGGACCAGGCGGCGAGCCTGGCCGCGTGGCAGGCCGAGCTGGCCGGCGTGGACGAGCCCACCCTGGTCGCCCCGGCCGACCCCACGCGGGTGGCCGCGCTGCCGGAGAGCGTGATCACCGAGGTGCCCGCGGCGCTCGCCAAGCAGCTCGCCGAGCTCTGCCGTGCCTTCGACCTGACGCTGAGCACGGTGTTCCAGGCCGCCTGGGCGCTCCTGCTGGCGCGGCTGTCCGGGCGGACGGACGTGGTGTTCGGCACGACGGTCGCGGGCCGGCCGGCGGAGCTGCCGGGCGTGGAGCGGATGGTGGGGATGTTCATCAACACCGTCCCGGTGCGGGTGCGGCTCCAGGGCGGCCTCTCGGTGCTGGAACTGCTGCGGAACCTGCAGAAGCAGCAGGTCGCGCTCATGGACCACCAGTATCTCGGCCTGACGCGGATCCAGCAGGCGGCGGGGCCGGGAGCGGTCTTCGACACCCTGGTCGTCTACGAGAACTACCCGCACACCTCCGGTGAATCCGCGCCGGGCTCCCTGACCGTGCGGGCGAACCCCGGCCGGGAGGTCGCGCACTACCCGCTGACGCTGGTGGTGGCGCCGGTCGACACCGGCGACGTGGTGCTCAAACTCGACCACCTGCCCCAGCTCTTCAGCCGGGAGAGCGCCACCGCCATGCTCGGGCGGCTGACGCGCATGCTGGAACAACTGGCCGACCCCGAGGCCACCGTGGCTGGAGCGGGCGGCGTGGCAGCCCCCGACGAGCTCGAACGCCTCGTCCGCTGGGCGGGGAACGGCGCCGTCCACACCGGCGGCGCGAGCTCGGTCGTGGAGTTGATCGAGGATCGGGTGGCCCGGGCGCCGGATGCGGTGGCGGTGACCTGGCGTGGGAGTTCCCTGACGTATGGAAAGTTGTGGGAGCGGGCGGGCCGGTTGGCCGGGGTTCTGGCGGCGCGTGGGGTGGGTCGCGGGGATCGGGTCGCGGTGGTGATGGAT
>NZ_JABCPZ010000446.1 GCF_013283785.1 Nonomuraea antri
TCACGCTTGGCGCGCGCCGCCGGGGTCAGACCACCACCATCCGGATAACGCATCCCACCGGCATACTCCCGAACCCCGCCGAGAGCACGCAACCGCGAGGTGATACCTCAGTCTTTCAACCTCTGTACGCGGGTTCCGCGCGGGTCAGGGGCACCGTCCGGCTGTCCGCCGACTGGATCGCCGACCAGGTGGAGGCCGGGGTGACGGTTCCGCTCACCGATTCCGGCTACATCGGCAGGGGCGACCACGAGGCATTGCACGCCACGCTCGCCCAGGCCGCCCAGTGGGACTACGCGATCGCGGTGCTGCCCGTCCACGCCGGCTGGGTGACGGAGGACAGGCAGGCCCTGCTCGCCGCCGTCGGTCACGCCCCGGTGGCGTTGGTGGTCGAGGACGGGCCCGCGTACGAGCCGCTGCCCTTCCCCCTGCTGTCGGCGGGCGCGCGAGCTGCGCTGGGCGCGCTGGCGCACGGGGCGGGCTGGGCGGCGATCGGCGTGCGTGAAGTGCTGCGCCACCTCTACCCGGAGCCGCACGAGACGCGCGGCGGCTGGCGGCGCGGCGGTGCGCGCAGCGCGTTCGTGCCGGAGCGGCTGGCGTTCGTCCCAGTGGAACGGCTCAAGGAGGGCTCCTGCGCCTGCTCGACCTGTCATGGACGCCCGCTCAGCCATCTGGCCGACGCCTCCGAGCTGGAGGTGAACACGCACAACGCGAAGGTGCTGCACCGGCTGCACGTCCGGCTGCTGCGTGCCACGCACCGCGAACGGTGGTGGCGCCAGCTGGCCGGGACGTAGCCCTTTCGCTGGGACTTAACTCCCCATTCATCGATTCGTGCAGACAAATCGGTGCGTGCGCAATATCGTCGTCCCCGGCACGTTGATCGGAACAAAGGTGCAGAACATGCGTTCAGTGTTGTCCCTCGCGGTGGCGGCGATCGTCTCCACTGGTCTCACCACCGGCCTCACCACCTCCCCCGCCGCCGCCTCCCTCGCCGCCGGCCCGCGCCCCGCCGAGTTGCCCGGGGAGATCTACGGCGGGGCCTGGCAGGCCGGCCACGTCCAGGGCATCGCCATCGACCGGGCCAACGGGTTCATGTACTTCTCGTTCACGAACCTGCTGGTCAAGACCGACCTGAAGGGCAACCCGGTGGGCTCGGTGACCGGGTTCACCGGACACCTCGGCGACCTGGACTTCAACACCAAGGACGGCCGGGTCTACGGCTCTCTGGAGTACAAGGCGCAGGAGTCGTTCTACATCGCCATCTTCGACGCCGACCGGATCACCAGCATGGGCATGGACGCCCAGACCAGCGACGTGGTGAGCACGGTGTACCTGAAGGAGGTCGTCGACGACTACACCGCCGACATGAACGGCGACGGCAGGTTCGACGGCAACGTCGCCGACACCCCCGACCACCGCTACGGCTGCAGCGGCATCGACGGCGTGTCGTTCGGCCCCGAGTTCGGCAAGAAGCACGGCAAGCAGAAGCTGACCGTGGCATATGGCGTGTACTCCAACGTCAACCGCCAGGACAACGACCACCAGGTGCTCCTGCAGTACGACGTCAACCAGTGGAAGAAGTACGAGAGGCCGCTCACCGAGAGCGCACCGCACACCAGCGGGCCGGAGCGCACCGACGGCAAGTACTTCGTCCACACCGGCAACACCCGCTACGGCGTGCAGAACCTCGACTACGACGCCCACACGGGCAACTGGATGATGGCCGTCTACAAGGGCGCCAAGCCGCAGTTCCCGAACTACTCGTTCTTCATGGTCGACGGGAGCGCGGAGCCGCGCCGGGGCGAGATCAAGGGACAGCCGCAGCCCGAGCAGGGTTCGCTGCTGTCGCTCGCGCCCGGCGGGCTGGAGCACGAGGCGTCCGGGGTGCGTGGCTGGCAGTTCACCGGCGAGTACGGCCTGACCTCGCTCGACGACGGCCGCTACTACGTGTCCAAGGCCGGGACACTGAACGAGGGCGGCGTCACCAAGCAGACGGCACACGCCCAGCTCTACCGCTGGACCGGCCAGTCCCCGACCCCGTTCACCCGCCTCCCGTAACCCTTTCGTCCGCCCCGGCCACCCCCGGGGCGGACAGCCGGGGCGGGCAGTGGGGAGCGGACAACCGGGACGGAGAACATGTTCCGGAAACATGTGCTGCGAACCTGTGCCGACCACATTTGCCACAGGACCTGGATCAATGGTGGAATACCGCCTCAGCGTCGCAGTGCACCCGGCCAGGAGACCGCCGTGGGCATGGAGGCGCCGAACCATGGGACACCCATCCATGCACAACCCGACCACCGACCCGGACGACCGCCTGAAGGCGTTCGGAAACCAGCTCGTCAACGTCCACCTCTGGCTGCGCGACGAACTCGCCGACCTCCGCGAGAACGTCGAGGCCTACCTCTCCGGCGACGGCCCCCGCCCACGCGAGTTGCGGGCGCACTGCCTGACCTTCTGCTCCGCGATCACCCGCCATCACGTCGGCGAGGACGAGACCGCCTTCCGTGCGCTGGCCGAGGAGTTCCCCGAACTCCATCCTGTGCTGGAGGAACTGCGGCACGACCACGAGACGGTCGCCGACCTCCTGCGCCAACTCCAGGACCTGCTGGACGACCTGGATCCCAGCGACGGGCAACGCGCCCGGCGGGAGCTTGACGGGCTGAGTGCATTGCTGGAGTCGCACTTCACTTATGAGGAGAGGCGGATCGTAGGGGCGCTCAACGCGCTACCGGCCCCGGAATGGCGCACCTCCCGCCCCGATTTCCTACTCACCGCCAACGACGGCTGACCAGCGCCTGCCTCTGCCTCGGGTGACGTCCGACGTCCCCAGCACCCTTCAACCAGCGTCGCACCCCCGACCAAGCACCCCGGTTCCCCCGCCACCAACCGTCACCGCTCGTCCTTCACAGCCGCATCCTCCACGGTCGCGTCCTGCGCGACCGACTCCTTCACGGCCAACTCCTTCACGGCCAACTCCTTCGCGGCAGGCTCCTTCACGGTCGGCTTCTGCGCGGTCGCATCCTTCACGGCAGCCCCTTCACGACAGCCCCTTCACGGCCACAGCCTTCGTTGGTCGGCTCCGTCACGATCGGCTCCTGCGCGGCCACACCCTTCACGGCAGTTCCTTCACGGCTGGCTCCTGCGCGGCCCACACCCTCTGCAGCGGGCTCCTGCGCGGCACCCTCCGCAGCCGACCGAGGTCACCCAAGCCCTCGCCAACAGCCCCGAGCACCGCCGACAACTCCCCCACCGGCACCCTCACCCCAGCGCCATGCCCCGCCGACACCTTCACCCTCCAGCACCACGCCCACCCGCACTCTCCAGCGC
>NZ_JABCPZ010000447.1 GCF_013283785.1 Nonomuraea antri
CCCCTGGCGGATTCACGCGCTGACGCCCGACTTCCGGGTCGAGGACGTGTGGGCCCCGCCCACCCCGGGCGGCCCGGGTGACCTGGCCAGGCTGGTGCGGCAGATGTCGTCCGGCGAAGGACGGTTCACCGGCGCCGCCCGCGCGCTGTTCGCGCTGCGCTGGAAGGTGGGCCGGCTGCTCGGCTGGGACGGTCCGCGCACCGGGCTCGGCGTCCGGGTGCGTTCTCTGCGCGAGCGGCTGCCCCAGGACCTGCGCGACGCGCCGCCGGGGCCCGCGTTCCGCGCCGTCCCGCTCACCTCGGTCTACCTGACGGGGGACGAATGGGCCGCCGAGCTGGCCAACCGGACCGTGCACACGGTCATGCACATCGGCTGGGTGCCCGACGGCGCCGGCGGGCACCGGGCGCAGATGGCGGTGCTGGTCAAGCCGAACGGGTGGTTCGGGGCAGCCTACATGGCCGCGATCAGGCCGTTCCGTCATCTGATCGTCGATCCGGCGCTGGTGCGGATGATCGGGCGTGGCTGGCGGGTTCGGCCGTCCGAGCCTGGTACGTCCTGAGTTCCCGCGAAAGATGACGGCGAGCGGCCGCGCGAAACCGTCCGCTCCGACGCGGCCTGACGGTCCGCGACATCGGACGCGGGCCGGGTTGCGGGAGACTGGGGCGGTGAGCATCGAGAACGTCCCGCCCGTGACCAGCCCCTCCATCATCGTGCTGACCTTGGCCCGGCGCGTCGAGACCGAGCTGAACGCCGCGCTGGCCCCGCTGGACCTCACCGTCAGCAGGCTCGGGCTGCTCGGCCACATCGCCGGGGTGCCCGGCGTGTCGTTCAGCGACCTGGCCAGGATGTCGGGCACCACCGTGCAGAGCGTGCACTCCGCGGTGAAGGCGCTGGTCCGGGCCGGCCTCGTGCACGACCGTACGGCCCGGGCGGGCTCGGCGTCGGCGATCGAGGTCACGCCCGAGGGCGCCCGGCTGCTCCAGGCGGCCAAGGACGTGATCGCCCAGGTCGACGACCGCCTCTTCGGCCCCGCGGCCGACCCGATCCAGCAGCAGGTGGGCCAGGCCATCCGGACGGCGTTCGGCGGCGAAACCGCACGCTGAGCCGACCACGGGACACCCCGACCTTCAAGGCGACTGAAGCTCAAGCTAAGCTTCAGTCCAGTTGAAGGTTATCCGAGGAGACCCCCGTGGATCACGTCCTGCTGTCCGTGCACGTTCTGGCGTCCATCGTGTTCGTCGGCGGCTCCGCCGTCGCGACCAGCCTGTTCCCCCGCTACGCGCCCCTCGCCCAGCTCGCCGACGTCGGCGAGCGCAGCCGCACGGACGACGGCGGACACAACCCTCCGCACGGCGGCGGCCACAACACCGCGACCGGCGGCGATCGCAACCACGCGGTCGCCGCCGCGCTGCACCGCATCACCGGTGGTTACGCCGCCTTCGGGCTCGTCGTCCCGGCGGCCGGGATCGCGCTGGCCCTGCTCCAGGGCCGGATGGGCGAGATCTGGATCACCCTGGCCATGGTCCTCACCGTCGTCGCGGGCGGCCTGCTCGCCACGCAGATCCACCCGCGCCAGCGCGCCGCGCTCAAGACCCCGGGCGACGCGCGTCCGCTGCGGACGTTGTCGATGCTGGCGGGCGTCTACAACCTGGTGTGGGCGGTCGTCGTGGTGCTCATGATCGTCCGGCCGGGCTCGGCGGGGGCGTGAGCGGCGTGCGGATGTTGCATGTCGCGGCCGCGATCGAGGCGATCTCCCTGGTCGTGCTGCTGGCCAACCTGCTCACCGTGCATCTCGAGGAGGTGTCCGGCGTCGTGGGACCGTTGCACGGGCTGTCGTACCTGACCGTCATCGGGGCCGCCTCGATGTCGGCGAGCGTGTCGGGGGCGGGCGTGCTGCCGTTCGTGCCCGGCATCGGCGGGCTGCTCGTCCTGCGCAGGCTCCGCTCCCGGCCCCGCCGGAACGAACCCGCCGGGACATGAAAGCCCTGCGCAGGCTCCACTCCCGACCCCGCCGGAACGAGCCTGCCCGGACGTGAAATCAGGCGGGCCATTCGTCGGCGAGGACCGCCCAGACCTCGCTGTCCTGCCGTACCCCGCGATGGGGGTAGCGCCGCCGCAGCACCCCCTCGCGGGTCATGCCCAGCCGGCGCGCGGCCGCCACGCTGCGGACGTTCTCCGGCGCCACCCACCACTCGACCCGGCTCATCCCGCGTTCCTTGAACGCCCAGTCGATCAGCGCCCGGCACGACCTGGTCACCAGCCCGCGGCCGGCCCCGTCGGCCTCCAGCCAGCAGCCGATCTCGCACACCCCGGACCCGGCGTCGAAGGTGACGAACATGACGCCGCCCACCAGCCGTCCCTCCAGCCAGATGCCGTAGATCCGGCCGCCGTCGGCGGCCTGGCTGTCGGCGTAGCGCTGCAGGACGGCGGTGGCCGAGGCCAGGTCGGTGCTGCGTGAGGCCCACGGGATCCACGGGTCGACGTTCGGCCTGGCCCGGTCGATGTGGGCCAGGAACTCCGGCGCCTGCCACGGCTCCAGCGGACGGAGCTGAGCCTGGTCGTCGAGCGGCAATGCGAACAAGGGGGACCTCCACCGGTACATAACGAGCGTTCGGTATGTAAGGTAACAGCATGCCACCGGCCCCCGGAGACCGTGAAGCCCGCCGCGAAGACGTCTCGAAGGCGGTCTGGCAGGTGCTGGCCGACAAGGGGTTCGGCGGGCTGACCCTGCGTGCCGTCGCCGCCGCGATGGGCGTCTCCACCGGGATGCTCATGCACTACTTCCCCACCAAGCGCGACCTGGTCGGCCACGCCCTGCACCTGCTGGAGAAGGACACCGCCGGACGGCCCCGCCGCGAACCTCCCGCCCCCGGCCTGGCCGCGCTGCGTGCGGCGCTGCTCGACATCCTGCCGCTGGCCCCGGCCGACGCCGCGCGCAACCGCATCTGGGTCAGTTCCTGGGACCTCGCGCTGGCCGATCCCGGGCTCGGCGCCGACCAGGCCGCCCGTTACGCCCGGCTGCGCGCCGCCGTCCTGCCGCACCTGCGGGCCGCGCTCGACCTGGGCGAAGTGCCCGCGGGCGCCGACGCGGAACGACTGGCGGCCACGGCGGTCGCGTTCACGCACGGGCTCGTCGTCCAGGCGCTGTTCGACCCCGAGCGGTTCCCGGCCGACACGCAGACCGCCCTGCTGGACGGCTTCCTCGCCTCCCTGACCGCCGCCGCACTG
>NZ_JABCPZ010000448.1 GCF_013283785.1 Nonomuraea antri
GCCGGTGGAAGGCTGCCCGTGCGGGTGGGCCTGGGGGTGGAACTGCGGCTGGGAGTGCGGGTGAGACTGTGGCGGGGACTGCGGGTGGTGCTGAGGCTGGGCCTGAGGATGGGGCGGCTGCGGGTAGGGGCCCGGCTGGTTAGGGGAAGGTGCGCGCAGGCGGTGCTGGCCGGCGATGGGGTCCCCGGCGAGCACCGAGGCGAGCATGCGATCCAGGCTCTCCGCGTCCGGCCGGGCCGCCGGGTCGCGGTTGAGCAGCAGCCCGAGCACGGGAGCGAGTAACCCGGCCCGTTCCGGCGGCGGGACCTCCTGGTTGAGCACGGCGGCGAGCGTCGCCAGCGTCGTGCTGCGCCGCAGCGGGTGCCGTCCCTCGACCGCCACGTACAGCAGCATGCCCAGCGACCACAGGTCGGAGGCCGGATCGCCCTCCTGGCCGTTGATCCGCTCGGGCGCCATGTACTCGGGTGAGCCGATGAACGACCCGGTCGCCGTCAGGCTGGTCGACTCGCGCACCGCCGCGATGCCGAAGTCCGTCAGCACCGACCCGCCGTCGGGGCGCAGCAGCACGTTCGCGGGTTTGACGTCCCGGTGCTGGATGCCGACCGCGTGCGCGGCACGCAGCGCGGACAGCAGCTCGCGGCCGAGCCTGGCGGTGTCGTCCGGCGTCATCGGCCCGCGCGCGAGCCGATCCTGCAGCGAGCCGCCGGTGACGAGCTCCATGACGATCCACGGGTAGGCGTTCTCGCCCGCGTCGACGATGTGGTGGATGGTCACGACGTGCGGATGGTTCAGCCGGGCCAGCGCCCGCGCCTCGCGCAACACCCGTGCCCGGAGCTCGTAGGCGGTGCCCGGGTCCTGCTCGTCCATGGCCGGGTCGGGCGGGCGCACCTCCTTCAGCGCGACGTCCCGGTGCAGCGCCTGGTCCCAGGCCCGCCACACCAGTCCCATCCCGCCGCCGCCGAGCCGTTCCACCAGCTCGAAGCGGCCGTCGATCACCCGTGTCATGGGCGACAACGTACACCGTCGACCGGCGGCTTTCGCCCCATATGCCACCCGCCTCGCCGCCGACGGATCAGCGACTTTCGCGGACGGGTTCCGTCCTGCGGCGAACGTCCGAACCAGTGGCTATAACCGCAGGTCAGCTGAGGGCTCCGGAGCCCTCAGCCCGTCCAGGAAATGCCGGAGCCGATCCGTGACCTCCGCGGGATTCTCCAGCGGCGGGAGGTGGCCCGAGCGCGGAACCACCCCGAACGTCGCGGCCGGCACCGCGTCGGCGATCGCGCGCATCGAGGCGCGCGGCGTCCGCGTGTCGTCGCTGCCGATGAGGAGCAGGGTCGGCAGTTCCCCGATCGACCCGAGGAACGGCGTGTCATCGGGACGGTCGCGCATGGCCTCCAGTGCGCCGACGACGCCCGCCACGGGTGAACGATCCATCATGTCCGCCAACCGCCTCCTGGCGTTCGCGGACGCGTTCTCCGCCAGGAACTTCGCGGCGAGTTCCGCCGTCAGTGCGTCGGTGCCGCCGTCGCGTACCCGGGCGATCATGTCGTTCCTGCTCGACCTACGCTCGGCCGTGTCGGCTTCCGCCCGCGCGTCCAGGACGACGAGGGCCGCCACGCGCTCGCGATGCCTGCGCAGGAACTCGAAGGCGACGTAGCCGCCCATGCTCAGCCCGCAGAGCACCGTGCGCTCGACGTCGAGGGCGTCGAGCAGCGCCGCGAGGTCGTCGGCGTAGACGCTCATCCGGTAGCCGCGCTCGGGGGCCTCGCTCCTGCCCATGCCGCGCAGGTCGGGGGCGATGCGCCGCCAGCCGTCGAGCGCGCGGACCTGATCACGCCACAGGGTGCGGTCGAGCATGAAGCCGTGGACGAACAGGACGGCCGGCCCCTCGCCCAGATCGTCATAGGTCAAGCGCACCCCGTTCACGGTGAGGTGCTTCGGTACTGGCATGCCCTGATTCATTCATCCGCCGTCACGGTCCGCTAGAGCTCGCGGTCGTCGCGGTGGTCGGCGAGGCCGGTGGTCTCTCGCCGGCTGAGTTCCCTCATGTCCATGTCGACGCCGCTCCCGCCGGACTGCCTCTCCAGCCCGTAGACCTGCTGGGCGAAGTCCATCCGGCTGAGGATCGCATCGATCTCCTCGTGCTGGTCGGGCGGGAAGAACCGGGCCGGATCACCGACGGCCACCCACTTGATCGGGACGAGCGAGTCCGGCGGCAGGACGCTACCGACGTGCACGATGCCGTCGATCCGGACCTCCGAGCGCGCACCCACGCGGGCACCCTGATAGATCCGCACGCCCGTCGCGAGGAAGCACTCGTCCTCGATCGTGCAGCCCTTGAGCGACGAATGCGGTCCGATCAGGACGTGGTCGCCGATCTCGACCGCGTCCCGGCTCGTGCTGCGGATGTTGAGGTTCTCGCGCACCACGCATTGCGCCCCGATGCGCACCGGCTCGCCGTGCGACTCGATCACCGCGCCGTAGGAGACGTGCGTACGCGGGCCGATCGTGACATTCCCGCAGACGACCGCCGTCGGGGCGACGTGGGCGGTCGGGTCGATGGTCGGTCGTTTGCCTTGGTGCTCTATCAGCATGAGCAGCATGCCCTTCGGGTGACGAAGTCGCGCGAGCCACGCGGCGTGCGTGTGCCTGTTGTCTCCGGCTACCCGGCGGTGGGCAGCGCAGTCATGGATCCGTGACCAGCGAGGGCTGCGGGACCTGAACCCGTCGCAAGTGTCGGTCCTGCCGGTATTCGTGGGAGCAGGTGGTGCCCGGTACGGAGTCGACCTGCGAC
The DNA here is from genome assembly GCF_013283785.1 of Nonomuraea antri. Lineage (GTDB taxonomy): Bacteria > Actinomycetota > Actinomycetes > Streptosporangiales > Streptosporangiaceae > Nonomuraea > Nonomuraea antri. Next base: position 2,795 of record NZ_JABCPZ010000448.1, read on the forward strand.
TGTCCGGGCATGCCTTACGGCGGTCGGTTGCCGCCGATCAACCTCGTGGCGGGAGACCGGCGAGCCCAACGGCGTCCGGGGGCCGGCCCGTGTCGGGGTCAATCTGGTGGCCGAAGCCGGCACGTCGAGGGCGGCAACCTGGCGGCCGGGCGGTGAGTTCGGCGGCATCGCAATGCGGCGTTGGCTCGCCCCGCCGGCTCCATGCACCACTCCGATGTCCGCACACCCGCCCGCGTCACCGTCACCGCGTTCTTGCGGCGGTCGCGCAGGTCGGTCTCCCACACCGCGAGCCCGACCTCCTCCAGGTGGCAGCGGCTTCAGGCCCTCCCCCGCAACTGCCTCGGCGAAGCGGGGAACCGTGAGTGATGAACTTCCCCCAATACCGGCCAAGGCCTCGCACGGACGCGGCGGCTGGGTGGGGTGGCGG
>NZ_JABCPZ010000449.1 GCF_013283785.1 Nonomuraea antri
GGGGGAAGCAGTCCCAGCGGCTGGGGAAGTGGTCCCGGCGGCAACGTGAGCGGGCCGTTGCCCCTCTTCCGCAACGGCCGTCCCCTGGATCCGCGTGCCCCGGCCAAAGCCGTCCTGCACGACGGCGACAAGGTCACCCTCGACCCTCGCCTGGCCCGCGCCACCATCATCGAGGAACCGGTCGGCGTGGCCGAGGTCCGCGTCGTGGGTGGCCCGGCCGCGGGCGCCGTGCACCGGCTGGGCCTCGGCGCGCACGTCATCGGCTCCGACCCCATGTGCGCGATCGCCGTGGCCGATCCCACGCTGCCCCCGGAGGCCGTCACCGTACGGATGACCCCCGACGCGATCACCGTCGAACGCGCCAGGCACCTACCACCCGGACAAGCCCCCAAGCTGAAGCTGAAGGGCCGCTGGGCCGACGAGGTCGCCGAGATGACCGCGCGCGTCGACGAGCGGGAGGCCGCCGAGTTCGCCGCCGAGTACGGCGCGATCCCCGAGCTCGACGGCCGTCCGGTGGAAGACGTCGTCGACTGGCCGGACGAGGCCGTGCTGACGTGCGGTTCGTCCGTCTTCGTGCTGACCGCGATCGAGCCCAGAGACGCCCATCTGGCGCCCAGGATGGAAGGCGGCCTGTCCTACAACCGTCCGCCCAGGCTCAGGCGTCCCGAGCCGCAGCGCACGTACGTCAAGCCGAAGGAGCCCACCCGCAACGAGGGCATGCGCCTGCAGCTCCTCGCCGCGTTCCTGCCCGCCGTGCTGGGTGTGACGCTCGCGATCGCGTTGCAGGTCTGGTACTACCTGCTCGTCGCGCTGATGACGCCGATCATCATGATCGGGCAGTGGTGGAGCGACCGCCGTCACGGCAAGAAGCAGTACAGGAAGGCGCTCAAGGAATACGCCGAGCAGGTCAAGGAGTACGAGGCCGCCGTCGAGGAGGCGCGGGTCCAGGACGAGCTGACCCGCAGGTCCGACGCCCCCGACCCGGCGCAGATCCTGCTCACCGCGACCGGGCCGCGCCGGCGGCTGTGGGAACGCAGGATCCACGACGCCGACGCGCTCCGGCTCCGCGTCGGCCTGGCTGACCTGCCCGCCAACCTGGAGCTTTCCGAAGACCATGGAGACCGGCTGCCGCCGCCGATCTGCCGTTCCGTGCCGGTGGCGCTGGCCATGCGCAAGCTCGGCGTCGCGGGCGTCACGGGGCCGCGCGACGTCGCGTCCGGTCTCGCCGGCTGGCTGATCGCCCAGGCCGCCACCCTGCACAGCCCGCGCGACCTGGCCATCGTGGTCATCTCCGCGCACGCCGACGGCGAGCGGCGCTGGGGCTGGGTGCGCTGGCTGCCGCACTGCGTCCCGCACGGCGGCGAGGAGTGCGTGACGCTGGTCGGCACCGACCCCGAGTCGGCCGCCCGCCGCGTCGCCGAGCTCGCCGCGCTCATCGACGAACGTCAGAACACCACGATCCCCGAGCTCGGCAAGGTCCCCACCGGCTGGGACGACCTGGGCGGGCCGGAGAAGCCCACGTTCTCGACCTACGACGTCCGGCCGTACGACGTGCTGGTGGTGCTCGACGGCGCCCAGGCCCTGCGCGGCCTGCCCAACATGCCGCAGGTGCTGCGCCAGGGCCCGCGCACCGGCGTCTTCACCCTGGCCATCGACGACGACCAGCGCCTGTTGCCCGAGGAGTGCCAGACGGTGGCCGCGTGCGGTCCAGACGGTCTCGTCCGGTTGCAGGGCGGCGGGCTCGACGTGATCGGCCCGATCCTGACCGACCTGGTCTCCCCGCTCTGGTGCGACCGGGTGGCCAGAGCCCTGTCCGCCATCCGCGACGTGAGCAGGGAAGACCAGGCGGGCAACCTGCCCGGCGCGGTGCGCCTGCTCGACCTGCTCGGCATGCCCAGCCCGTCCGGTCAGGAGCTGGCCGGACGCTGGCGGAAACAGGGCTCGACCACGGCGCTCATCGGCATCGGCCCTGACGGCCCGTTCTCGATCGACCTGAAGTACGACGGCCCGCACGCCCTGATCGCGGGCACCACCGGCGCCGGTAAGTCGGAGCTGCTGCAGACGCTGATCTGCTCGCTCGCGGTGGCCAACCGTCCCGACCAGCTGACGTTCGTGCTGATCGACTACAAAGGCGGCGCCGCGTTCAAGGAGTGCGTACGCCTGCCGCACACCGTCGGCATGGTCAGCGACCTCGACGGTCACCTGACCCAGCGCGCGCTCGACTCGCTGGCGGCCGAGATCCGCCGCAGAGAGCGGCTGCTGCTGGCCGCGGGCGCCAAGGACATCGACGACTACACCGGCGACGGCATGCCCAGACTGGTGCTGATCATCGACGAGTTCGCGGCCCTGGTCGCCGAACTGCCCGACTTCGTCGCCGGTCTGGTCGACATCGCCCGTAGAGGCCGCTCGCTGGGCATCCACCTGATCCTGGCCACCCAGCGCCCGGCCGGCGTCGTGACGGCCGACATCCAGGCCAACACATCGCTGCGCATCGCACTGCGTGTCACCGAGCCGACCGAGTCCGGCGACATCATCGACCAACCGGACGCCGCCCACATCTCCAAGTCCACTCCCGGCCGCTGTTACGTACGGTCGGGGGCGGGGGCGGCGGTCGCCGTGCAGACGGCCAGGGTCGGCGGCCGCAGCCCCGCCGCGTCGGCCGAGCCGGTGACCAATCTGCGGGTCATCGACCTGAGCTGGCGTTCACTCGGCAAGGCGCTCCCCATGGCCCCCGAGTCCACCGAGACGTCCGCGGTCACGGACCTCAGCATCGTCGCCGACGCCTTGATCGAGGCCACCCGGCTGGCCAGGGTGCCTGGTCAGCCGAGCCCGTGGCTCGAACCGCTGCCGACCCAGGTGGTACTGGATCTGCCTACGCCGGAGATCGCCGCTCTGCCCCGGTCGCGCCGCGTCCTCATCCAGACCCGCTCGTCCACGACGGACTCCGACGGCCGTCCAAGCACCCCACCCGGCACGACGCCTGCGCCTTCCGGCACAGCGTCATCTGCCACCTCGTCGTCCGGCACTGGGAACTCCAGTACCGGGGCCTTCGGCGTCGCGTCATCCGGCACTGCCCGGACCGACACTGCCCGGACGGGCGCCGCGTCTTCCGGTGAGTTCCCGCACGATCGCAACAGCCCGCTTGGCGCACCGATCCCCGGCAACGCCGCCACTCTCGACCCGTCCACCCACCCCGGC
>NZ_JABCPZ010000044.1 GCF_013283785.1 Nonomuraea antri
GCCCACCACCCCGCCGCCTTCCCGTACGCCCGCAGCGCCACGACCGGCCACAGCGACAACATCAGGCAGTCGCCCAGCCCGATCAGCGACGGGCTCGGCCCGTGACTGGTGGCCAGGACCGGCGCGAACGGCAGCCCGTCCAGCCGGTTCACGAAGTCGACGGTGAGCGTGCTGAGCCCGGTCGCGAACGTGTCGTACACGGTCAGCGCCATGGCCAGCGCGGCCACCTGGCTCGGCGTGATCGCGGCCTGCACCCACAGGTTCACCGCGCCCACGACGAGCAGGATCACCACCACGTCGTTGACGACCAGCACGCCGAGCGGCCACCCGGCCAGGTACGAGCCGACGTCGGCCGCGCACAGCCCGGCCGCGGCCAGCGACGCCCACCGCCCGCCCAGCACGGGCGCCAGCGTGAGCTGCACGAACGTGAACACCACCAGGCCGAAGATGGACACCACCACGGCCACGTGCACGTGCAGGTAGGCGAACGGCATGGCCACCAACGCGATGATCATGAAGGCGATGTCCGAGCGCACCATCCGCCCGACCGGCGGCCTGGGCATGACGAAGCGTCCCAGATAGGCGGCCGTGAGCGCGACGGTCAGTGCGACGAGCGCGTAGAGCGCCAGCGCGTGCGAGATCATCGGGCTCCGATCAACGGCGGGACGGGCCGCTCGAAGCTGTGCTCGAGCAGGTCCGCGCGGACGTGACACGGGCTGGGCAGGTCCTCGGGCGTCTCGGCCAGGACGATGCCGGTCAGCGGCAGCCCGTGCGCCCGTTCCTCCAGCCTGGACAGCAGCGCCGGATCGTCCTTGCCGGCCACCACGTGCAGCAGCGTGCCGTCCAGCGCGTACCTGGTGGGCAGCGGCAGCGCGGGCTCGCCCTGCAGCAGGTCGAGCACGTCGCGCGTGGTGATCCCGGACTCGCTCATCCGGCCGAGCACCCGGGACGTGGCCGGGATCGCGGCCATCCGGCAGGCGGGCTTCTCGTCCTCGGGCAGCGCGCGGACCAGGTCGCCGGTCAGGTACCTGAGCAGCAGCGTCGTGTCGCGATAGGTGGAGAACGGAGTCACCACCAGCGTGCCGATCTCGCCCGGCGCGGCCGGCTCCAGCGTGACCGGGTCGAGCACCTCGACCAGGCCCTGGTCGGGCGGCAGGTGCAGGTGGCCGTCCGGGCAGACCTGGCCGGTCACCGGGGCGATCTCGGTCATGGAGTAGCCGTCCATCACGGTCGCGCCGAACGTCTCCTCGGCCCGTGTGCGCAGCGCGTCGGTGAGCACCTCGCCGCCCGACCAGATCTCCACCAGCCCGAAGTCGCGGGCGGTCCAGCCGCCCCGCTCGGCCTCCTGGACGAGCGCGCCCAGGTACGACGCGGTGAGATTCAGATGCGTGATCTGCGGTTGTTTGCCCGGCACGTGCAGCGGGGTCGCCAGCCGGTCCAGCGCGGCGGCCGGGTCGACGGTGCCCAGGTGCACGAACGCGGCCCCGGTCCTGGTGACCGAGCGTTCGGCGATGACCTGGGCGATGGAGCGTGAGTTGATCGCGTTGGCCCACACGTGCTCGGCCCTGACCCCGCCGGTGAGCATCTGCGCGAGCGCCGCCATCGACGACATCAATTCGATCTCGTAGGCGGAGAACCAGACCAGGGTGGGCGTGCCCGTCGTCCCTGTGGTGTGCGCCAGCAGCGCCGGCTTGGCCAGGTCGGACACGAACGCCGACGGCATGCCGCGCAGCGCCGACTTGGGCGTGGGCGCGATCGAGGCGATGGTCTCCGGGGTGATCGAGGCGGGGTCGACGCCGTGCTCGGCGAACCACCGCCGGTAGTAGGGGCTCTCCGCCGCCGCGTGCTTGATCGTGCGGCGCAGCCTGCGCTTGGTGAGGTCTTCCTGGAGCTCCGGGTCGTTGCCCGCCAGCATGTCGTCGGCGCCCTCGCCGGGCGAGCCGAACGTCTCCAGCGTCGTACGCAGATCGTCGACCAGCGCGGACACGTCCCGCAGCCGGAATCGCCTGCCCGACATCATCGACCAGGCGTAGCCGAGCTGGCGTACCGCGGTCCCGAACACGGCCCCTGTCCTTTCGTCGCCGGTGGTGTCCCCCGGGAGTGATCCTCCCGGGGGAGTGAACCTGCCGGCTGACTAGCCGATGTGCACGAACACGGCGGTGGACAGGGCGCTCACGGCGTACTTGGCATACCGGCGGGCGGTCTTGACCATCGGTTTCTCCCTTGCTCACCGGGCACGCACCTCGTGCCCGCTGAGACCACGATCGGAGCGGCCGCTACATGACCGCTACACGATCGCTACAGGGATCAGTTCACCGGGGTGCGGGGCGCCGCGCCGGACAGCACGTCGGCGACGTTGGCGACGGCCAGGCCGCACATGCGTTCCCTGGTCACCGTGCCCGCGCTGCCGATGTGCGGGGTGATCACCACGTTGCCCAGCTCCAGCAGCGCCGGGTTCACGCTGGGCTCGCCCTCGAACACGTCCAGGCCGGCGGCCGCGATCACGCCCGTGCGCAGCGCCGTGACCAGCGCCCGCTCGTCCACGATGCCGCCGCGGGCGGTGTTGACCAGCACGGACGTGGGCTTCATGCGCGCCAGCGCGCGCTCGTCGATGAGGTGGCGGGTGCCGGGGGTGAGCGGGCAGTGCAGGCTCACCACGTCGCTGCGCTCCAGCAGCGTGTCGAGGTCGACGATCTCCACCGGCTCGTCGCCGGGCGGGGCCGAGCTGGGCGTGGCCAGGATCTTCAGGTCGAACGCCCGGGCCCGCCTGGCCACCGCCCGGCCGATGCGCCCGTAGCCGACGATCCCGAGCGTGGCGCCGGCGCTGAGGTCGAGGCCGAGCAGCATGCGCGGCCCCCACACCCAGGGCGTGCGCGACCTGAGCAGCCGGTCGCCGTCGAGCACCCGCCGCGAGGCGGCCAGGATCAGCGCCATCGTCAGGTCGGCGGTGGCGCCGTCGAGCACGCCCGGCGTGTTGGTGACCCGGACGCCGCGCTCGGTGGCGGCGGGCACGTCGATGTTGTCGTAGCCGACCGCGACGTTGGCCACCACCTCCAGCCGCGGACCGGCGGCGTCGAGGAACTCGGCGTCGATGCGCTCGGTCAGCGTGCACACCACCGCCCGCGCGCCCTCGGCCCGTTCCAGCAGCTCCGCGCGGGCGGGCGGGTCGTCGCCGCCGGCGCGCACCTCGCCGAGCGCGCGCACCTGGGCCATCGCGGTGTCCGTCAGCAACCGGGTCACGTAGATCACCGCACGATTCTCCCAGAGCCGGTCCGCTCCACCTGCCACCCCTTATAGGGTCAGGTACGGAGAAATCAAGGAATTTCCGGATACGGCATTCCGTATGTACTATCGCAGGCAGTAGTGGAGGGGAGTACTCCTTCGCGGCCGCGTCGTCATCACGGACCCGTCAACGGGACCCGGCGCGGTCGGTCCGTGCCAGGGGGCGCGGGCGGAGAAGACCTCCGACGGACGTAGCAACGATCAGTCGGAGGAGCATCATGCCCCCACCCATGCCCGTGCCCGCGTGGCTGTGGCTCGCCACCATCGTCGGCCTGCTCGGGCTCATCCTGGTCGACCTCCTCATCGTCAACCGGAGGCCGCACAAGGTCACCGTCGGCGAGTCGGCGAAGTGGATCACCTTTTACATCGGCTGTGCCGTCGCGTTCGGCGTCGGTGTGTGGGTCTTCGGCGGCGGCGAGCAGGCGGCGGCCTACCTGACCGGGTACATCACCGAGTACTCGCTGAGCGTCGACAACCTGTTCATCTTCATGCTGATCATGTCGAGCTTCGCGGTGCCGGCCATCCACCAGCACCGGGTGCTGCTCATCGGCATCATGATGGCGCTGGTCATGCGCGGGGTGTTCATCGGCGTGGGCGCGCAGGCCGTGCAACGCTTCAGCTGGATCTTCTGGATCTTCGGCGGCATCCTCATCTACACCGCCTGGAAGTTCGCGTTCAGCGACAACGAGAACGAGGACTACGACCCCAACGGCGGAGTCGTCCGGCTGGTGCGCAAGCTGTTCCCGGTGACGGACCAGTATCACGACGCCCGGCTGACGATCAAGCAGGACGGCCGCCGCTGGCTGACCCCGATGTTCATCGTCATGATCGCCATCGGCGGGGCCGACCTGGTGTTCGCGGTGGACTCCATCCCGGCCATCTTCGGCATCACCCAGGACGCCTACCTGGTCTTCGCGGCCAACGCGTTCGCGCTGATGGGGCTCAGGCAGCTCTACTTCCTGCTCGGCGGGCTGGTGGAGAAGCTGGTCTACCTGTCGTACGGGCTGGCGGTGATCCTCGGGTTCATCGGGGTGAAGCTGGTGCTGCACGCGTTGCACGAGAACGAGCTGCCGTTCATCAACGGCGGTGAGCCTGTGGCGTGGGCGCCGGAGATCAGCAACTGGGTGTCGCTGGCGGTCATCGTGTCGGTGCTCGCGATCACCACCGTGGCCAGCCTGCTCAAGTCCCGCCGCGACCTGCGCACGACCGGGTCGTCCGAGCTGCCCGGGGTGTCCTCGCCGGCCCCGACGCCGGAGGAGCCGCCCGTGCCGCCCGCGTCGCCGGTCGGCCGGAGCCAGGTGGAATAACCCGTGTGGCGGCGGCCACTCCTCGTCCGGGGAGTGGCCGTCAGGGCCTGCGTTCGGCGGCGAGCTGCTGCTCCAGCCGCACCTTCTTGGGCACGCACATCCGCCACGCGTCGAGCACCAGCTCGCGCATCTCGGCGACGTCGAGCTCCGCCATGCGCGCCACGACCCAGTTGAACCGCAGGTCGGACTCGCGCGGCAGGAGGAACTTCGCCGGCTCGGCCGCCACCAGGGCGTCGCGTTCCTCCTTGGGGAACCCGAAGCCCATCAGCGTCTCGTCGTGCGAGAACGCCACGTACACGATCCGGCCCACCCGGAACTTGATCCGGTCCCGGATGAGGTGTTCGGACGAGCGCGGGAGGGTCTTGGTGAACTGCCTGACGTCGTCGACTGTGATCACACCGGCCAGGCTACTGGTTGCCCTCGGCCGCGGAAATGTCGGCGAGCGCCGAGTTCGGGTCGCGCTCCAGCGCCAGGTCGCCCAGCGAGATGATGCCGACCGCGCGGCCGTCCTCGACGACCGGCAGGCGCCGCACCGCGTGCGAACGCATCAGCTGGACCGCCTGGTCGATGCTGGTGTCGGGGCCGACGGCCTCCACCGACGGGCTGCACGCGTCGCGCACCGGGGTGTCGGGGCCGCGGTCGTCGGCGGTCACGCGGACGGTGATGTCGCGGTCGGTCACGATGCCCTGCATGCGCCCGTTGTCGTTGACGATCACCGCGCCCGCGTCGTTGTCGCGCATCAGCGCCGCCGCCACCGACACCGGCTGGTCGCCCTCGACGGTCGCCGGCCGGGTGGTCATCACGTCTGCCACGGTCTTCGCCATGGGATCCTCCTGTCGATCGGTCCAGCCGACCCCCTACCCCGGCGAATGTGAGATTCACGACTTTCCCCTGGTTCCGGGATAAATCCGGACAGGAGCTTTATCGCTCCTTCACCGCCAGAACCGTCGCCGCCAGGTCCTTCACTGCCAGATCCTTCACGCCAGGTCCTTCGCCGCCAGCCTGATCTCGTCGAGCAGCACGCGCAGGTCGCCTGAGGTGGTGTCGCCGCTCAGGAAGCAGGCACGCAGCGCGTCGCGCCCGCCCAGCCGGGTGCCGGTGACGAACGCGTTGCCGCGCCGCTGCACGGCCGCCGGGAGCGCCCGGTTGAGCGCGTCGAGCCCGTCGACGCCTCCGTGGCGGTACCTGAACGCGGTGATCGACGTGGTCACCGGCGCCAGCAGCTCGAAGTCGGGCGCCGCCTCGACCAGCTCCGCCAGCTCGCGGGCCAGCGCCGTGGTGTGGTTCACCAGCCGGACCACCCCTTCGCGCCCCAGGTGCGACAGCGTGGCCCAGGTCTTCAGCGCGCGGAACGGCCGGGTCTGCTCGGGCCCGTACTCGGCGAACCAGCCCAGCTCGTCGGCGTTGTCGTCGATCAGGTACGAGGGCACCAGGCTGAAGGCGGCGCGGGCCGCGCCGGGGTCGCGCAGCAGGGCGCAGCCGCAGCCGACCGGCACCCCCAGCCACTTGTGCGGGTCGAGCGCCAGCGAGTCGGCCTTGGCCAGGCCCGCGTACCGGGGCGCGGCGCCGTCGGCCAGCACGCCCAGCGCCCCGTAGGCGCCGTCCACGTGGAACCAGAGGCCGAACTCGGCCGCCACGTCGGCGATCGCGTCGAGCGGGTCGATCGCTCCGGAGTTGACCGTGCCGGCGCTGGCCGCCACGCAGAACGGGCGCAGCCCGGCGGACACGTCCTCGGCGACCATGGCGCGCAGGGCATCGACGTCCATGCGGAACGCGTCGTCCACCGGCACCGTGCGGACCTGGCGCGCGCCCAGGCCGAGGAGCTGGGCGGCCTTGTGCAGGCAGCTGTGCCCCTCGCCGGAGACGTACATGGTCATGGGCGGCCGGCCGTACAGGCCGTCCTCGCGGGCGTCCCAGCCGTCGCGCAGCGCGGCCTGCTGCCGCGCGGTGGCCAGGCAGATGATCGTGGCCATGGACGCGCCGCTGGTCAGCAGCCCGCCGCCGGGCGGGTGCGGGAAGCCGGTCAGCCCGGCCAGCCAGCGCACCACCGTGCGCTCCAGCAGCGGCCCGGCGTGGTCGCCGCCCGCGCAGCTCGGGTTGAGCGCCGCGGCCAGCGGCTCGACCAGCACCCCCGCGGGTGACGGCGGCGAGTTGACCCAGCCGAAGAAGCGCGGGTGCCCGTTGCCCATCGGGTACGGCAGCACGTGGGCCCGCACGTCGTCCAGCAGTTCGCCGAGCCCGCGACCGGTCTCCGGCAGCTCCTGACCGCTCAGCCAGTCGCGCTCGGCGCCGGGCACCGGCCGCCACACCGGGGACCCGGCCACGCCCGCCAGGTGATCGGCCACCAGGCCGGCCGCCAGCACCGCGGCCTCGCGCAGCTCATCCATCGTGCGTCCCCTTCCAGGATTCGTGGTGACGGCCGCCGCCGCCCAGCTCCATGGCCAGGAAGAACACGCAGTCGGACGCGCCGTTGTTGGCGAAGGCGTGGCGGCGGTCGCCGGGGTAGTAGGCCGAGTCGCCGGTCTCCAGCTCGTGCGCCCGTCCGTCGATGGTCAGCCGCAGCCGGCCGCGTTCCACCGCCAGGTACTCGCGCGACCCCGGCGCGTGCGGCGCGAACTCGCCCGCGTCGACGCCGGGGCCGATCGTGGTACGCATGAACTCGAACTCCACGTCGCCGAGTACCGGCGACAACACCCGCCGCTCCCAGCCCGCGGGGTCACGCAGGACGCGCTGCTCCGCGTACCGCAACACCAGCGGCGTCTCGCGCGCGGGCTCGTCGAGCAGCCGCGCGATCGACGTGCCCAGCGCGGTGGCCAGCCGGTCGAGCACGAGCACGGTCGGCGTCTTGGCGCCACGCTCGACGTCGGAGACCATGCTGCGGCTGATGCCGCTCAGCTCGGCCAGCCGCTCGATGGACAGCCCGCGGGCCCGCCGCTCGGCCCGGACCCTGGCGCCCAGCTCGGCCATGGACAGCCCGCTGGACAACACCCCTTCGCCCGACATTCCTCCACTATAGAGGAGAAATGTCCTCTATAGCGTTCAGAGACTCCTCGTACGCGGCCAGCACCTGCTTGCGGCGCTTGGCCGGCAGCCGGTCGATGTACAGGTAGCCGTCGAGGTGGTCGGTCTCGTGCTGGAGGCAGCGTGCCAGCATGCCGGTGCCCTCGACCGTGACGGGCTCGCCGTTCACGTCGAAGCCGCGCACCGCGGCGTGGTCGGCGCGCGGCAGCGGCGCGAACTGGCCGGGCACCGACAGGCAGCCCTCCTCGCCGGGGTCGAGCCTGCGCTCGCCCAGGCCGGGCAGTTCCAGCTCCGGGTTGACCACGACGCCCTTGTGGTACTCGCCGTCGGCGTCGGGGCAGTCGTAGACGAACACGCGCAGCGCGACGCCGATCTGGTTGGCCGCCAGGCCCACTCCCTCCGCCGCGTACATGCTCGCGAACATGTCGTCGACCAGCGCCGCCAGCTCGCCGTCGAACCGGGTGACCGGCTCGCACGGGTTGTGCAGCACCGGATCGCCGACGCGCACGATCGGCCGGACCTCTCCCACGACCACGCCTTTCCTCACATGACACCGATTTCACCGCAGTCTATCCGCGGCCTCGAACGTCTCATATATCAAGACGATTCTTCTCGAAAAATGAGATTGTGGCTAAGGTGATCGTCATCGGGATTGAGGAGAAGGAGTTTCCGATGGCAGCCGTATACACGCATGGGCATCACGAGACCGTCCTGCGATCGCACCGCTGGCGCACCGCCGAGAACTCGGCCGCCTACCTGTTGCCGCACCTGGAATCGGGGATGAAGGTGCTGGACGTGGGCAGCGGCCCCGGCACGATCACCGCCGACCTGGCGGCCAGGGTGGCGCGGGTGACGGCGTCCGAGGTCACCGCGGAGGCGTTGGAGCTGGCCAGGGCGGAGCTGGCGGCCAGGGGGGCGGAGAACGTCGACTTCGCCGTCGCCGACGTGCACGCGCTGGACTTCCCCGACGACACGTTCTGCGTGGTGCACGCGCACCAGGTGTTGCAGCACGTCGGGGACCCGGTCCAGGCATTGCGCGAGATGCGCAGGGTGACCAGGCCCGGCGGGCTGGTGGCGGCGCGCGACAGCGACTACGCGGCCTTCGCCTGGTTCCCGCGGGTGCCCGCCCTGGACGAGTGGCTGGCGCTGTACCAGAAGCTGGCCCGCGCCAACGGGGGAGAGCCCGACGCCGGGCGGCGGCTGCTGTCGTGGGCCCGGGCGGCCGGGTTCGAGGACGTGACCGCCACGGCGTCCGTGTGGTGCTACGCCGACCAGGAGAGCCGTGACTGGTGGGGCGGCATGTGGGCGGACCGCATCCTGCACTCGGCCATGGCCAGGCAGGCGCTGGCCACCGGCGCGGCCACGGAGGCCGACCTGCGGCGCATCTCCGACGGCTGGCTGGAGTGGGCGGCGGCCGAGGACGGCTGGTTCACCGTCCCGCACGGCGAGATCCTCTGCCGCGTCTAACGTGGGCGTTCCGGCGCGGGGGAGCGGGTCACAAGCCCAGCACGCGTACGCGCTGCCACGGGGGGCGGTCACAGGCCCGGCGTGCGCCCGCGCTGCCACCTGGGGAGCGGGTCACAGGCCCGGCGTGCGCCCGCGCTGCCACCTGGAGAGCGGTCACAGGCCCAGTGTGCGCACGCGCTGCCACTGGGGGTCGCGGTAGAGGACCATGTCCGTGCCGTCGAGCAGTTCGTCCGGCGCCGACACCATGGCGATCTCGCCGGCCGCCTGCAACTGCAGCAGCAGGTCGCGCACCCGCGGGCCGACGGGCAGCCGTCCCGCGGGCAGGCCCAGGCCGTTGCGCACGGTGTCGGCGATCTCCGACAGGTGGAACGGGCCGTCGTAGCCGGCGACGAGCCCGCGCACGACCGTCATGGTGATGAGTTCCTCGGCCTCGGCGTGCGCGAGCTGCCAGGTGATCTGCTCGCGGCGGCCGCCGGTCGCCGCGCAGGCCGTGCAGGCCCGCAGCAGGCCGGGCGCCACCTGCTCCTCGGCCGATCCCAGGCAGACGGAACACTGGTTGTTCTCGGCGGCGTGCAGTTCTGCGGCCATCCGGCCGACCATGGTGGCGCCGCAGTCGCAGCCGTACCCTTCGCCCAGGGGGCCACTCTGTGGGGAGATCGTATGCTTGGTCACCGCAGCGACTCTACCGCCACCCCTCGCGCCCGGGTCAGCCGCGGACGTCGGCCAGGCCGTGCAGACGGCGCAGCGCCTTGCGCGCGGCGGCGACGACCCGCAGGTCGGGGTGATGGTCGATGAGGACCTTGAGCACCCGGCCGGTCCACGGGTGATCGCCGAACGCCAGGATCGCGATCGTGCCCGCCTGCTCGGCCGGGTCCATGCCGAGCGCGATCGACTCGATCACCTCGCCGGCCTCGCCGCCGAACTCCAGCAGCGCCGCCGCCATGTCCACCAGCACCCACGGGATCTCCTCGGGCGCGGGCCGCCGGTCGTCCCTGCCGAGCCTGGCCGCGACCACCGCGCCCAGCCGCGGCTCCTCCAGCAGCCCGCCGAGCGCCCGCCGTCCCTCCTCACCGAAGCGCGACGACAGCAGCTCCACCCCGACCGCCCGGCTCAGCGGGCTCACCGTGGCCAGCGCCGCGGCGATCTCACCGGCCGCCGCCTCGCGGTCCCGGCCGGACAGCCAGCCCGCCAGCTCCTCCTCGCGTTCCGCCTCCGGATACGAGCGCAGGCCGAACAGCAGCGCCGCCGCGTCCGCGCCGGCCAGTGAGCCCATCACCGGGATGTCCTGGCCGGTGCTGTCGGCGATGATCGCGCGCACCGCCCAGAGCCCCAGCCACGACAGCGCGTACGGCTCCTCCTGGCGGATCAGCCCGAGCCCGGACGGCAGCGCGGGCACCTCGCCCGTCAGCGGCTCGCGCGACAGGAACATCCGGATCAGCTCCATCAGCACGGGCTGATCGGCGGCCAGGCGCTCGCGGCAGACCTCCGCCCACCGCGCCAGCACCCGGGCGTCGTCACCGGCCTCCACCTCCGCCGGGGAGAGGAGTTCGGCGGCCAGCGGGGCCGCGCGCACGGCTCTGGCCAGCTCGGACTCGGCGGGCAGGCGGATCGGGGGCTGCAGCGGCAGGGTGTCGTCCACGCCGCTATCTTGTCGCGAGATTTGCGCTACAGTGCCTCTGATACCGAAAAGTCGGGAGAAAGGGGGCGTTGAGATGTACCGCATCACTCGGGCACTCACCGTGTCCGTTCCTGCTTTCCGGAGGATTCATGTTGTTCCGTCCCACGGTCGAGGCTGATCTCGACCGCTTGCTCGGTTGCGTCGTCGACGAGCACGTCAGCTGGTCCCACCCCGACCGGCTGCTGTCGTTCCTGGAGTCGGGCGAGTACCGCCACGAACGCGTCTGGATCGCCGAGGAGAACGGCGAGATCATGGCCCGCGCCGTCTGGTGGGGCTTCGCCGACGGCGACCAGCCGCTGGCGCTGGACTGCCTCTACGTGCACCCCTCGGTGACCGACCGCGTCGGCCTGGCCGCCGAACTGCTCGGCCATGCGCACGCGGCCTTCGGCACGACGCCCGCCTACCACGTGTTCCTCAGCAACGGCTGGCGCGACGACCCGGTCGCCGCGGCGGCCATCGCCTGGCGGCAGGAGGCCGTCGGCCGCGCCGGGCTGACCGACGAGCTCGAACGCCTGCGTTACGAGTGGACCGCCGCCGAGTCCCCGCTGCCCAAGCCGCCGGGCCGGCTGGTGTTCCGCGGCGATGACGACGACGAGACGTTCGTGCACGCGTTCGCCCGCGTGGCGCAGGGCACGCTCGACCACCACACCCGGCAGGCGCTGGCCACCATGGAGCCGCTGGAGCAGGCCCGCGAGGACGTCGCGGACAACCGGGCGATGCCGGGCGACAGGTCCTGGTGGCGGCTGGCCTTCACCCAGGACGGTGACCTGGTGGGTGTGGCGCTGCCGTCCGCCAACAGCGCCGGACCCGTGGTGGGCTACATCGGCGTGGTGCCCGAGCACCGCGGGCGCGGCTACGTCGACGAGCTGCTCGCCGAGATCACCCGGTTCCACGCCGAACGCGGCGTCCAGCGCATCGCGGCCGACACGGACAGCGGGAACGTGCCGATGGCCCGCGCCTTCGAGCGGGCCGGATACCGCAACTTCGCCATCCGCCTGGTGCTGTCGGCGCCGACCGGCTGAGCCGGGACCGGGCGGCCGTCACAGCGACGGCCGCCCGGCCAGGGCCGGCGGGTTCAGCGGCGGGTTCAGCGGTGGGCTCAGGCACGCACGGCGTTCTCGCGGGCGTCGTTGCGCAGGCTGAGGAAGATCAGCACGATCCCGATGTACGTGCACAGCCGCACCGCGTCGGGGATGCCGTTCCAGGTGCCGTTCATCCACATGCCGAACCATTCGCCGCCGATGGCCTGGAACCCGAAGAACCACAGCAGCAGCCCGACCGTGCAGCCGACGATGCCCCACCGCTTGGCGTGGTGGAAGGCGGCGTCGTCGCGGCCGACGGCCCTGATCTGCTGCCAGGCCGAGACCAGGCAGGTCACCATGATGACCGCCTCGGTGAGGATGACCCCGATGTAGGCGGCGTGGTGCGCCCACGTCCACGGGATGGCGCGGTAGTTGATCTGGCTGACCGCGGCGAGTTCTGGCTTCTGCGCGTCCATCGCCAGGACGTGCCTGACGAACTCGAAGTTCGTGCCGTAGTCGGTGAGGTTGCCGAACACGACCAGCAGCGCGAAGCCGCCGACGGTGAAGGTGAGCAGCGCCTTCGCGATGCGAAGCGCGGAGATGGTGTCGAAGCGGGCCAAGGTTCTTTCCTTTGACAACTCTGATCGAATGAGCACACGGGCCCGGGGGAGGTGTCCGAAGGGGAAAGATCCGCAGGGGCCCGCTCGCCCGGCGTGGAGGAACTCGCCGGGCCGCTCCACTGGCTCCGTCACTGGCGGTGACGTCGCGGGCCCCTCAGCCTGAGGTGGAACAACGTGACTTATTGTAGCCGAATCCGCACCACCAGGTCGTGCAGCGCCTCTCCGGCGCTCGCCCGCTCGGGCAGCGCGGACGCCGCCGCGGCCGACTCCAGCCCGGCCGTCATCCGCGCCACGTCCGCCGCGTAGTCGCCCAGCTCGGGCGCCCGGCCGTGCTCGGCCTCCCGCTTGGCGGCGATCAGCTCGCCCGTGTACGGCGGCGCGTACGCCGGCAACCGGGTCAGATCGGCCTCCAGCTCGCCGGTGCGCATGAGGTGTGTCCCGGTGGCCAGCACCCGGAGCGTGTACAGCAGCGGCTTCAGCTCCCCGCTCGTGCCGAACAGCCGCCACTGCGTGCGCGAGAAGCCCAGGTAGTGGTGCGCGTGATGGCGTGTCACGCAGCCGGGCGTCAGCGCCGCCAGTTCCTCGTGCACCGCGGACGTCGCCACCACCAGCGGCGACAGCACCTGCTCCAGCACGTAGCCGTTGCGGTTCAGCAGCAGCCGGCAGAACTTGGCCAGGTCGTGCGTGACCAGGTCCACCTCGATCCCGTCGCGGGTCCAGTCGCGATCCAGCGTCTCCGGCCCGGTGCGCAGCCCGACCACCTCGGCGGCCGGCAGCACGTGCACGCCGCGCAGGTCCACGTCGGAGTCGGCGGACGGGAAACCGTACAGGTGCGCGCCGCTCACGGTCGCGAACACCAGCGGGTACGGCTGCTCACCCGCGACGTCCGCGAGCCACGCGGGCAGCGATCCCGGGGCCGTCACAGATGCTCCCTGCGCACGTCGACGAGGAATTCCTCGACCGAGTCGCGGTCGGCCGCCTCGGGCAGCGGGCCGGGACCGGCGGCCTGTACGGCGGCCACCTCGGCCGACAGCTCGCGGCGCCAGGCGTCCACCTGCGCCCACGGCACCTCGCCCCGCTTGATCGACAGCAGCCGCTCCCGGTGCTCACCCATCTGGACCAGCGGCTCGCCGTGCCGCGCCAGGTGCAGGCCGCTGAGCAGCAGCCGCACCATGTGCATGGCCTGCTTCCAGTTGGGCGCGGCCGGGTCGATGCGGCGGAACTGCGTGTCGGCGTACCTGGTGAAGGTCTGGTGCGCGCGCCTGGACAGGAACGCGCCGCGCAGCTCGCGCAGCCGCTTGCCGGACGGGGTGATCACCTCCACGAGCGGCGACCACAGGCACTCCAGCACGGTCGGGTTCGCCTCCAGCGCGAACCGGCAGAACCGCTCGACCTCCCACGAGAACTGCTCGGGCAGCGGCCCGTCGCGATGCGTGGGCGGTTTGTCCAAACGCCAGAAGTCCGCGGTCGGGGCCACGAACACGCCGCGCCTGTCGGTGTCGGACGTCTCCGTCTCCAGCCCGTACGCCCGCGACCCGACCACCACGGAAAGGATCACATCATCTTCCACCAGGACACCCTCCCAGACCGGGACCCATGCCCGGACGGCCCGCGGTGGCGCGGGGGCTTGCGTACTCGCGGGTAGGGCTGATCTGATCGATGGGTGGCCGGCTATGACGAGGCGTACAGGCGGAGCATCGACGAGCCCGAGCGGTTCTGGGCCGAGGCGGCACTGGGCATCGCGTGGGACATGGCGCCCTCGGTCGCGACCCGCGACGGGCGGTGGTTCCCCGACGGGCGGCTCAACACCTGCTACAACGCGCTCGACCGGCACGTGGAGTCCGGGCGCGGCGAGCAGCCCGCGCTGATCCACGACAGCCCGGTGACCGGGACGATCGACAGCTACACCTACGCCGAGCTGCGCGAACGCGTGGCCAGGGCGGCCGGCATGCTGCGCGCGCTCGGCGTCGAGACCGGCGACACCGTGGTGATCTACATGCCGATGGTGCCCGAGGCCGTGATCGCGATGCTGGCCTGCGCCCGGCTGGGCGCCGTGCACTCGGTGGTGTTCGGCGGGTTCGCGGCACGCGAGCTGGCCGTGCGCATCGACCACGCCCGGCCCAAGGTGGTGCTGTCGGCCTCGTGCGGGATCGAGCCGGCGCGCGTGGTGGCGTACAAGCCGCTGCTGGACGCGGCGTTGGAGCAGGCCGCGCACCGGCCCGCGCACTGCGTGATCGTGCAGCGCGAGCAGTGCCCGGCCGACCTCGTGCCCGGCCGCGACCTCGACTGGGCGCGGGCGGTGGCCGAAGCCGAGCCCGCCGAGTGCGTGAGCGTGGCCGCGACCGACCCGCTCTACATCCTCTACACCTCCGGCACGACCGGCTCGCCCAAGGGCGTCGTGCGCGACAACGGCGGCCACGCGGTCGCGCTGCACTGGAGCATGTCCAACGTCTACGGCGCCGCACCCGGCGAGGTGTACTGGGCCGCCTCGGACGTCGGCTGGGTGGTCGGGCACTCCTACATCGTGTACGCGCCGCTGCTGGCGGGCTGCACGACCGTGCTGTACGAGGGCAAACCGGTCGGCACGCCCGACCCGGGCGCGTTCTGGCGGGTCGTGTCCACCCATGGGGTACGGACGCTGTTCACCGCGCCGACCGCGATCAGGGCCATCAAAAAAGAGGACCCTTCCGGAAATTTCGCCAAAAAGTGGGATTTGTCGGGATTGCGGCACCTTTTCCTGGCCGGTGAACGGCTCGACCCCGACACCTACCACTGGGCCGCCGACCTGCTCGGCATCCCGGTCATCGACCACTGGTGGCAGACCGAGACGGGCTGGCCGGTCGCGGCCAACTGCGTCGGCATCGAGCCGCTGCCCATCAAACCGGGCTCGCCCACGAAGCCGGTCCCCGGCTACGACGTGCGCATCCTCGACCCCGACGGCCGCGAATGCCCGCCCGGCGTCGAAGGGGCCGTCACCGTCAAGCTGCCGCTGCCGCCCGGCACGCTGCCCACCCTCTACCGCGACGACGACCGCTTCGCCGAGTCGTACCTGACCCGCCACCCCGGCCACTACCTCACCGGCGACGGCGGCTACCTCGACACCGACGGTTACCTCTACGTCATGGGCCGCATCGACGACGTGATCAACGTGGCCGGGCACCGCCTGTCCACCGGCGCGATCGAAGAGGTCGTCGCCGAGCACGCCGACGTGGCCGAATGCGCGGTCATCGGCGTCACCGACCAGCTCAAGGGCCAGCTCCCGGTGGCCTTCGTGGTGCTCAAGTCGGGCGCCGACCGCGACCCGGCGCAGGTCGAGCGGGAACTGGTCGCGCTGGTGCGCGAACGCATCGGCCCGGTGGCCGCGTTCAAACGCGCCGTGGTCGTCTCACGGCTGCCCAAGACCAGGTCGGGCAAGATCCTGCGGGGCACCATGCGCGACATCGCCGCGGGCGCCCCGTACACCACGCCCTCCACGATCGAGGATCCCGCGGCGCTGGAGGAGATCGCGACGGCGATCAAGAGCGAGTAGGGATCGACCGCGCAAGGACCTGTGACGGCCACGGCGAACGGACGGACGATGGAGATCCGAGCACCGGAGACCGCCATGACACACATGCTCAGCTACGCCGACGCACTGAAGATCCTGGGCAGCAAGGAGACCCGGCTGGTCAAGGTGATCGGCTTCGCGGCGGCGGCAGAACGCACCGGCTGGGCGCTGGCCGGCGGCGGGCAGCTCATGCCCGGCCTGTTCGACCTGCGCAACGACGTCGTCCGCTACGGCGAGGACGTCATGCGCCGCCTGCCGGAGCTGAAGAGCGGCGTGGACCGGTTCACCCACACCCAGCGCCTGGCCGCCGCGCACGCCGCGATCGTGGTGGCCGCGTACCTGGAGGCGTTCGGCGAGGCCAAGCTGCCATTCACGCTGGACCGGCTGGACCGCAGCGACAAGATCGCGAACGGGATGCCGACGGCCGAGCGCTTCGCCGCCCTGGTGGCGAGCCTGCTGCTGGAGCGGCTGCCGACCCCCGAGCCGCACGTGCCGTACGCCGAGACCAGGCAGGCCGTCGAACGCGCGTACCAGCGCATGTCCGAGGCCGTGACCACCTACGTCGGCGGCCTGGCGGTGTGGGAGGAACTGTCCCAGGACGAGCGGCTCCTGCTGCCCAGGATGCTCGCGGAAGGCCCGCCCGCGCACGCCATCCGCATCTACGACGAGGACTACCGGTCGCTGGCGCTCGACAGCCACGAGTTCGGCGTGCGCACGCTGGTGACCGAGCGTCCCGGGCCGGGCGCGGGCCTGTCGCGGGTGGCCTGGCTGCTGGCCGAGCTGGCGCCGCCGCGCGTCGGCGACAGCCCGGTCATCCACCGGGCCAGGATGGCCGCCAACACGCTCGACCAGCCGCTGCTGGCCGCCGGCAAGGCCCCGGCGGACGTCACGCTGCCGCTGCTCGGCGAGGGCTACATCACGCCGGCCTGCCGGGTGGCCGAGCTGAGCAGGGAGAGCACCCCGGCGGACAAGGGCTGGTGGTCCGGCAGGCGGCTGCTGGTCGACACCGAGGCGTTCCTGGTCGGCCACCTCACCTCGCTGCGCGCCACCCAGGCGCCGCTGCTGGTGCTGGGCGAGCCGGGGTCGGGCAAGTCGAAGCTGGCCGAGGTGCTGGCCGCGCGGCTGGCCAGGTCGGAGTTCCTGCCGATCAGGGTGGAGCTGCGCGGCGCGGCGGCCGGCTCGTCGATCACCGGGCAGATCGAGCAGGCGGTGCGGACGATCACCGGCGCGGAGATGACGTACGCCGAGCTCGTCACGGCCGGCGACGGCGCGCTGCCGGTCATCCTGCTCGACGGGTTCGACGAGCTGATCCAGAGCGGCGGCGACCGCTACGACTACCACCTGGAACGCGTCCAGGAGTTCCAGCGGCACGAGGCCGGCCACGGCCGCCCGGTCGTGGTGATCGTGACCAGCCGCACCGTGGTGGCCGACCGGATCAGGTTCCCCGACGGGGTGCTGGCGCTGCAACTGCAGCCGTTCGACGACGACCAGGTACGCCAGTGGCTCGACATCTGGGACCAGACGAACCGGGCGACGCTCGCCAGGCGGAAGCTGAAGCCGCTGTCGTCCGGCGTGGCGCTGGCCCAGGGCGAGCCGGCCAGGCAGCCGCTGCTCCTGCTGCTGTTCGCGCTCTACGACGCGGCGGGCAACGCGCTGCGCCGCGAGCGGGCGCCGATCGGCCGTGCCCGCCTGTACGAGTCGCTGATCAGGGAGTTCACCGCCAGGGAACTCGCCGCCACCGCCGGGGAGTCGCCCGCGGACCCGGCCGTCGAGCGGGAACTGCTCGAACTGGGCGTGGCGGCGCTGTCGATGTTCGCCCGCGGCCGTCAGGTGCTCACCGAGGAGGCGCTGGCCACCGACCTGCCCGCGCTGTTCGGCCCGCTCGCCCCCGGCGAGGCGGGCGTCCCCGTGGACTGGGTCAGGCGCGTCACCGAGCGGTTCTTCTTCGTGCGCGGCAACGGCCACGCGTTCCTGCACGCCACGTTCGGCGAGTTCCTGGTCGCCTGGCTCACCGTGTACGCCTTACGCGACCTGGACCGCAGGCACCGCGCCGCGGGCGACCTGCCGCTCCAGCCGGTGGACGACGACCTGCTCCACACCGTCACCTCCTTCTCCTGCCTGGCCGAGCGCGGCCCGACGGTCGGCTTCCTGCTGGAACTGCTCGCCGACCTGCCCGCCGACGTGCGCTCCCGCTGCGCCGGGCTGCTGACCGGGCTGCTGCGCACGTCCCTGGACGAGCAGCCGCGCCGCCACTTCACCGCCTTCCGCCCGGTACGCCCCCCGGTGACGCGCCGACTGGCCGCGTACTCGGCGAACCTCGCGCTGCTGGTCACCGGCGTCCGCGACGAGCCCGTCACCGTCTCCGAACTGCTCGGCGAGCCAGGCCACCTGGAGCGCTGGACCTCGCTCACCCACCTGTGGAAGGGCCAGCTCGGCCGGGAGGGCTGGACCGGGCTGGTCACCGCGCTGGGCGCGCACCGGGTCGTGACGGCGGGCCGCGAGGACGTCGTGCTCGGCGGCGCCACCGGCGCGGGCCCCCGTGTCATGGAGGGGAGCGGTGGCCTGGACGGGGGCGGTGGCATGGGCGACGTGGTCGCCGCCGTCGCCACCGGGCACGCGCCCCGCCACCGCAGGCTGCTCGACCTGCTGCTGCGCGCGCTCGGCGAGGGCGCGGAGCTGCCGCCGCGCGAACGCGTCGGGCTGCTCGGCGAGCTGGTCACCACCGCCGCCGTGCGCTCCCCGGCCATGTGTCAGGCGGTCGGCGCGCTCTGGACGCGCGGCGGCGCCGCCCAGGACGACCTGCGCCCCGTGCTGCACGCCCTGCTCGCCGACCCGGGGGAGCGGATGGCGACCTGGGAGCTGCTGGTCAAGTCCGGCATCCCGGAGGACGTGCTCTGGGAGATCCACCAGGACCCGGACTGACCGCCGGTCCGGTCAGACGGCCGGGTCGTGCATGGGCAGTTCGACCACGATGCTCAGGCCGCCCTCCTCGCGCGGCCTGGCCGTCACCGTGCCGCCGTGCGCCTCGGTGATCACCCGGACGATCGACAGCCCCAGCCCGCTGCCCCGGTCGGAGCGCAGCCGGTCGCCGTGCAGCCGGCGGAACGGCTCGAAGATCGTCTCGATCTCGTACGGCGGCACCTGCAGCCCCGTGTTGGCCACGACCACCTCCACCAGCCCGGCCCGCGACCGGGTGGTCACCCACACCTCGCCCTTGGGGTGGTTGTGCCTGATCGCGTTCTCCACCAGGTTCTGCACCAGCCGTTCGACCAGCACCGCCTCGCCCGCCGTCGGGGCCGGGTCGAGCAGCCGGTGCAGGGTGACCTCGCGCTCGGCGGCCTCCTCGACGGCCTGGTCGAGCACGTGCTCGGCCACGTCGCTCAGGTCGAACGGCCGCCGGTCCAGCACCGCCTGCTGGCCTTCGGTGAGCGCCAGCAGGCCGTCGATGAGCCGTTCGTGCCTGGCGTTGACCAGCAGCAGCGACTCGCCGAGCCGCTTGACGTCGTCGGTGGCGTCCGGGCGGCGGACGGCGACGTCCACGAGCGTCCTGTTGATCGTCAGGGGGGTGCGCAGCTCGTGGGAGGCGTTGGCGACGAAGCGCCGCTGGCCGTCGAACGAGCGGGCCAGCCGGCCGAGCATCGTGTCGAAGATCCCGGTCAGTTCCTTGAGCTCGTCGCTGCGGCCCTGGTAGTCGATGCGTTCGGCCAGGTCGTGGCTCTGCGCGACCCGGCGGGCGGTCTCGGTGACCGTCCTGAGCGGCCGCAGCGACCACCCGGCCACCCGCCAGCCCAGCCCGAAGCCCACCGCGGTGGCGGCGAGCAGCATGAGCGGCGCACCGACGCGATAGGTGACCAGGGTGTCGCGCTGGTAGACCTCGCGGACCTGGCGCCCCCGCTCGACGCCGATGCGGTAGAAGTCCGTGCCCTGCTCGAAGTAGTTCCAGCCGACGGGCACGGTGAAGGACTTGGGCGTCATCACGCCGGGGCGCGGCTCCAGGCTCTGCCTGACCATCAGGTAGACGCCGACCAGCAGCAGTGCGCTGACCAGGAAGAACACCCCGGCGCAGGCCAGGGAGAAACGCATGCGGACACTCATGGCAGCCGGTACCCCACGCCCGGCACGGTCTCGATCACCTGCGGCTCGCCGAGCTTCTTGCGCAGCTTCATCATCGTCGTACGCACGGTGTTGGTGAACGGGTCGATGTGCTCGTCCCACACCTTCTCCAGCAGTTCCTCGGCCGAGACCACCGCGCCACGCGCGCGCAGCAGCTCGGCCAGCACGCCGAACTCCTTGCGCGCCAGCGGCACGTAGACGCCGTCCCTGAACACCTGGCGGTGCGCCCAGTCCAGCCTGATCCCGGCCCGCTCCAGCATCGGCGGGTCGGCCGGGCGGGCCCGGCGGCCCAGCGCGTGCACGCGGGCCAGCAGTTCCTCGAACGCGAACGGCTTGGGCAGGTAGTCGTCGGCCCCCAGCGACAACCCCGCCACCCGGGAACGCACGTCGCCGGCCGCCGTCAGCATCAGCACCCGGACCATCCACCCGTTGGCCACCACGCGCGCGCAGACCTCGTCGCCGTGCACGTTCGGCAGGTCCCGGTCGAGGATCAGCACGTCGTAGTCGTGCACGCCGAGCCGTTCGAGCGCCGCCTCACCGTCGTAGGCCACGTCCACGGCCAGGGCCTCACCTCGCAGGCCCTCGGCGATCGAGTCGGCGAGCATGCGCTCGTCCTCGGCGATCAACACCCGCACCTTGCCCCCCAAGTCACGGTAAATGCTCAAATTTTGATCTAGGCCGCATAACGCGGACATAACCAGATCTGGTGACGATCAGGTTATCGGCCTCCCGCTGAACTGCTTCCCCGAAGCCGGAAACGTCCGGCCGTACCCGGGGGAGACGTCTCATGATCGCCACGCTCGCGCAGCCACGCCTGCGAACGCCCGAACTCGGGGCGCGCCAGGGGCACCGGCTGTTCGCCGTGGTGCTCGGGGCGGCGGCCGTGCTGCGCGTGCTCGTCATGCTCGGCCACGACACCGCGCGGCTGTACTGGTACGACTCCTTCACCTACCTGGACACGGCCGTGCACCTGCGGCCGCAGGGCGCCTTCCACCCCGCCGGGTACCCGCTGTTCCTGCGGCTGCTGCTGCCCTTCCACAGCGTGGAGGTGGTCGTCGCGGTGCAGCACGCGATGGGCCTGGGCATCGGCGTGATGATCTACGCGTTGCTGCGCCGCAGGTCGCTGCCCGGCTGGGGGGCGTCGCTGGCCGCCGTGCCGGTGTTGTTCGACCCGTCGTTCCTGCGGCTGGAGCACGCGATCCTGTCCGACGTCCAGGTGATCTTCCTCATCGTGGCCGCGCTGTCGGTGCTCATGTGGCGCGACCAGGTGTCCGCGCGGGCCGCGGTCGCGGCCGGGCTGCTGCTCGCGCTGGCCGGGCTCACCCGCACCGCCGCCGTCCCGCTGCTCGGCCTGGCCGGGCTGTACCTGCTGCTGCGCCGCACCCCGTGGCGGCGCGTGGTGGCGTTCGCGCTGGCCGGCGCGCTGCCGCTGCTCGGCTACGCCGGCTGGTACGCCCAGCACCACGGCAGGTTCGCGCTCAGCGGCTCCGACGGGGTCGCCCTGTGGGCGCGCACCATGACCTTCGCCGACTGCTCGATCATCAAGCCGGCGCCGGAACTGGCCAAGCTGTGCCCGAACGGCACCGTCGTGGACGCCGCCTCCGAGTACGTCTGGGCCCCGGGGGCCTCGCTCAACCTGCTGCCCGGCGGCCGGTTCGCGCACAACGACCTGGCCAGGTCCTTCGCCGTCGCGGCCATCACCGCCCAGCCGCTCGACTACCTGCGCGAGATCGTCGAGGACACCGCGCTGGCGTTCACCTGGGAACCCGTCGCGCACCCCAAGCGGATGTCACCCACCACCTCGTTCCCCGTCGGCGCCTGGCCGCTGCCCGAGGAACAGCCGCTCGTCGCCCAGGTGCGGGCCGACTACGACCCCGGGCTGACCGGGATGACCTCGGTGCGGCCGTACGCGTCGATCCTGGCCGCCTATCCGTACCCGTGGTTCCTGCACGGGACGCTGTTCGGCGTGCTGCTGCTGCTCGGCGCGCTGCGCAGGGCGGCGCTGCTGCCGTGGACGTTCGCGATGTTCCTGCTCGTCGCGCCGGTGGCGGCGCTCGACTTCGACCACCGCTACGTGCTGCCCGCCATCCCGCTCGCCTGCGTCGCCGCCGCGCTGGCGGTAGCCCGGCTACCGCGCCTGCGGTATCGCGCCTGGCGCGAACGGCGGACTACTGTGCCGGTGTGAGGACGTGACGCTGAACCAGATGACCGCCAGGGACCTCATGCTCGTGGACCGGCGTTTCACCGTCTCCGGCCACGGCTACGCCACGACCGGGCGGATCCTGTCCACCGACGGACGCCCGCCCCCGGACTCCCTGGACCAGGCGCTGATCGCCATGGCGCTGTGCACGGACGCCGTGCTGCGCGCGGAGCAGGCGGTCGGCGACCCCACCGAGGCCGCCCTGATCGTGCTCGCCGAGAAGGGCGGCCTGGACGTCGAGGAGCTGCGGCGGCGCAACCCGCGCCTGGCCGAGGTCCCGTTCGACGCCGAACTCAAGTTCATGGCCACCTTCCACCGCTGGCGCGACGACGACGGACGGCCGATCGTGCGCTGCTTCGTCAAGGGCGCGCCGGACGTCCTGATCACCAGGGCCACCCACTGCCTCGGCCCGGACGGCGTCGCCGAGATCACCCCCGAGGCCCGGCGCGGCTACGAAGAGACGAACGCGGAGCTCGCCGGACAGGGCCGCCGGGTGCTCGCCGTCGCGCGCCAGGACCTCCCCGCGGCCGAGTTCGACGCCGGCGCCGACCTGACCGGGCTGCTGGACCGCCTCGTGCTGAACGCGCTGGTCGGCATCGTCGACCCGCCGCGGCCCGAGGCCCGCCAGGCCATCGGGGGGAGTGCCACGACGCGGGCATCCGGGTCCGCATGATCACCGGTGACCACGCGGTGACGGCCGCCGCCATCGCCCGCGACCTCGGCATCCCCGGCCTGACCAGCACCGGCGCCGACCTCGACCGGATCACCGACGACGCCGAACTCGCCCGCCGGCTGGACGACATCGGCGTCATCGCCCGGGTCTCGCCCGAGCACAAGCTGCGCATCGTCCGCGCGCTGCAGGCCCGCGGCGACGTCGTCGCGATGACCGGCGACGGCGTCAACGACGCCCCCGCGCTCCGCAGGGCGGACATCGGCGTGGCCATGGGCCTGACCGGGACCGAGGTCACCAAGGAAGCGGCGACCATGGTGCTCACCGACGACGACTTCGCCACCATCGTGCGGGCCGTCCGCGAAGGACGCGGCATCTACGACAACATCGTCAAGTTCACCCGGTTCCAGATCTCCACCGCGCTCGGCTTCGTGCTGATCTTCTTGATCACCTCGGTCACCGGCATCGGCGGCGGCGCGCCGTTCACGGCCCTGCAGATCCTCTTCGTGAACCTCGTCATGGACGGCCCGCCCGCGATGTCGCTCGGGGTCGACCCGGTCGGCCCGGACGCGATGAGCCGCCCGCCGCGACCGGTCCGCGAGCCCATACTCACGCGGGAGCGGCTCATCCGCATCGTGCTGACGAGCACCGTCATGGCGACGGGCACCGCCGCCGTGCTGGCCTGGGCGCCCGGCGGCGCCGGCCAGGCCGGGGTGGCGGGCACGATGGCGCTCGTCACGTTCGTCTTCTTCCAGGCGTTCAACCTGCTCACCGTCCGCCACCCCAGGCGCAGCCTGTTCCACCGCGACACCCTGAGCAATCCCCACCCGCTGCTGGCCGTCGCCGCGGTGGTCGCACTGCTCGCGGTCATCGTCGAGCTGGACGTGCTGCACGGCTTCTTCGCCACCGCCGACCTGACCATCGGGCAGTGGCTGACCTGCCTGGCCGTCGGCTCGGCCATCCTGTGGCTGGGCGAGCTCGTCAAGGCGTTCCTCCGGGCCCGGGACGCCCGGACACCGGAGCCGTCCAGCACGTGAACAGGACGGACTCATGAACCGCCCATCACGCCGGAAACCTCTGATCAAGCCGGAGAACCAAGCCAGGAACCGGGTCATCAAACCAGCCATGAGATCGTTCAAGCGAGCGAGCGCGTGGCTGGCCGCGTTCGTCATCGGACTGCCCGCGCTGGGCCTGGCCGCGATGATCGTCGCCTTGCGCGGGCGGTCGTGGATGATGGTCGCGGCGCCGTACCTGCTGCTGTTCATCCTGGCCTACCTGGCGGGACTGATCCTGCTCGCCCTGCTCCGCTTCCGGCCGGACTGGCTGCGCGCGGCGGTCACGGCCGTGGCCGTCTACGCGATCGCGTCGTTCACGCCGCTCCTCGACACGATGACGCGCTATCCGTACCACGTGGTCAGGTGCGGGGGCCTGCCCGTCGTCGGCACCAGCTTCGCGGCCGCCATGAGCTACAACGCGCCCGGGGACGCGGACTACGCGGTGACGCCGCTGGACGACAGGTTCTTCTGCACGGAGAAGGAGGCCAAGGCGGCCGGGTACCGCCACTACGACTACTGACCCCCGGCCCCCCGCCGCCCGGCCGCCTGCTCAGCCGTCGGCGGCGGCGGCCAGGAGGCGGGCGAGTTCGGCCGGACGGGTGAACATGGGCCAATGTCCCGAGTCGATGTCGACGAGATCCAGCTGCCTGACTTCGGCGAGCTCGGGCGACTCGCCCTCGGCGATCCACTCCCGGGCCTGCGCCGCGCTGAACTCCGGGCACACGACCACGACCGGGACGTCGAACCGCCGCTCGTCACGCAGCCGCACCACCCCTTCCGCCACCCCCGCGGGCACGGGGATCGCCCTGGCGGCGAAGTCGCGCCTGGCCTCCTCGTCGAGGTCGGCGGCGTCCGGTCCCTCGAAGGGCGCCCAGCCGGGGAAGGGGATGACGCCGTCCTGGGGCTTGAAGTACGCGTGATAGGCCGACCCGTCGGAGGCCGGGAAACCACCGACGAGGACGACCTTGGCCACCCGCTCCGGACGCGCGTCGGCGGCGAGCCAGGCCAGCGAGCAGGCGGCGGAGTGCCCCACGACCATGACCTCGCCCGGCGCCGCGTCCACCGCGTCGAGCACGGCCGCCACCTGGTCGTCCAGCGTGGCGGACGCCGACCCCGGAAGGCCGACCGGCACGGGACGGTGGCCGAGCTTCTCGAGCGGGGCCGCCACCTCGTCCCAGGCGGACGCGTCGAGCCACAGGCCCGCGACGAGCAGAATATCCATGATCAGCAGTCTCCTCCGAGTGGCGCCCTCACGGGCAGCTGTCTTCCGGCAGGCGTGGCCGCCCGGGGCCGTCCCAGATCACCCGCACGCGGACGTCCCCCAGGCGCACATCCTGTCGGCCCCACAGCATGCCACCCAATGACGGCCGCTGCCGTTCTCGCGGCAGGCGAACCCGTCGCGCCGGCCGTCGGCGGTGTGGCCGCCGTGCGCCCGGCGCGGCCGTCCGGCTCTCAAGGACGGTTCGGCGCCGGAGCCGGTTTCGCGTGCGCCGAAGCGGACGGCCGCAGGAGATCCCGCCAGTCGGCGGGCCAGTTGGCCAGCGCGAGCACCCCCATGATGACCAGATGAACAGGCGCGGCGAAGCTCTCGAACCAGACGTCGTGATTGACGATGTGCGTGGTGACCGCGCCGGTGAGCACGAACACGAGTGTCGTGGCGCCGAGGAACCGGGTGCGCCTGCTCGGGATCACCAGCAACACCGCGCTGACGAACTCCAGGCCGCCCACCACGAAGCGCATCCACGCCGGGTAGCCCCATTCGACGAACTTGACCGAGTACGGCGGACCGTAGAACGTCTCGCCCGGCATGTACTTGGTCACGGCTCCCACCACGAACTCCAGAGCCAGGAACACGTACAGGCCGGTCATCAGCCGGCGCCGCCACCCGCCGGCGCTCACGGCGCGCCCCCTACGCGGGAGAGCGCACCGCTGATCGCGGTGGCGGGAAGGCGTGTCAGTCGTTGCGCGGGAAGTGGGTTTCCACGGATTGCGATGACCATGGCGGTCACGCTAGGCGCGGCCCCGGACCGGCGCTTCTCCGATACTGCTCGATTCACGCCGAGCCGGCGAGGACCCCCTCCGGTCCGGGCCGTCCTGCCTGCTGTCGGGGCCGCTCCCGGTCGTGATGCCGGCGTTCGTGGTGGCGGGTGCGTCGGCCTGGCAACAGCCGTCGGCGCAGCCCGTCGCGTCCGCCGTGGTGGCGTCGCTCGCGGTGCCGGGACGCGGGCAGCAGGCGTCCCCGCGCCAGGCCTCGCGGCCCTCCTTGACCGCGACGGCGGCGATGACCAGGGCGGCGATCGGGTCGGCCCAGGACCAGCCGAACAGGCTGTTGAGCGCCAGCCCGACCAGCAGCACGCCGGACAGGTACGTGCACAACAGGGTCTGCTTGGAGTCGGCCACCGCGGCGGCCGAGCCGAGCTCGCGGCCCGCACTGCGCTGGGCGTGCGACAGGAACGGCATGATGACCAGGCTCAGCGCGGCCAGGATCAGGCCAGGGGTGGAGTGTTCGGCCTCGCCGGCGCCGAGCAGCGCGCGCACGGCGTCGAAGGTTACGTAGGCGGCCAGCGCGAAGAACGAGATCGCGATGACGCGCAGCGCGGCCTTCTCCCGCTGCTCGTGGTCGGCGGCGGAGAACTGCCAGGCGACCGCGGCGGCGGAGGCGACCTCGACGACGGAGTCCAGCCCGAAGCCGATGAGCGCGGCCGAGGATGCAACCGCGCCGGCGGTGATCGCCACCGCGGCCTCGATCACGTTGTACGTGATGGTCGCCGCGACCAGCAGCCGGATCCGGCGCCGCAACACGGTCCGCCGATCCGGGGTGGGCA
This sequence comes from Nonomuraea antri, assembly GCF_013283785.1. Classification (GTDB taxonomy): domain Bacteria; phylum Actinomycetota; class Actinomycetes; order Streptosporangiales; family Streptosporangiaceae; genus Nonomuraea; species Nonomuraea antri. The sequence goes on from NZ_JABCPZ010000044.1 coordinate 26,808, forward strand.
GGTTCAGCGCGGTCATGGCCGCGTTTCCCCCGGCCCGCCCTGCCCGGCGGCGTGGACGGGAGACAGCACCACGGCGTGGCCGGTGGCGGCGAGCAGGTGTTCGGCGGCGGCCAGCAGGTCCATCAGCTCGGGCCGGGTCAGCGAGTAGAACGACTGGCGGCCTTCGGCCCGGTAGTCGACCAGGCCGCAGTCGCGCAGGCAGGCCAGATGCTTGGACACCGTGGACTGAGCCAACCCGAGCTCGGCGGTGAGGTCCACCACGCGGGCCTCGCCACGGGCGAGCCGCTGCACGATGCGCAGCCGGGTCTCGTCGGCCAGGGAGTGGAAGAGCGCTGCTGCGGGGGAGATGCCGGCGGCGATGTCGGTGCTGACACACCGGCCACCCTCTTTATCGATCGCCATAAAGCGATGATAGCCCGAAATTCCTATCGGACGATGCCGTGCCACCCAAGATCATGTATGGTGGGCCGGGTTACGGCGTCCTTCCGTACGGAACACCCCGCCGCCTCGCGGACTGGTAACCCGCACGAACGAGGCGGCGGGCCCGGACGTCACAAGCTCTCGCCTGAAGTGGCGCGCTCAGATGTGGACGGCCGGTGGCGACGGGTCGCCGGTGAGGGCGGCCGTCACGGCGTCGACCAGGTGCTTCTCCACGTCGTCGGCGCGCCTGCCCCGGTCGGACGTCAGCTGCTCCCAGACGGAGACCGAGGTCATCGCCCAGGCCAGGTCGGCGGCGACGTCCGGATCCAGGCCGGGCCGCAGCCGTCCGGCGGCTGACAGGTGGCGGGCGGCGGCCAGGAAACCCTCGTGGAGCTCGTCCATCCGGTCGGTCCAGGCCGCGGCGGCGTCGGGGTCGTCGCGGCGGGAGGCCAGCAGCACCGAGGCCACCGGATGGATCGTCGCCGCGTAGCGCAGCCAGACGCGCAGGAAGGCGCGGAACGCCTCGACGGGTTCCTCTCCGGTCAGCGCCTTCTCGCAGCGCGCGCGGATCCCGTCCTGTTCGTCCATGTCCCGTACGACGGCCACCAGCAGGCTGGCCCGGGAGCCGAAGTGGAGGTAGAGCGCCTGCCGGGAGATCCCCGTGGCGCGGGCCACGTCGGCCATCGAGACGCGCGGGCCCCGCTCGACGATGAGCCGCCGGGCGGTCTCCAGGATGCGCGATCGCGTGCTTGACACGTGTCAAGCATAGCCCTAGCTTGACACGCGTCAAGCTAGCGGGCTCCCGAGGAGGCACCCGATGGACACCACCCACCCCGCGACCGCCGCCGCGCTCGCCGCCATGGACGCGGTCAGCGCCGGCGACCGCGACGCCTGGCTCGCCTGCTACGCCCCGGACGCCGTGCTCCACGACCCGGTCGGCGGCTCCCCGCTGGATCCCCACGGCACCGGCCTGCGGGGCCGGGCCGCGCTCGAAGGGTTCTGGGAGCTCACCGTCGCGCCCAACGACGTGCGTTTCGAGATCGCCGCGGTGCATCCCGCCGGGGACGAGGTCGCGGTCGTCGCCTCGGTCTCCGTCCGCTTCCCGACCGGGGCCTCGGCCGGCTACGACGGCGTCTTCGTCTACCGGGCAGAGGGCGGGCGGATCACCTCGCTGCGCGCCTACTGGGACCTGGCGCCCGTCCTGTCCGCGCTCGGCGCCTGACCGGCGGCGCGGGGCAGTCCATCCATGAGCTTCGGTGCCGGGCACGGGCCGTAAGCTCGCCCAGCGGGTCCCGGACGAGAACCGGCGTGAACTCTTCGGCGAAGCGGCGGTAAGTACAGGCGAATCTGCCCGCACTCGCGAAGGAGCTGACCCGTACATGGCCGAACCGGCGACAGCCGAGGCCACCGACTCCGGCATCGATCCTGGCACCGACTCCGGCGTCGAGACCGGCATCGACAGCGAGCTGATCCGCCGCTCGCTGCGTGAGCCGGACGCGTTCGCCGTGCTGTTCGACCGGCACGCGCCCGCCCTGCACCGTTACGCGGCCCGCAGGCTCGGGCCGGACGCGGCCGAGGACGTGGTGTCCGAGACGTTCCTGGCCGCGTTCGAGCACCGGCACCGCTACCAGCTCGGCCAGGCCGACGCCCGCCCCTGGTTGTACGGCATCGCCTCGAACGTGATCGGCAAGCGGCGCAGGCGCGAGGTGGCCCGATACCGGGCGTACGCGCGGGGCGGCGTGCACCCGTCGGAGATCGGCGGCGGCCTGGTCGAGGACGGCGTGACCACGCTCGCCGTCAACCAGCCGCTGGTGGCGGCCCTGGCCGGGTTACGTGTCGGCGACCGTGACGCGCTGCTGCTGGTGGCGTGGGCGGGGCTGAAGTACGAGGAGGTGGCCGAGGCGCTGGACATCCCGGTCGGGACCGTCCGTTTCCGGCTCAATCGGGCGCGCAGGAAGGTCCGGCAGGCGCTGGAAGGTCCGGCAGGGGCTGGAGGGGACAGAGCATGAATGAGATGGAGGAGCTCGGCCGCCTGTGGGCCGAGACGCCCGAGCCGAGCTCACGCGAACTGGCGGGCTCGCGTGCCGCCCTGACGTCCAGGATCGCCGGCCGGCGGGATGGCCGGCCGCTCCTGACGGCGGGCCGCGACGACCGTGAGTCCGACGGCGCAGGTGCCCGGCGCTTCCTGCCGACCAGGCGGGCCGGGCTGGTCGGCGCCCTGGCCGCGGCGCTGACCGTCGGCATCCTCGCCGCTCAGGTGGGCCTGGGCGGTTCCGATCCCGGCCACCCGCTGGCCGCCCCGCCCGCCGACGCGCAGACGCTGCTCAAGCTGGCCGCGCGGGCCGCCGGCGAGCAGCGGGACACGGTGCCGGGCCGCGGTCAGTACGTCCACACCAAGCGGCTGGCCCAGCGCAGCCTGTACCTGGCCGACGAGACGGGCGCCGTGCGGTACACCAAGGTGCTGGTCAACGAGGAGCGCTGGGAGTCCGCCGACGTGGGCAGGCCGTGGCTGAGCCGCGAGCAGGCCGTGTCGGCCACCGGGCCCGCGCCGCGCAACCGCTGGGACCACGGCGTCGAGGACACCGTGTACGGGCCCGCGTCCTGCCCCGGCCGGCCCGCCTACGCCCGGCTCGGCGCCTGGCCCACCGACCCGGCCCAGGTGCGCGCGAAGATCGTGGCCGAGACGGGGGAGGATCCGCTGCGCATCTGGGCCTCGCTGCAGTCCCTGGTCGCCGAGTCCGTGGTGCGTCCGAGCCTGAGCGCCGCGCTGTACCAGGTGGCTGCGGGGCTGGACGGCATCGTGCTCATCCCCGACACCGTGGACGTCGCCGGCCGGCCCGGCATGGCCGTCGCCATGGACCAGCGCGACGGCACCCGCGCCGAGCTGATCTTCGACCGGCAGACCTACCGCTACCTGGGCGAGCGCACCGTGAACAGCCGGGACAGGAAGGCCAGGCTGCCCATCGGCGAGGTGCTCAAGCGGAAGGGCACGGCGAACGGCACCGCGGTGCTCGCCGTCGACCTGACCCCGGGGCTGCCCGAGGTGTCACCGGACGCGTCTCGCCTGCGGATCCCCTGCTGAGACTTTCCCCTGGATCCGGCCCTTTCTGCCGGGAGTTCTGTTTCGCATGCCCACCTGCTGGTCGCGCATGCCTATCGGATGAAGGAGCAATGCCATGTTCATCGCAGCCAAGGCCGTCACGGCCACCCTGCTCGTGGCCGCGTTCGGCGGGTTCGCCTCGCCTGAGACGGAGGCCGCGTACGAGAAGAAGGCCGCCATGGAGGAGACGCGCGTCGCCTGCATGCAGGAGAAGGGGTTCACCTACCTGGCCCAGCCGGTTATCAAGCGCAAGTGGCAGCCGGGCGAGCGCGAGCGGCTGACGGGAGATCATGAGGCGCTGCGTGCCTACCGGGCCAAGTACGGGTTCGGCGTCTGGTCCAAGCTGGTCTATCCGCGCGACCCGGTGGTCAACCCGGTGTCCGGGGAGAACGTGAACAACAAGAACCTGATGGCGATGCCGGCGGACCAGCTCAAGAAGTGGCGCGCCGCCGACGACGCCTGCTTCGCCGAGGCGGCCAAGGAGCACCTGGGCCTCACCATCACCTCGCAGGACGACTACCTGGAGCGGCTCAACGCCGCGCTGGCCAAGTCGTCGGCCGCGCTCGACAAGGACGAGCGGATCGCCGCGCTCGGCGGGCGGTTCGCCACGTGCCTGGGCGTCGGCCGGGCCAAGCCTTCGGCCCTGGCCGAGCTGGGCCGGACGATGTTCGTCCAGCAGGCCACGGAGGTCGCCAAGAAGCTGCGCAAGGGCCCGCTGCCGAAGGTGCCCAAGGGCCGCACGCTGACCATGATGCCGCAGCTCAAGCCGGAGCAGGCCAAGCCGTACCTGGACAAGGAGATCAAGGCGGCGCTGAAGGACCTGGACTGCGGCAAGGCCTTCTACGCCGCCTACTCGCCCAGGGCCTGGGCCGCCAGGGAGCAGGTGTACCAGCGGTTCGCCGTGGACTTCGCGCTCTGACCGGGGCGAACCTGGGGTGACGTCGGCCCTTGCCGCGGCGGGGCCGGCGCGGAGACCGGCCCGGGCTCAGGGCGAGCACCCGCCCTGCGCCCGGGCCTCGCCGCGGGTCAGTTCCGCCACTGCTCGGCCGGGGACACGCCGGGCAGCGGCTTGCCGATGAGGGCCAGCGGGAGGAAGAAGCAGACCTGACCGATGGCCATGATGAGCGTGGCGAGCGCCCGGTCGTCGTACTGCTCGGCCGCCCGGTCGTACAGCTCGTCGGGGACGCGCTCACCGGCCGGGTTCGGCATCAGCACCGCCTCGACCAGCTCCAGCGCGACGCGTTCGGCGTCGCTGAAGTAGGGCGCGTCGCGCCAGGAGGCCACGGCGGTGATGGTCTGCTCGGCCGCGCCGGCCTCGCGCAGGTTGCCGGTGTGCAGAACGGTCAGGTACGTGCTGCCGGCGAGCTGCCCGGCCCGCAGCTGGACCAGGCTGATCGTGGTCCGCGGGATCGTGCCGTTGCCTGTCGCCTGGTAGAGGGCGCCGCCGACGTCCTTGAGCTGGGGGACGAGCGCGACGGGGTTGGGCAGGCGCGACTCGGTGGTGGTCATGATGGTGATGTTCCTTTCTGGATGGTGTTGCGCTGCCATGACGGATCGCAGGGCGCGAAGGTGACCGGCTGTGGGTGTCCGGCGTCCTTCACGAGGAGGCGATCTTCATGAGGAGGCGATGGTGGCGCGGTGGACGGCGGCGGCGAGCCGGTCGTGTTCCGGGTAGGACCAGCCGAACCCGTAGCGGCGCCGCGCGTAGCCGAAGGCGATGCCGCTGAGCGGGTCGGCGAAGGCCTCGGCGCCGGCCGAGCCGTCGTGGCCGAAGGCGTTGGCGCTCAGGAACGGGTAACGCAGGCCCTTGGCCTGGAAGCCGACCGCGTAGTTGCCCTGGTCGCCGCGTACCAGGTCGGCGCCGACGGAGTGGAGCTGGGCGAACCGCGCGACGGTGTCCGGCGTGAGCAGCGGCGGCTGCCCGCCGACGCCCCACACGGCCGCCGCGTACAACCCGGCCAGGCCGCGCGCGCTGCCCACCCCGCCGGCCGAGGCCGGGCCGTTCGCGCGTACCGCCCGGGTGTTGGCGAAGGCCACCTGGTCCAGCGGCGGCGTGCTGTTGAGCCCGTAGCCGACGCCCATGATGCTGTGCGGCCCGGGCAGGTTCGACCAGAACGCGGCCTCCTGCTCGGGGGTGGCCGTCCACCACTGGATGGGCAGGAACCGGTGCTCCTCGGACTCGGGCAGGCCCAGGTAGAGGTCCAGCCCGTAGCGGGCGCGGATACGCCGTTCGTAGAGCCGCTGCAGTGACTCGCCGGCGGCGCGCCTGATCACCTCGCTCACCAGCGCGAACGTGACGAACCCGCCGTAACCGTAGGCCGCGCCCGGCCGCCAGTACGGGCGCTGCCCGGCCAGCCGGCGCGCGATCACCGCGTCGTCGGCGAGCTCGGCCGCGCTCAGGCCGCCGTCGACGCCGATGACGCCGGAGCGGTGGGTGAGCACGTCCCGCAGCGTGATCGTCTCCTTGCCCGCGGCGGCGAACTCCGGCCAGTGCCGGGCCACCGGCTCGTCCAGGTCGAGGACCCCCTCCTGCACCAGCAGCGCCGCCACCAGCGTCGCGGCGCCCTTGGTGGCCGAGTAGAGCCCGGTCACCGTGTCACCGCTCACCTCGTCGCCGGCCCACAGGTCCACCACCTGCCGGCCGTGCGCATAGGCCGTCAGCTGGGCGCCCACCCGGCCGTCCCGCTCGGCCACCACGGCGGCGAACTCCTCGCGTACCTGCTCGAAACCGTCCGCGACCGTTCCATGGACGTTCGTGTCACTCACGTTCAGTGCCTTTCGTCAGCGTCTTTCGTCGGCATGACGGACGGGACGGACGAAAGGTGACCGCGCGCCGGCCGGGGCCAGGTCTCACCGGACCGGGGCCGGGTCTCACCGGGCCGGGGGTCCGCGACTTGCCGGGCGGCCGACTCGGCTCAAGGTGGTCCGATAGCCTCGGCCGATGGCGAAGATCTTGGTCACGGGCATGTCGGGCACCGGCAAGTCGACGGCGCTGAAGCTGCTGGCCGCACGGGGACATCACGCCGTCGACACCGACACCGACCGGTGGAGCCACTGGGTGACCCTGCCGGACGGGTCGGGCGACTGGGTGTGGCGGGAGCCGGCCATCGACGCTCTGCTCTCCGGCCACGACGAGGGCGATCTCTTCGTGGCCGGCTGCAAATCCAACCAGGGCGTGTTCTACCCGCGATTCGACCAGGTCGTTCTGCTCAGCGCGCCCGCCGAGGTCATGCTCGCCCGCATTTCCACCCGTACCGACAATCCCTTCGGCAAGCGTCCCGAGGAACGTGCGGCCATCCTGCACGACCTGGCCACCGTGGAACCGTTGCTCAGGGCCACCTGCACGGCCGAGATCGACGCCCGCGCACCGATCGAGAAGGTCGTCCAGCAACTCGAGGACCTGGCCCGAACGGCGGGCTGACCAAGGGTTCGGCGGACCCCGTGGGGCGCCGGAACCAATGATGCGCAAGGGACCGAACGTACGTTCTGAGCTGCTGCTAAAGCGCTGTGAATGCGCCGCTAGTCCGGCCGCCCCCATGCTCGACGAACGAGCCGCAAAGATCACCACCGGCTCGGCATTCCGAGGGCGTATTCGCGGAATCGGGGCACTTCTCATTCGCCTTGGCCGGCGCCGCCTTCGGTTTGGTCCTTGGTCTCATCCGTCTTTACGAAAGGACTTCGTCATGCGCATCAGAAAGGCAGCCGCGACGCTCGCGACGCTCGCCGCGATCACGGTCGCGCCGCTCGCGCTGAACGCGGCTCCGGCCGCTGCTCAGCCGGTCACCGGCGCCGCCACCGCTCTGTTCGAGCCCGATCCTGCTCAGACGGGACCGGAGACCACGGACGACGACCCCGAGACCTTCGGCGCGTGGAAGACCGTCGCCGTCTACGGGTTCAAGCGGGTGTGCCGGATCAACGGTCCGATCCTGCAGCGCACCATGGGGGCCAAGTCGTGGCGCTGCAAGCGAACCGGCTTCTCCGTCCTGTACAAGCTCCAGCTTCGCTGGTAGCGCGTATCGCCCGATGAAAGACCCCGGGGCCGTGGCAGCCCGGCCATGACGGACGGGCACCCGGCCCTGGGGGCATCGCCGCAGCTGACAGGCTCGCCCGGCGGGAACCAGCAACGCCTCTTGCCGGCCTACGTCGAAAGGCTCGTGGGCGCGCAGCTCGCCGCGGCCGTCGGTTCGGCGGCTCGTCGTCACCCATCCGACCGAAACAACGAAGGGATCGAACCTGTGCCCGTCATGCGAAGGCTCGCGATCGTACTCGCCGTGTCCGCTGCCACCGTCCTGCCCTTGGGCGCGGCGGCGGCACCCGCCGGCGCCGCCGCGCCGGCCCTGGACCCGGGAGCGGGAACCGCCGGCCCCGCCGCCATCGCGGCGAGCGGCATCTGGCGTTCTTACGGCAACACGAACCCGATCACTCCGGGCTCCGGCACATGGCGCTGTCAAAGCCCACGGCCGGTCGACGCCGACGCCCAGGTGAACGGCCGGGTCTGCGTGATCAGGTCGCCGAACGGGACCTCCGCCGTACGGGCGGCGGTGATCGTGCGCAACGACGGATCCGGCTCCTACACCGCGACCGCGGCCCTGGGCCTGTACACCTCCAGTGCCCTGATCGGCAGCTGGGCGTGCTCGTCGGCGGAGGTCGCGGCGCACTCCTGGTCGGTGTGCTTCGGACAGGCCCGCACGGTACGCGGCCGGGCGTATGCCCGGGGAACCGTCAATGCTGTCGACCTCGGCCGGTCACCGTGGGTGTGAACCCGGGCTCATCGCGCTGAAGCCGACCCCGCGGGCGATACCCGGCCACGCTCGCGGGCTCAGCGATGATCGAGCGGTTCAGCGCCCGCGCTGCCACGATCTGGACCGCGCTCCCTTGATGCACGTCGCCTTCGCCGTCGTCCTCATTCCGGCACTGCGCCGCGCCTCCCGGGTCGGCCGATGAGCGCCGGTGTAGACCGCATCGCGCTGATCTACGGCGTCCAGTGGCGGTGGTGATGATCAGGCGTAGCCGGCGGTGCGGGCGTCGTCCGGGGAGGTGCGGCGCCTGCGCGGCCATGCCGACCGCGACCAAGACCACGCCCACGACCGGCGTCGCGATCGGCGCTGGGTGCGGGTTCTCCTGGCGGGTGGGTTCCAGCCGCCGTAGTAGCCGCCGTCGGGCGGGGGAGGGGGGAGAGTCATCGAACCTCCTCCAACAGTGGCGGCCGCCGGGAACTGCCCGGTCACGGGGCGGCGGCTGATGGGAAGCCCCGTGGCCGGGCACGTGCGTGCCGGGGCGGTGCCCGGCTGGAGGCACCGTCTCGGCACGCGGTGCCGCAGGCCGTCGCGGGGGGCCGGCCCGCAGCACAGGATCACCACAAACTCGGCGTACATCCGTCGATCAACACCAGACCGGCGCAAATACGACGGAAGTTCCCTGAACTTACCTCAAGTACTGATCCTTTGCAGGAGGTGTGGCGAAGCGGGTGAAACCGGCGGCCAGGTCGTCGATCAGGACCCACGGTTCACGCCGGGCCCGGTACGGCCCCCTGGCCGGTGGACGGCCGCTACTGCTGGGCCTCGGCGGCCTCCGGCTCTTCGTCATCGGCTGCCGACTCCCGCAGTTCCTCGCGCAGCAGTGCCACGAACATGGTGTTGAAGGCGACGTTGAGAAGGTACGGCACCAGGAGCCCGGCGATCCCCAGCGTGAGCAGCCCCCCGGCCGCGATGAGCCAATCCGCGTCGTCACCCGGCTTGACCAGCGGCATGCCGATGCCGATGAGGGTCAGGGCGATACCCACGAGCATGCCGGCGAACGCGATCACGATCATCAAGCCGTGCAGGTACTGGCTGAGGCGATATGCCTCGGGATCGCGCGCGAGAAGCAGCAGGCGCCGCAGGCGTGCCTCGCTCAGCCGGTCGAGACGTTCGCGCGCGGATCGGCTGCGCCGCGTCACCCACCGTTTGGCCGGGTCGGTGAGGACGTTGGCGACGATGCTGAACGGAATGCCGATGCCCAAGCCGATGAACAGCCATACCCAAGAATCCATGGACACCATGATCGGTGGGGTCGCCCGCATCTCGGGCGGCCGTGATCGATTCGTGCTCGCCCAGGTCGCCGTGGACTCGCGGGTCACCCCGCGCGCCTTCTGGCCCGCCGTCCACCAGGCGGTCGAAGACCCGGCCCGCGCGTCTTCGGCGGTCTGACGGCGTGCGCGAGGACGCCCGCCATCGGCCGATGACGGGCGTCCCGTGGTGGATCTCCTTCCCGGTCGACCCGGCATCGGGTCGGACGGTCAGTTCTGGACGGCGTACGCCTGGGTGACGGTCTGCTTCGCCTGCGCCCCGCCGGGGCCGTCGGCGGTGGCGCGCAGGGTGACGTGTCCGGGCGTGGCGGGGTTGGTCACCGAGGTGGTCCAGCTCTCGCCGTTCTGACGGACCTGGAGCTCCCGCCAGGTGGCGCCGTCGTCGAAGGACGCCTCGACCCGGGGGCTGGTGAGCTCGCCCCCGTCGGCGAAGATCGGGATCTCGGTCACCGAGCCGGGCTTGGCCCGATTGTAGGAGTCGAGGCCCTGGGGCGTGAACCGGAGCGAGGGCACCTTGAGCTCGGTGAACTCGTCGGTGTGCGCCGAGGTGAACGTCCAGGAGGCGTCGATGGCCGTGGCCAGCGCCGCGTGATCGCCGTTGCGGCGGGCCGAGACGTGCACGGTGTAGGCGCCCTCGGCCGCCGGGACCTGCGCCTCCACCACGCACTGGTCGGGGCCGTCGCAGTCCTGCAGGTCGATCTCCTCAAGGACGGCGCCGTCCTTGAGCAGCGACGCCGTGCCGGTGAGGTTGCCGTCCCAGCCGGTACGGCCGGGGTCGCCGTCACTGAACAGGTGCGCCACGGGGTCGTAGCCGATCTCGTCGCCGCCGGTGCGGTGGACGGACGGCGCGGCGGGGCCGACCACGGCCGTGTTCCACACCTCGGTGAACTGGCCGCGCTGCACGGTCCGTGACGCACGCTCGGAGAGTGCGTACCCGGGCTGCGTGAACTCGCCGGACCAGCGCAGGGCGTCCCCCGGTGTCAGGTAGTTGTCGATCGTTCCCGGAACCGTCACGGGCAGGGAGGAACTGCCGATGGCTCTCGCGCCGGCCACGTTGACGGATCTGCCGAACCGGCCTGTGGCGGCCACGTCCTGCGCGCGGAAGGTCATGCTGACCTTGGCGAGGTCGGCCCGGTTGAACCGTCTGGCCGGATCGAAGGGGATCACGCCGGTGCGGTGGTCGACCAGGTCGTACCGGCTGGGGCTCGCGCCGCCCGCCGCCAGCGACTGGTACGCCACGTAGGTCAGGCCCGGCTGGCGGGCGGGCAGCACGTACACCTCGCTCCCCTGCGACAACCGCCTGGTGTGCTGGACGCCTCTTCCCACGGTGGTGCCCAGGGCCGTCCAGATGTCGCCGAACGGCTCGGCCGCCGGGTCGTCCACCGTGAGGTTGATCCGCTGGGCATGGCGGGCGTCGAGCGTCAGGTTCAGATCGCCCGAGCCGATCTGGAGCACGCGCTCGATGTAGGTGGTGCCCGTCGCCCCACCGCTCAATTCCGTGTACAGGTTCCACGCGCCGGGTGCCAGACGACGTTCGGCGACACCGCCGATGAACTTCAGCGGCGCGCGTTCACCGGTCGTGAGGTTGGTCAGCGTCGTGCCCGAGCTCGCGGTGGCGCTCGGCGCGGGTTTGCCGTCCCTGCCGATGATCGTCAATGTCAGCGTGTGGGCTTCGGGTTCGATGTACGCGCCGGTCAGGCTGCGGATGGTGAGATCGCCCGCGGTGGCGGTGAGCGTGCCGGGGTGGACACCGGGTCCCCGGCTCCGGTCCAGGGTGAGCGTCACCGAGGCGTCGCCGCCCGCCGGGACGGTGAGGCGGTCGGCCGACAGGGTGTAGGGGCCGTCCTCGGCCAGCGTGAGGTTCACCGGCTCCTGACCGGCGTTGGTGTAGGTGATCTTCTCGGTGATCTCCTCCGGGTAGTGGGGCCAGGAGAGGTAGGTCCAGAGGTTGCCGGTGTCGGACACCACGTTCTGGGCGACCGCGCGGGCCACGTCGACCCGGCCGGCGCCCTGCTCGTACTGGGTCAGGCCGTCGCCCGGCTTGGCCGTGCCGATCAGCGCGCCCTTGAGCTGGTGGCGGGTCCAGCCGGGGTGCTGCTGGGCGAGGATGGCGGCCGCGCCGGTCACGTGCGGAGCCGACATCGAGGTGCCGTCCTCGGCCTCGTACGGTTCGCCGGCGCCGCCCCCGCTGCGTGCCGCGACGATCCCCGCACCCGGTGCGGTGATATCCGGTTTGACGGCCAGGTCGATGACGCGCGGGCCCCGGCTGGACCACCAGGCCAGCTTGTCGTCCTGGTCCACCGCGCCGACCGTCAGCGCGGCGTCCGCGCTTCCTGGGCTGCGGACGGTCTCCTTGGGGAATCCGTCGTTGCCGGCCGCGACGACGAACAGGCTGCCCGTCTCCTCGCTGAGGGTGTTCACCGCCTCCTCCAGCGGGTCCAGCCCCGGGGTGTCCGTCATGCCGAGGCTCATGTTGATGATGGGCGCCTTGATCTCGTTGGCCGCCCACTCCATGCCGGCGAGCACGTCGGACACCAGATTGTCGTCCCGGCTTCTGAGCACCTTGCCGACGACGACGTCGGCGTCGGGGGCGACGCCCCGGTACTTGCCGCCGGACGCCTGCCCCGAGCCCGCCAGAGCCGAGGTCACCGGGGTGCCGTGGTTGAACGTGTCCATGGTGTCGGGCGCGTCGGTGAAGTTGCGGGCCTGGGTGACGACGTCCTTGAGGTCGGGATGGTCAGGGTCGTAACCGGAGTCCAGCACGGCCACCGTGACACCCTTGCCCGTCAGGCCCTTCTGCCACGCCACGGGCGCGCCGATCTGCGGGACGCTCCGGTCCAGGGCCGGGAAGACGCCGCCGTCCAGCCACAGCTTGGACACCCCGGCCGCGAGCGTCTTGGCGCCGGCGGCGGGGCGTAACCGCTGCCAGACGGTGGCGGCCTGGCTCTTGGGCACCTCGGCGGCCTTCAGCCCGACGGAGCTGAAGGAGCGCCCGGCGAGCGCGGGCCCGGGCGCGCCGCCGCCCTTGGTCAGCACCGGGATGCCGGTGCGGTGCGCGTCGTCGTATCCCCATTCCAGCAGGCGCGTCACGTTGAACAGGCGCGCGTCGACCAGGCCCTGGTCGATCAGCGGCTTGGCGTCGGAGGGCAGCACGGAGGTCTGCCCGCCGACCGTCTCGATGGAGAAGGTGACCTTGCGCCCGGCGCCGGGAGTCACCCGATATCCCCGCGCCCCGCCGGACGCGCCGGGCACGGTCACCCGGTCGCCGGTGATGAGGGTGATGGTGGTGGGCGCCGGTGAAGGGCCGGTTTGGGCGGCGGCCGTCTCGGCGGTCGCGGACGGTGTCGGCACGCTCAGCGCGGTCAGGACCGCGAGGGCGAGTACTGCGGCTTTTCGCGTCATTGGCATCCTTGGTGATTCGTCGTTCACCACTCGTGTCCCCGGGTCGGGCACGCGCGGCGGCTTACGCCGGGGCATTCGACGTTCCGGCCATGTCGCTTTCCTTTCGGTTTTCTTCGGACCTCTTCGAATTTCCTTTCATGAAAGAGGCTCATGAAATCTGGAAAACGTCGGACGGGTCACGAAGCGTAGGCATTTACTACTCGTCAGGCAAGCATGTCGGCAAGCGGATTAGCAGCGCCTTCATGGCGTTTTCACAGCGCTTTAGCGGCAGGTCAGCGGCATAAATGTTGATCCACCGCGCATCGCCGGTGTCGGCGGGCTAACGTGAATCCGTGCCCACGGATTGCCTTTGGAGGTGGCGTGGCGGAAACCTTGGGGAGGTTTCGATACGCATTGCTGGGTCCGCTGAAAGTATGGCGGGACGGGGAGGAGCTCGACCTCGGCTGGGCCAGGCAGCAGGCGGTTTTGGCAGTGCTGGTGCTGGAGATGAATCGCCCGGTGTCCATTGCGACGCTGATCGACGCGGTCTGGGACCACGATCCGCCGCGTAATGCCCGCAGCACCGTACAGACGTATGTCAGCCGGTTGCGGCGCGTTCTGCAGCCGGACGGCACGTCGGATTCGCATCCCAGGGTGCTGGTCCACTCGGACGCCGGCTACCAGGTGTGCGGCGACCCCGCGGACCTGGACACCGCCGGGTTCGAGCGGCATCTCACGTCCGCCCAGGAACAGTACGCGGGAGAAGACCTCGAAGCGGCGGCCAGGGAGGTCGAGGCGGCGCTGGCCCTGTGGCGGGGCGAGCCCCTCGGCGGGCTGCGCGGCCCCCGGGTGGAGGCCGAGCGCCGGCGGCTGCTGGAACGCCACTGCTTCGCCAGGGAACTGCGCGCGACGATCAGCCTGGAACGCTGCCAGTACACCGCGGCCATCGCCGATCTGACGCGGCTGATCGGCGAGTTCCCGCTCCAGGAGCGCCTGCGCGGGCTGCTGATGCTCGCTCTCTACCGGTCCGGCAGGCAGGCGGACGCCCTGGTGGCCTTCCACGACATACGTGAGCTGCTCGCCGCCGAACTGGGCATCGATCCGGGTCCGGAACTCCGCGACCTGCACGAGCGGATCCTGCGCGCCGAGCCGGAACTGGCGGAACCCGCGCCGGCGCCGGCCCGCCCCAGGGCCGTGGAACCGGACGACGAGGCGCCGGACGGCGATTCGTCCGACGATCATCGTCTCGACCGGGCGGCACGTGAGCTCGCGTTGGCGGTCAGCAGGCAGTGGATCGCCGAGGCCGCGGCCCGCTCCCTGCACCGGCCCAAACCCGTCCGACTGCGCTGGTCCAGCACGGCCCGCCCGATCGCCGCCATGGACTTCGCGGTCCTGGGCGAGGACGACAGGGAGCCAGACCGGGCGAAGCCGATGGATCTGCGCGGCGACCCCGAAGACCTGGTCGCCGCCTTCCGCGGGTTACCGGCCCGCCAGCTCGTGATACTCGGCGAGCCCGGCGCGGGGAAGACGGTGCTGGCGATCCTGCTCACGCTCGGGCTGCTCGACGACCCCAGGCCGGGGGAGCCCACTCCCGTGCTGCTGCCGCTGTCGTCCTGGAACCCGCATCGCGATCACCTGCACACCTGGATCGCCCGCAGGCTGGCCGAGGAGTATCCCGGCCTGGCCAACCAGTCTGCCTACGGCCCGGACGCCCCGGCGCGCCTGGTCAGCACCGGGCGCGTCATCCCGATCCTGGACGGCCTCGACGAGACCCCGCCAGGCCTGCACGCGGCCGCGATCGACGCGCTCGACGAGGCGATCACCGGCGGCTGCCCGCTCGTGGTCACCTGCCGCAGCACCGAGTACGAGAGCGCGGCCAGGCACGCGATCCTGTCCAGGGCGGCCGTCATCGAGATCGAACCGGTCGGGGTCGAGGACGCCATCACCTACCTCACCGCCCGCCGCCGGGCCGGCGAGGATCGCTGGGACCCCATCGTCGGCCATCTGCGCGCCCATCCGCGGGGGCCGCTGGCGCGCGCGCTGTCCACCCCGCTCATGGTGGATCTGGCCCGCAGCGCCTACGCCGACCCCGACAGCGACCCGATCGCCCTGCTGGACTCCCGCCGCTTCCCCGGCCAGCCCGAGATCGAGGAGCACCTGCTCGGCAGGTTCGTCTCCACCGCCTACCGGCACCATCCGCCGGCGCCGGGCGCCCGGCCCGACCGTTCGCCCCGCTACCGGCCGGAGCAGGCCGAACGGTGGCTCACCTTTCTCGCCGGCCACCTGCGGCGGAAGAACACCCACGACTTCGCGTGGTGGGAGTTGATCAGTGCCATCCCGCGCCGGGCCACCGGGCTGGTGCGCGGGCTTCCGCCGGCGATCCTGTCCGCGCTGGCCGGCTTCATCGCCGACGGCCCCGTGGTCGGGCTCGTCTACGGGGCCTCGCTCGGGGTGGCCGGCGTCGTGGCCTGCGCGTGGGGCGAGCTGCCGGGCCCGATCCGGGCCGAGGCCCGCTTCGGCGGCACCGCGAACCGGTTCTTCAGCCGGTGGTCGATCGGCGTCACGATCGGCGCCGCGCTCGGGCTCGCCTGGACGCTCCCGTCGTTCCTGACGATCATGCTCTGCCTGGTCTTCGGGCTCGCCACCGGGGCGCACGTCTGGCTGGACATTCCCGCCGACGTCAAGCGAGCCGCCGGCCCGGCGGCCGTCCTGCGGCAGGATCGCGTCGCCGCGCTGTCGTTCACGCTGTCCATCGGCCTGTCCATCGGCCTGTTCTACGCGACGGCGTACCGGTTCACCGGCGACGACCATCTGATACCGAGGCTCGCCGACGTCTTCGATCCGGAGACGGCCGCGGCGGCCGGTCTCGCGGCGGCCCTGCTCGGCCGGTTCGCCTACGGCCGTCTCGGGGGCGTGGCGTACGGGCTCGCGGGCGTCGTCCTCGGCGGCCAGGTGGTGCCCACCTCGGACTCGTTCGCGTTCGGGCTGCTGATCGGGGGCGTCTTCGGGCTCGCGGTGGGCCTGACCGCCGCGATCTCCCGAGCCTGGGGGACGTTCACGGTCGCCCGCGCCTGGCTCGCCGTGACGGGACGTACCCCGCTGCGCCTGCTCCGGTTCCTCGACGACGCCCACCGGCGGGGCGTGTTGCGCAAGAGCGGGGCGGTGTACCAGTTCCGCCACGCCCGGCTGCGGGATCACCTGGCGAACGAGCACGGACCGGACCAGCGTCGTACGCCCTCGGCCCCGCCGCCGCGGCTCGAGCCCGCGACGGACCTGGACCCACGCTGAGGGCTTCCCGCGCACCAGGCGGTTCATGGCGGGAACTTGACCCGGCGGGGAGCGCCGCCGGCCCGGCCGCGGGGTACGTGGGCTGGCACACGACGTGGTTCCACGAGCGTGAGCCGCCCAGCCCCGGGAGACGAAGGCCAAGAGGACGCCGGTGACCCAGTCCAGCACGCACACCGAGGCCGCGCGGAAGATGTCGCTGCCCGCGCTGACCGCGATGGTGGTCGGGTCCATGGTCGGGGCCGGGGTGTTCTCGCTGCCGCGCAACTTCGCCCAGGCCACCGGCATCCTGGGCGCGGTCGTCGCCTGGCTGATCGCCGGGCTGGGCATGCTGATGCTCGCCTTCGTCTTCCAGACGCTGGCGGTGCGCAAGCCGCACCTGGACGCCGGCGTGTATGCCTACGCCAAGGCCGGGTTCGGCCAGTACCCGGGCTTCTTCTCCGCCTTCGGCTACTGGGCCAGCGCCTGCGTCGGCAACGTCTCGTACTGGGTGCTGATCAAGTCCACGATCGGCGCGGTCGTGCCCGCGTTCGGCGAGGGCGCCACGATCGCGGCGGTGGCCGTGTCCGCGCTCGGCGTGTGGGCCTTCCACTTCGTGATCGCGCGCGGAGTTCGTGAGGCGGCCAGGATCAACCAGATCGTCACGGTCGCCAAGCTGGTGCCGATCCTGCTGTTCGTCGTGATCACGGCGGTCGCGCTGCGCGGCGGGGTGTTCGGCGCGAACCTGTGGGGCGGCGGAGAGCGCTCGGCCGGGGCGCTGTTCGAGCAGGTCAGGGCCACCATGCTGGTGACCGTGTTCGTGTTCCTCGGCGTGGAGGGCGCCAGCGTCTACTCCCGCTACGCGCGCCGCAGGTCCGACGTCGGCCGGGCCACCGTGCTGGGCTTCGTGTCGGTGCTGGCGCTGTTCGCCTCGGTGACCATCCTGTCCTACGGCGTGCTGCCCAAGGACGAGCTGGCCGGGCTGCGGCAGCCGTCCATGGGCGGGGTGCTGGAGTCGGTGGTGGGCGCCTGGGGAGCGGCGCTCATCGGGGCCGGGCTGATCGTCTCGGTGCTGGGCGCGTACCTGGCCTGGACGCTGATGGCCGCCGAGGTGCTGTTCGTGGCCGCCAAGGACCACGACATGCCCGCCTTCCTGGCCCGCGAGAACCGCAGGAACGTGCCGATCGCCGCGCTGGTGATGACCAGCGGCCTGATCACCGCGGTCCTGGCCGTCACCCTGTTCTCCGACGACGCCTTCACCTTCACCCTGGAGCTGACCAGCGCGCTGTCCCTGATCCCCTACCTGCTGGCGGCCGGCTACGCGCTGCGCCTGGCCCTGACCGGGGAGAGCTACGACAGCGAGCCGCGTGGCCGGGGCCGGGACCTCGCGGTCGCCGCGCTGGCCACCGGCTACACCGTCTTCCTGATCGTCGCCGCCGGGCTGAAGTTCCTGCTGCTGTCGTGCGTCATCTACGCGCCCGGCACGATCCTGTTCGTGCTCACCCGGCGCGAACGCGGCCTGCGGCCGTTCTCGCCGGCCGAACTGGGCCTGTTCGCCGTCGTCGTCATCGGGGCCGTCGCCGGCGTCGCCGGGCTGGTGACGGGCCGGATCACCCTCTAGCACTCCGGACCCCTCGCGGACGGTGCCGGCCACCGCGCCCGATTTCGTCATGGTTTGTCGTGGTACGGTCTCTCGAAAATGAGAATCATTTTCAGGAGTCCGATGTGAGATCGTCGCCCGCGTCAGCCCCCGTGGACGCCGCCCAGCCACCCCGCGCACCCCGAACGCCCGCACCCGTCGCGATCCCGTTGATCGTGGCGCTGCTGGCCGTGGTCCTGGCCGCGTCGGTGCTGCTGGCGATCGGGACGGGAGCCGCGGCCGTGCCGCCGGGGGAGACCCTTCGCTTCCTGTGGGCGGCCGTGACCGGCGGCTCGATCGCCGCCGACGACGTCACGGCGTACCAGATCATCTGGCAGGTCAGGACGCCGCGCGTGCTGCTGGCGGTGCTGGTCGGGGCCGGGCTGAGCGTGGTCGGGGTGGCGATCCAGGCGATGGTGCGCAACGCGCTGGCCGACCCGTTCGTCCTGGGCGTGTCGTCGGGGGCGTCGGCCGGGGCGGTGCTGGTCACCGTCACCGGCGCGCTCGCCGCCCTGGGGATCTACGCGGTCTCGGCCGGCGCGTTCCTCGGGGCACTGCTCGTCTCCGCGCTGGTCTACCTGACCTCGCGCGGCGCCGGCGGCCTGATGCCGCTGCGGCTGGTGCTCACCGGCGTGGCGATGGCGTTCGGGTTCCAGGCGGTGATGAGCGTGATCGTGTATCTCGTCCCTGACGGGGAGTCGACCAGCACGGTCCTGTTCTGGTCGATGGGTGGCTTCGGCGCCGCGACCTGGGGAGCGCTGCCCGTCGTGGCGGTCGTCACCGTCGTCACCGCCGTGGTGCTGCGCCGGTCCGCCCGCAGCCTGGACGTCCTGGCACTCGGCGACGAGACGTCCGCGAGCCTCGGCCTGGACACGGCCAAGCTGCGCCGCGGCCTGTTCGTGCTGACGTCGCTGGCCACCGGGGCGATGGTCGCGGTCAGCGGCGCGATCGGCTTCGTCGGGCTGGTGATGCCGCACCTCGTGCGGCTGTGGGTGGGTGCGGCGCACGTCCGCGTGCTCACCGTCGCCCCGCTCGCCGGGGCGATCTTCATGGTGTGGGCCGACCTGGCGGCCAGGACGCTGGTGGCGCCGCGCGAACTGCCACTGGGCGTGATCACCGCGCTGGTGGGCGTCCCGGTCTTCGTCCTCCTGCTGCGCCGCCGCGCCTACCTGTTCGGCGGCCGGTGATGACGCGGCTGCTGCTGGACGACCTCTCGGTCTCCGTCGACGGCGCCGCCATCGTGCGCAACCTGGTGCTGGCCGTGGCGGAACGGCAGGTGGTGGGCCTGATCGGGCCCAACGGCTCGGGCAAGACGACGGCCCTGCGCTGCGTGTACCGGGCGCTGCGGCCGTCCGGCGGCGTCATCAGGGTCGACGGCGCGGACCTGTCGCGGATGCCGCCGCGCGACAGCGCGCGCGTGATCGCCGCACTCACCCAGGAAGGACGGGCGGACCTCGACTTCACCGTCGAGGAGACCGTCGCGCTCGGCCGCGCCCCTCATCTGCGCGGCAACCAGGCGCTCAGCCCGCGCGAACGCGAGCTGTGCCGTGACGCCATGGCCAGGACGGAGGTGCTGCACCTGGCCGGGCGCGGCGTGCTGACGCTGTCCGGCGGGGAACGCCAGCGCGTCCTGGTGGCCAGGGCGCTCGTGCAGGAGCCGCGGGTGCTGGTGCTCGACGAGCCGACCAACCACCTCGACCTGCACCATCAGCTCCGGCTGCTGTCGATGCTCCGGCGCTCCGGGCTGAGCGTGCTGGTCACGCTGCACGACCTCAACCTCGCCGCCTCCGCCTGCGACCGGCTGGCGGTGCTGTCCCAGGGGCGTCTCGTCGCCTGCGGCCCGCCCGGTGCGGTTCTCACCGAGGAACTGCTGCGCGAGGTGTTCGGCGTCGAGGCGAGCGTCGTCCCCCATCCGCTCACCGGAGTGCCCCAGGTGCTCTGCGACCTGCACTCGTCCACGACTCAACAGTGACACGACACATCAGTGAAAGGAAACATCGCGTGAAGACCCCTACCCTCGCCGCGCTCCTGACCGGCGCGCTCCTGCTCGCCGGATGCGGCGCGCAGGTGCAGGCGGACGGCGCCGCCGCGCGCAAGGTGACGGTCAAAAGGTGCGGCCAGGACGTCGAGTACACGACGCCGCGGCGCGCGGTCGTCTACGAGGGCGGCAGCGCGGACAAGATGTTTGCACTCGGGCTCACCGAGCACGTGCACGGCTACGTGATGCCGCCCGCCAACCCGCCGGTCACCGAGTCCCCCTGGGCGAGCGAGTACGCCAAGGTCGAGTTCCTCGGCGACGACCTGCTCAACCGCGAACTGGTCGTGGACGCCGAGGCCGACTTCGTGGTCGCCGGCTGGCGCTCCGGCTTCAGCGACCAGCGCGGGATCACCCCCAAGATCCTCGACGGGCTGAAGATCCAGAGCTTCATGCACACCGAATCGTGCTTCAACTACCCCGGGCATCCGGAGCGGGTCACCCCGTTCGAGGCGCTCTACACCGACCTCGAACGCCTCGGCCGGATCTTCGGCGTCGAGGACCGGGCCCGGGCCCTGGTCACCGAGTACCGCCGGCGCGTCGAGGCGGTACGCGCCCGGGCGCCCAAGGGCGACCCGGTCTCCGTCTTCCTGTACGACTCGGGCACCGACAAGCCGTTCACCGCCGGCAGCCAGGTGCCGCCCAACGACATCATCCGCTTCGCCGGCGGCCGGAACATCTTCGGCGACCTGGACGCCCGCTGGGGCGAGGTCACCTGGGAGTCCGTGGTCCAGGCCCGGCCGGAGGTGATCATCATCCTGGACTACGGGGACAAGCCCGCCGCCGAGAAGATCAAGTTCCTGAAGGAGTTCCCCGCCACCAGCAGGCTGCCCGCCGTGGTCGAGAACCGGTTCCACATCCTCGACTACAACGAGGGCATCAGCGGGCCGCGCGTCATCGACGGGCTGGAGGGGTTCGCCGAGTACCTGCGCGAACCGCCGCAGTGACCGCGGGGACGCGAGAGGAGGGGAAGCCGCTCAGCCCGGATCACAGCCAGTCGCGCCGCTTGAAGATCAGATACAGGCTGAGACAGGTCAGCACCATCAGGCCGAGCGCGAACGGGTACCCGTAGGCCCAGCGCAGCTCGGGCATGCCGGGCGCCTCGAAGTTCATGCCGTAGACGGTGCCGATGAGGGTGGGCGCGAACAGGATGGCCGCCCACGAGGAGATCTTCTTGATCTCCTCGTTCTGGGCCAGGCTGGCCTGCGTCATGTGCTTGATCTCCTCGTTCTGCGCCTGGGAGACGAGGGTGGCGTTGACGGTGAGGATGTCGGCGAGCATCTGGCGGAAGCCGTCGACCCGCTCGGCCACGGTGGTGGCGTGGTCGGCGACGTCACGCAGGTAGCGCTGCAGCTCCTCCTCGGTGCCGTACTTGGTGAAGCCGGCGGTCAGGCCGTCCAGGATGGCCAGCAGCGGGCGGGTGGCCCGCTGGAACTCGATCACCTCGCGTGACAGCTCGTAGATGCGGCGCGAGACGCCGGGGTCGCCGCCGAAGACCTGGGTCTCGATCTCGTCGATGTCGTTCTGCAGCCCGGCGATGACCGGGGCGTAGCCATCGACGACGTGGTCGAGCACCGCGTACAGGACAGCTTCCGGGCCGCGCGCCAGCAGCTCGGGGTCGGCCTCCATGCGCTCGCGCACCGGGTGCAGCGCCGGGGCGTTGCCGTGCCGGACGGTGAGCACGAAGTCGGGGCCGGTGAACAGATGGATCTCGCCGAACTCGACCTGCTCGGCGGCGTCGTCGTAGCGGGCCGCGCGCAGCACCACGAACAGGGTGTCGCCGTAGCGTTCGAGCTTGGGCCGCTGGTGCGCGACGACGGCGTCCTCGATGGCCAGCTCGTGCAGGCCGAACTCCTCGCCGAGCGCGGCCAGCTGTGTCTCGTCGGGCTGGTAGAGCCCGATCCAGCCCATGATGCCGGGCAGGTGGCGCAGCCTGGCGTGGACGTCGCCGGGGGTGGCGGGGCCGTCGAGACGCTTGCCCTGCTGGTAGAGCGCCGCGTCCACCACCTGGGGCCCGGCCGGGCGGGCGGGACCACGGCCGCGCGGGTCCATCGACTCCTCGGGCGACGGCTCGCGCGAGGCGACGGCGGGCGTGCCGACGCGCCTGGCCGGACGCAGGACACGCGACCGCCAATCGGACATCATCATGGGGGACCTCCGGAGACCGGCTCAGCGGGCCACCCGCGCAGGCGCGCGCGCACCGGGGACGTCGAGACGACATGCGGTGCGCGGACACGGCGGCGCGGGGCCAGAACGGGAAGCGAACGTTCAGCGGGTGCGACTGGGAGGTTGACTGCTCATGCAGCCTCACCTCCTCGCGTTCGGGCCCGGGCCGGCCGGTTCAGGAAGAACAGCCCCAAGATAGCGCACAAACCCCGCATCACGATCGTCACCGCCTGATCGACGAGGACGACGAGACGCGGATCATCATGGGAGCATCGACAGTGCTCCGACCCCCCGGTCATGGAGATCGCCGTGTCGTCCGACAGCTCGGTGGAGGTCTTCGGGGCCGACATCGTCATCAACGGCGGCACCGGGCCGCTCGAGGTACGCGGGTTCTCCGGCGCGATCGAGGGCACCACCCACTCCACGGACGTCAAGGTCCGCTTCACCGTCGGCGCGAACGACCTCGTCCAGGCCGCCGGA
Source organism: Nonomuraea antri (assembly GCF_013283785.1). GTDB lineage: Bacteria > Actinomycetota > Actinomycetes > Streptosporangiales > Streptosporangiaceae > Nonomuraea > Nonomuraea antri. The sequence continues at coordinate 49,360 of NZ_JABCPZ010000044.1, forward strand.
GAGGCCCCCTGCCCACTCCTGACCCTCGCCGGACGGGCACGCCCGCGGAAGCAGGTCAGCCGCCGACGGTGACGACGACCTTGCCCGCCGCGTGCCCCAGCTCCTGGTAGCGGACGGCGTCCGGGATCTCGTCGAACGGGTACACCCGGTCGATCACCGGCATGAGCCGGCCCTCGTCGGCGAGCCCGGCCAGCGTGGTCAGCAGTTGCCCCGGGTGGGGGTGACGGACGATGTCGGCCAGGCACGTGCGCTGCGCCGCGAACCGGCCCGTCACGAGCGTCGCCATGATCGCGCCCATCGGCTGCAGCCAGCGCCCCGCCGGTCCGCCGATGAGGACGTGCGCCCCCTCGGACGTCAGCACCCGGCGGCACGCCGACCCCCGGTGACCGCCCGCCGCGTCGACGAGCACGTCGTACCGGTCGCCCTCGCGGGTGAAGTCCTGCTTGGTGTAGTCGATGACCTCGTCGGCGCCGAGCGAGCGGACCAGGCCGGCGTTGCGTCCGCTGCACACGCCCGTCACGTGCGCGCCGAACGCCTTGGCGAGCTGCACGGCGAACGTCCCCACCCCGCCGGACGCGCCGTTGACCAGCACCCGCTGCCCCGCGCTCACGCGGCCTTCCTCGCGCAGCGCGAGCAGGGCGGTGCCGGCGGCCAGCGGGATGGCGGCCGCCTGCTCGAACGTGAGCGTCCGCGGCTTGCGCACCAGCGCGTCCTGCGGCAGGCACACGTATTCGCCGAAGCCGCCCTGCTTGGCCAGCGCGAACACCTCGTCGCCCGGCTCGAACCCCGTCACGCCCGGCCCCACCCGCTCGACCTCACCGGCGACGTCGGCGCCGAGCACCGCGATACGCGGCCGGCGCAGCCCGAGCCCGCCACCGCCGCCCGTCAGGCGGGCGGCGTACGGCTGGCCACGCAGCAGGTGCCAGTCGTAGGGCTGCACCGAGGTGGCGCGCACCCGCACCAGCACCTCGCCGCGAGCGGGCGCGGGCCGCTCGACCTCTCTCAGCTCCAGGACTTCCGGGCCGCCGTACGTGCGCTGTGTGAATACCTTCATCGCCCTCTCCTTCACCACGACGCCAGTGTGACGAGGGGACGCCGGGCCGCTCTACGGCCGATCGGGCGGATTCCGCATCGTACTTTCGGCCACCGCACCGGGCCCTGACCCGGCCTTTCGGCCACCGGGGCGGGTCACATCAGGTGTTTCATGCCGGGACGGCCGCGCCCATGATGCGGGCGACCAACGCGCGGGCCGGCGCGAGGCCGACCGGCCCGGCGCCGATCACCAGGACCTCGGTGTCCTCTTGTCCGGGGCTCGTCTTGTCCTGGGTTCGAGGTTCAGCGGGACCGGCGGCCGGCCGTCGGCTGTGTCACGCCCGGCCCGCCCGCGTGCGGCGTCTGGACGTAGCCCTCGGCCGGTGCGGGCAGCGCCTCGACGCACGCCGTCGAGCAGGCGTTCACCAGCAAAGGCAGGACGTCCGCGCCCGACGTGCGCAGCGAGATCCAGACCTGGCGGAGATCCGCGCCCTCGACGGGCCCGTCGCAGACGCTGCAGCCGCGGATCGCGGCGGCGCCCCAGACCCCCGGGTCCAGGTCCCCGAGATCGACGCCCCGGCCGCCGTCCGCAGCCGCCGACAACAGCGGAAAGGGCGGCCGCCGCTTGTAGTTGCCGTAGAGCGCGCGGGTGCTCACCGTGCTGCGCCGCAGGTCGGGGCATCGGGTGATCTCGTAAGGGAACCAGTGCAGGCGGTAGGAGGTGTACGGGGTGAACTCCGCGAGGCTCCGCATGGCGCCGATCTCGGGCGGGATGCGTACCAGGTTGCTGCCGTAGAGCACGAAGTGTTTCACCGCGGTGAGCTTGGCGATGGTCGGCGGGAGCGTGACGACCTGACGCCGCTGCTCCGCGGTGAGCTCGACCAGGGGCTTGAAGACCTCCCGGCCGTCGTCCGCCGCCTCCTCGATCAGCTCGAGCAGACGGACCCAGCCGGGCGCCGTGGTGTCCTGGTGCTCCCGGTGGAAACGGGTGGCGCGCTGCGGCCTGGCGCCCGTCTGCTCGATGCACCGGCAGAAATCACGAGCTGAACCGCCGCCGCCGGGACCGACGGTGTCGGCCCAGCGATTCGAGAACACCTTCGGCGTCGACTTCTCACTCATCCGCTCACAGTAATGGCGCGGCAGGCGAGTCCGCCGAACCGGGCCGAAAGACGACCATCCAGCCGGTCGGGGCGGCGCCAGGGTCCAGCCGAGGGAACCTCAGGGCGTGTTCGTACGGGGCGCTCGGGCTGTCTGGGCGTGGGTGGCTCGCTCGCCGGCGAGCGGAGGACTGGGTTCTCGCCGACGCGTCCTGTCGGCGTGCTGTGGTACCTGTTGGTCGCATGAACACCGATCATGCCGACCTGGCCGACCTCGCGGTGCTCCGTGCCGCGTTCGACGGTGAAGCATGTGAACCGCCACTGGGTTGGAAGGCCGTCCATGCCTTCGAGGCTGAGCACGGGGTCGTCTTGCCGGAGCCGTATCGGACGTTCGTGGCTGAGATCTGCGACGGTTCCTTCTCGGGACCGCCGGACTTCGGGCTGGTGCCATTGGCTGATCTGCCCGAGGACTGGGGAGACGATCGGTCGCCAAGGATATTGTCCCGCCCTTCCCTCTGACGGAGGCATGGGTGTGGGAAGACGATCCCCGTCCTCCAGAGAAGATCGATGAGGTCTTCGATCACGGCTCGATCGTCCTGGGCACCGACGGCTGCGGCCTGTACTGGCACCTCATCGTCACCGGTCCGCACCGGGGGCACGTGTGGCAGATCAGCGGCGAAGGCGCCGGACCCTTCGGCATCTCCTCGGGAGAACCTGGATTCGCCGGGTGGGTCAAGCACTGGGCCGGCCACTAGTCTCCCGTACCGCCCGACCTGGGTGGATGGGACTTTCCGCCCGGTAGCCGAAGGCCGTTCGGCGCCGGATCATGCGGACGTTTCCGGCCTGGTGCGTCAGGTCGAGGCGGACGACCGCGCCGATCTCGACGAGCTGGTCGGGCAGGGCGAGATCGGACACCCCATGACGGAGCTGGTGGGGCGGTGCTCGCCGCAGTACGCGGCGTGCAGGCGGGCGCCCGTGCCGCCGGCCCGATATGTAGAGCGGGGGCTGGACGGTCACGATGAATTCCTTGAGCCGAGGTGGTCCGGTACGGCTCCCGGTCAGTCTCGGGGTGCTCTGCGGTCTCGCCGGGACTCCAGCTCCTCCTGGCTGACCACGGTCAGCATCGGCTGTCCCGGTGCGCAGAACATCGTCACCACGAACGCCGACTCCTCGTCGGTGAGGTGGTTGCCGTCCTGGTAGTGGATCAGGTCGCCGCCGGGCTCCCAGAACGCCTCGCCCGCGCGGACCACCCGGACGGGGTCGCCTTCGAGCTCGAAGTTGACGGCTCCCTTGATCACGTACCCGTACGCCGGTCCCGAGTGGCGGTGCGGCGGCGCGCCGGGGCTGTTCGGCGGCAACGTGACCAGGATCGTCATCGCCTCGGCCCCCTCCGGCGCGGGCGGCGCCCCCGGCACTGTGGCGACCACGTCGAGCTTCGGCGGCGGCCCGCTCCGGCCGGGGGAGTCCTGGGGGTGGTCGAGGTGGGAAAGGTGGTCGGTGCTCATCAGGCATCCTCCGCGGGACGGTGACCGGCTCGATCCGGCCGTGCATCAGTTAGGACAAGCTGGCGCTCCGATGCGTGACACCGCTCCAGCACGTGACGGCCCGCCGGACCCGAGCTGTCACGGGCCGGGCCGCCGTCCGGTCTCACAGGCAGGACGGTCCGACGGAGCGACGAGGAGCGAGATCTTGCCACCAGCCCGCATCAGGATCCGGATACGGATGCGCGCGCGCCCCATCGACGAGCCGCATCGTGTCGCGAGCCAGCTGGAGCTGCGCAGCAGGTGCGCCACGATCGCGGCGATGAAGATCAGCGTGCCCCAGTGGTGCATCTGGCGCATCAGCAGACCGCCGCGCACCTCGAAGCTGATCTCCAGCGACGACGCGAACGCCTGGCTCATCATGACGCCGCGCAGCGGCACGCAGGCGCCGTCGTAGACGACCTCCTCCATGGACGGCTTGAAGAAGAACGTCAAAAAGACGCCCGTGACCAGGACGACCACGAAGGCGTACAGGGCGATCTCGCCCAGCAGGAATGTCCAGTGGTTGGCGAACGCCTTGCGCATCGCCTTGTTCAGGAAACCGGCGCCACCGAAACGATCGTCCAGCGCCGTGGCCAGTGGCCCGATCTTCATCGTCACCCCACCCACTCGGTTGCGTCTCACAGCAACGACCAGGTGAAGTCCCGGATCGTGACACCGGCAGGGGTGCGGCGAGCCTTTCGCGCGGGTATTTCACGGGAGTGATTCCGTTATCGCCTCCCTCCCCGGGAAAGGAAATCACATTTCCCCATAACTCTGTTTTATGGCTGCCTTTGGCTCGAAAGCGGCCGATGGTTCGACATTTCTTGACAATAAGCTGGATTCCTATTGTCAGCGGAGTTGTCGCGGGCTACCTCTGGAGAGTCACCCTCCCTTACCCCCCGGGATCACCATGCGATCACTCTCCAGGGCCGCGCTCGTACTGGCCGTGCTCACCGTCGGCGGCCTGCCCGCCGTACCGGCGGCACAGGCGGCGGCGGACGCGGCCATGATCGAGGAACGGGTCTACGTGGAAACCACCGTGGACACCGACCACGACGGACGGCCCGACCGGGTCGCCGTCGACATCGCGCGGCCCACCGGCTCGGCGCCCGTACCCGTGGTGTTCGAGCACAGCCCGTACCGCACCGGGCTGAACAACGTCCCCAACCACAACGTCAACGTCGACAGGCTCCCGCAGGAGGACCTGTTCGACGGGGCCCGGCTGGCCGGCCGCGACCCCGGAGACATGGCCGCGAACAAGCCGGTGCCCGACCTGCCCGGCTGGTACGACGACTACTTCCTGCCCCGCGGATACGCCGTCGTGCTCGGGCACAGCATCGGCACCGGCTCCTCGGAAGGCTGTCCCACCGGCGGCGACAGGAGCGAGGCGCTCGGCGCGACCGCCGTGATCGACTGGCTCAACGGCCGCGCCCGCGGCTACGACTCCGCGGGACGGCAGGTCACTGCCACCTGGAGCACCGGGAACGTGGGCATGATCGGCATCTCCTACGACGGCACCCTGCCGAACATGGCCGCGGCCACGGGCGTGCCGGGCCTGAAGGCCATCGTGCCGATCGCGGCCATCTCCAGCTGGTACGACTACTACCGGGCCAACGGCCTGGTCGTCGCCCCCGGCGGATACCAGGGCGAGGACGCCGACGTCCTGGCCCGCGCCGTGGTGAAACGCGCCGGCTGCGGCGACGAGCTCGACGCGCTGGAGGCCGCCCAGGACCGCGTCACCGGCGACCTGATCCCGTTCTGGCAGGAGCGGGACTACGTCCGGCACGCCGACCAGGTCGGCGCGGCCGTGTTCGTCATCCACGGCCAGTCCGACTGGAACGTCAAGGGCCGGCAGTACGCGCGGTGGTGGGAGGCGCTGAAGCAGCGCGGCGTGCCACGCAAGATCTGGCTGCACAACGGCGGGCACGGCACGGCCTCACGCTCCGACTACCAGGCGACCGTGGGCAGGTGGTTCGACCAGTACGTCAAGGGCGTCGACACCGGCATACCGAACGAGCCCAAGAGCGACGTGCAGTACCGCGACGGCACCTGGCGGCAGTTCGCCGACTGGCCGGACCCGGCGGCCACGCGGACCGTCTTCCACCTGGGCGCGGGCTCCGCGACCGCGCCGGGCGAGCTGACCACGACCCCGGCGACGGGCGAGGTCAGGCAGACGTTCACCGACCAGGGCCGCACGATCAGGGCCGAGACGCTGGCCGCGAACCCGGACACCGCCAACGCCAACCGGCTCGTCTACCGCACGGCCCCGCTGCCCACCGCGATGCGGTTGTCCGGCGTGGCGCAGGCGGAGCTGCGGGTGGCGGTGGAGAACCGCGGCGACGCCAACCTGACCGCCCTGCTGGTCGACTACGGCCCGGCCGGCGGTACGTCGAGCCCGGTCGTGGTCACCCGCGGCTGGCTCGACCCGCAGAACCGGGGCGGGGCGGAGACCGGGGAGAAGGTGGTGCAGGGCGAGGAGTACGCGCTGCGCTTCGACCTGCAGCCCAAGGACCACGTGTTCGCGGCGGGCCGGCGCATCGGGCTGGTGGTGATCTCCACCGACTACGACTACACGCTGCGCCCGCTCGGCGGCACCAGGCTGCGCGTCGCCCCGGCGCTGAGCACGCTCACGCTGCCGCTCACCGACCTCGGCGGCGGGCCTGGACCGGCCTGCACCGGCCACCAGTCGACCCACCGGGGCACGCTGAACGCGGGGAGCAGCGCGTACCAGCCGGACGGCGGCCACTACCAGAGCACGGTCGCGGGCACGCACCGGGCGTGCCTGGCCGGTCCTGAAGGCGCCGACTTCGACCTGTACCTGCAGAAGTGGAACGGCTCGTCGTGGGCGAACGTGGCCAGCAGCACGTCGTCCGGCGCGAACGAGACGGTGAGCCACAACGGCACGGCGGGCTACTACCGCTACCGGGTGCACGCCTACCGGGGGTCGGGCGCGTACGAGCTGGGCCTGACCAGGCCGTGATCCGGCGGGACCCTCGGCGGCGACCCCCCTCCCGCCGCCGAGGGTCCCGTTTCCCTGCGATTCCATCTTTTTCCGGATTTATCGGCATATTGGCGGGCTTGCCGGGAGGTCGAATGAGCGGCACCCCATCAATCGCGACGTCCTGGGCGGAGTTCGGCCATCGTCTGCGATTCTGGCGGCGCAGTTCCGGTCTGACCCAGGCCCAGCTCGGGCTGCGCCTGGGATATCACCACAGCCACATCAGCAGAATCGAGAAAGGGCTGCGCGAGCCGCCCGCCGGGCTGCCGACGCGCGCCGATCGAGTGCTCGGCACCGAGGGCGAGCTGAACGCGATCTGGACCACCCTGACGGCCCGGCCCCGACAGCACACGCACGCCCCAGGCCGGGCCGACGCCACAGGTCCCGCCCGGGCCGGCCCCGCCGCCCCGGACCGGGCTGAGGCCGCTGACCCCGCTGACCCCGGTCTGGTCGCGTCGCTGATCGCCTGCCGGCCTGCCACACTGCCGGCGGACGGCCTGCCGTGCCCCCTGCACGACCGCCACGGCTGCGCGGTGCCCGGCACCCCGCACGCACCCGCCGGCGAGTGGCGGGACGCCGACGCCGTGCACGAGATGACCGCGCTGCTCGCCGCCTACACCCGCGTGCACAGCAGGCACGCCGCCGCCGACCTCGCGGTCCCCGTCGAACGGTCGCTGCGCACGCTCATGCGCTGGATCGAGGACGCCCGATCACCCGACAGGACGGCGCCGGCCCGCCTGGCCGCCCGCTACGCCCAGCTCGCCGGCTGGCTGCGGGTGCAACGCGGGCAGCACGGCCCGGGCCTGGCCTGGTACGGGCTCGGCCTGCGCTGGGCCGACCTGACCGGGGACACCGAGGCCAGGGCGGCGCTGCTGGGCGACCTGAGCATGGTGGCCAGGCTCGTCCGCGACGCCCGTGCCGCGCTCGGCTACGCCCGGGCCATGGCCGCGTCCGCGCACGGCCGCGCCTGGGTGCTGACGGCGGCCGGCCTGCACGAGGCCCGCGCGCACGCCATGACCGGGGACGCGGCCCGGACCGACAGGCACCTCGCCCAGGCCAGGACGCGCTTCGCCCGGCTCGACGCCCGCGACGCGGCCGAAGCGCCGTGGCTGACCGGCGAGGAGGGGGTCGCCCGCGTCGAGGCGGCCACGGCGGCGGCGCTGCGCGACCTCGCGCTGCTCACCGGCGAGCCCGTCACCGCGCGGCGCGCGCTGAGCGCCGCGCAGACCGCCGCCGCCCGCGTCCCCGGCCCGATGCGCCCCGCGCACCTGCTGCTGACGCTGCGGCTGGCCGACGTCTACGCCTGCGCCGGTCAGCCCGACGCCGCCGTGGCCACGGCCAGGTTCGTGCTCGCCGAAGCCGCGGGCGCCGGCCGCGCCACCATCGACAGGGAACTACGCGGCCTGCGGACCAGGCTCGGCGTCCGGTGGGCCGCGCTGCCCGAAGCCCGCGAGCTCGACCTGCGGCTCGGCCACCCCCACCCGTAGTGCTCGCC
>NZ_JABCPZ010000450.1 GCF_013283785.1 Nonomuraea antri
TGTTCTGGTTGTCAGGGGTGTGACGAGCGCCGCGATCGGTGTGCTGTGTGCCGCGAACGGGATCGTGTTGCATGAGCTGAGCCCGCGCCAAGGTTCTCTGGAGGAGGCGTTCATGCGGTTGACCGGCGATGCGATGGAATATCACGCCGCGGACTCCGCCGCTCATGTGACACCCCGCGCCACGGCCGATGCGATGCCCAGCACGGCAGGGGTTCACGTAATGCCGTACGACACCGGGGAAGGGGCGAGGCGATGAGTCTGGTTGCGGCCGAAGGTGTCAAGCTGCTCTCCACGCCGTCGCCCAAGGTGTTGGCCGCGGCCGCGGTGGTGGTTCCGGTGGCTTTCGCGGGGCTGGTCGCAGGGTCAGCGGGGGATCCGGCGGCCGTTACCGTCGCGGTCAGCCAGGCGGGGTTCCAGTTCGGTATGGCGCCGATCCTGGCGCTGGCGGTGGCCTCTATCACCACCGAGTACCGGTATCACACCATAAAGGCGACCTTCCTGGCAGTGCCGGGACGTGGCTCGGTGCTCGCCGCGAAGGCCGCCGTGACCGCGTTGGCCTGTGCCGCGCTCGGCCTGGTCGCCGCGTTCTGCGCGCTCGGTGTCGCGGCGCTGCTGGCACCACGAGCCGACCTCGCGCTGGACACGGCGGCCGACTGGCGGAACGTGGCGGGCGTCGCCGCGTACTACGCCGGTGCGGCGGTCATCGCGGTCGCGATCGGGGCGGTCGTCCGGCACACTGCGGGCGCGCTGATCCTGGTGCTGGGGTACGCGATGTTCGCCGAGTCGCTCGTGCCGGCGATCCCGGGGGCGGGCTTGGCCATTCACCGGTGGCTTCCGTTCAACGTGGGCAAGCAGTTCCTCACCGGCGGTCCCGATCCGGGGATGCCGCCGCCCGGGCCGCCCGCCCCGCCTCCGTCGACCGCGTTACTCGGCCCGTGGTGGGCGCTGGTCTATTACGTGGGGTTCGCGCTCGTCCTGCTCGGTGTCGCCGCGGTGGTGGTGCGGCGGCGCGACGCTTGAGCATTCTGGCTGGAGTGCGGGTGTGTCCCCGTAAACCCGGCCTGGGTGCGGGCCTCTCCCATCGGGGCTTTGGTCAGGTGTTGGGCTTGCTCGCTGCGGCTTGGGCAGGCACGTTCCTTCATCCCACGGCGGCCTTGACCGAGTGCGGGTCTCCCTACTTGACCTCACCGGGTGTGAGACTCCCTCAGCTGCGCTCGTCCAGGCACGGGGCGCCCTGGCTCGACCTTCGCCGGACGTGAGGCTGTCCTATATGGCCTGGCCTTGACCGGGTGAGACTTCCGCACCCGCGCTCGATCAGGAGTGGACTCCCCCGTCGCGAGCTTCACTGGACGTGAGACGGCCCTGCCTAGTCTTGACTGGGCCGAACTCTCCGCACCTGCGCTCGAGCAGGCGCGGGACTTCCCGTCATGAGCTTCATCGGACGCGGGTCTATCCTGTTTGGCCTTGACTGGGCGGAACTCTCCCGTCCCCCCGCTTGACCAGGCGCGGGACTTCCCGTCGCGAACTTCATGGACGTGGGCTGTCCCGTCTGGCCTTGACCGGGTGTGGTGGGGTTCCTTACGGTCCGAACGAGGATGATTCGGACGAGGCACTGCCTGGAGGCCAGCCTTGACAGAGCAGCAGTCCAGCGCCAATCCGCCGACATGGCCGGACCTTCCGCCCGGGCCGTACGGCACGCCCTCTCCCGATCTGGCCCAGCGGCTGGCGGAGGCGCCGATGGATGCGGCGACTCTGCCGAGCGGTGATCGGGTTCCGATGCTCGTCCGGTACGCCGACGTGCGCGGGCTGCTCGCCTCCCCCGCGAGCAGCCGTAACCTGCGCGATCCCGGCTTGCCGAGGATGGCGCGAGGTACGTTCCTGGATGACGATCCGGCCGCGCTGATCAACCAGGATCCGCCGGAGCACACTCGCTATCGGCGGATTCTGCAGGGCACGTTCACGCCGCGAAACGTCGAGCGCTGGCGGCCGCGCGCGGCAGTGCTCGCCGGTGAGCTGATCGAAGCGGCCGGTGAGGAGTTCGATCTTGTTTCGGACTTCGCGTTGCCGCTGCCCGCGCGGGTGATGTGCGAGTTGCTCGGGGTGCCGATGGATCGGTTCGAGCAGTTCCGCGGCTGGACCGACATGTTCCTGTCCACCTCGGACGCGAGCGCGGAGGCGCGGTTCGAGGGGCTGTCCGCGTTCACCGCCTATGCGCGGGAGCTGATCGAGCGGCACCGCGCCGAGCCAGGCGACGACCTGATCGACCTGCTCATCTCGGCCCGCGACGGACGGGACGGGCTCAGCGAGGACGAGCTGACCAACATGGTGTTCACGCTGATCCTCGCCGGGCACGAGACCACCGCCTCGATGATCATCCGGGGTGTGTTCCGGCTGTTGTGCCATCCCGGTCAGTACGCCGAGCTCGCGTCACGGCCTGAGCTGGTGGAGCCGGCGGTGGAGGAGATCCTGCGGCACGAGGCTCCGGGCAGCAACGGCATGCTGCGGCGGATGACCGAGGACGTCGAGGTGTCCGGCGGGACCATTTCGGCGGGGGCCGTCGTCCTGCCCAACCTGTGGGCGGCCGATCATGATCCGGCTGTGTTCGACGATCCGATGCGCTTCGACGTGCACCGGTTCGCGGGCGAGCCGGTCACTCCGCACCTGGGGTTCGGTCATGGCCCGCACTACTGCCTGGGTGCCAACCTGGCCAGAATGGAACTGCAGGAGGCGTTACGCGCCCTGGTGACGCGATTGCCTGGGTTGCGGGCGCAGGAGGATCTGGGGGCGGTGCGGTGGAGCGACGGGTTCGTCTTCCGGCCGCTGCGACTGCTGGTCAAGGCTGGTTGAGCTCTGCTGGGCTGAACTCGGCTGGACTGGGCTGCGGGTCAAGGCTGACGGAGGTCTGCTGGTCGAGCTGGTTGAGCCCTGCTGGTTGAGGTCGGTTGGGCCGCGCTGGTCGAGGGGCCTTTGTGTCCCCTGTTTGGACACCGCTGTTCGGGGCGGAGTCGCGAGCGTGCCGCCGTCTAGTGCGGGATCGTTTGGCGCGCGGCACAGTGAACCGGTGTTCAGTGCGGGGTGTGGTGCGCTGCCGTTTGGTGCCGCAGTCTATTGATCGTCGTTGTGCGGTGCGCGGTGGTGGTGGGTGGTGTGGTCGCTGGGGGTGTGGCATGTGGGGCGGTTGTTGGT
>NZ_JABCPZ010000451.1 GCF_013283785.1 Nonomuraea antri
CTCCCTGCCTGTCCACAGCCCCCGCCGCCTCCTCAAGCCTCACCGACTCCGTGGACGCCCCCGGCTCCACGGATCCCGCCGACTTCGCAGATCCCACCGACATGGCTGCCTCCCGAGACGCCGCAGATCCCACCGACATGGCTGCCTCCGGAGACGCCGGAGACGGCGCGGCCTCCGGAGACAGCGGAGGCTCCGGAGGCGATGCGGGTCCCCGAGACCACGCCCGCTCCCGAAGCGACGCGTACTCCCGCAGAGACACGCACTCCCGAAGCGACGCGTACTCCCGCGGAGGCAGGCACTCCCGAAGCACCACGCGCTCTCGAAACGACGCGCGCTCGGGAGGGAGCGCGCTCTTGGGAGGAGGCGCATCCTCGGGAGGAGGCGCGTGCTCCGCAGACCTTGCCGGTTTCGGAGGTCCCGCTGGGTTCCGAGGCGGGGCGTTCCCCGAGAACACTGGAGGCGTCGGAAGCTCGGGAGTCGCTGGAGGTTCTGGAGGAGCATCTGCGGCCCGTGGTGGCGGCCTGCCTGGCGGCCGACCCCGCGGAGCGGCCGGATGCCGGGGAGTTGCTCCTCCGACTGGTCGGCCACTCGACCCGATCGCTCGTTCCCGACGAGATTCCACCCGACGTCGCCGACGGTGTCCCGCCTGGCGCTGTCGGCGACATGCCGCACAGCGGTGTGACCGACATGCGGCGCGTTGGCATCGGCGGCGCGCAGCACGTCGGGGCGGGCGAGGTCCCGCCTGGTGGTGCCCGCTACGTACCGGCAGGTGTTGCCGATGATGTGCCCGCCAGCGTTCGCGACGGCGGGCCCGCCGCATTCGGCGTGGGCGGCTCGGGCGGCGCAGTGGGCGCGGCCGGCGCAGTCGGCTCGGGCGGCGCAGTCGGCTCGGGCGGCGCAGTCGGCTCGGGCGGCGCAGTCGGCGCGGACGGCGCAGTCGGCTCGAACGGCGCAGTCGGCTCGAACGGTGGGGCCCGGGGAGCTCGGCGTAGTCTGCCGATGCTGGCTCTAGGCGGGGCGTTGGTCGCGGTCGTGTCCGTTGTCGCCGGGTATCTCGTCGGGCTCAGGGTCGTGGCGGACGAATCCGGCGCGAGTGCCGCGACGACCGCCGCGACGTCCGTGTCAGTACCCGTGATCGAGACCACCGGGGTGGGACCGTCCGCGCTGGCCTCACCCGCCACCACGACGCAGGCTCCCGGCATCGGGCTGACGCTGCACGAGCATTCCTCCGATCCTTCGCGCATCGTGGCGTACCGGAACGAGCGAGGTGTTTGGCTGCGCGGCGGGCAGGGCGGGGCGTTCACGGAGGCGGGCGTCCCGGCGGACGACGTCGCCGCCTCGCCCGACGGCGCGTGGCTGGCCGTGCAGTCCGGGACCGGCGTGATGCTCGTCGGGCGCGGGGACGGGCGGCGGTTCGCCGTGCAAGTGCCGTCCGGCGCCGTCTCCCCGACGTGGGACCGCGCCTCGTCGCGGCTGCTGTTCACGGTGAGCGGCAAGGGCACGACCGGCTTCGCGGTGCTCGACGTCGCCACCCGCCAGGTCACCACCGTCGTCACCGAAGGGGACGTGGGTCCCTACGCCTGGACGCCCGGCGGCGACGGCGTCGTGGCCGGGTACGACAGCGGCGACGGCGACGGACTGCGCTTCCGCGACCTGCGCGGACGGCAGACCCGGACGATGCCGTGGACCGGAGCGAGCCTGGGCCGGATGTTGTTCTCGCCGTCCGGACGGCTGATGCTCACCACCTGTCCCAGCGGCGGCTCGTACTGCGCCTGGGACGCGGCGACCGGCGTGCGGGTCGCCACATACGTGAACTCGATCAAGGGGGCCGAGATGTGGGGCTGGTACGGCGACGACCACCTGATGATCCTCGACCCGACGAGGACGCCGCACGAGTTCGTGGCCATCGACTTCCGCGAGGGGACCCGGCGACTGCTGGCCACGCTCGATGCCGCCGGGAACACCCCTGGCCTGCGCCTGGCGAGGGCGGCCCGATGAACGTCGCCGGATACGAGCCGATCGCGGTACTCAGGACGCACTGCTGCGGCGTGGTGGATCACCTGGCGAAGGCGCCGGACGGCCGGACGGTGGTCCTGCGCCACTACGGCAGGCCGGGCGAGCGGCGTCCGGCCGATCCTTCCTGGGGTGAGCGGTTCCGGGCGGCGGCCCCCGTCGGGACGGTCGCGGTGCTGGACGCCGGCCCCGACTTCGTGGTCACCGAGTACATCGAGGGCGGCTCACTGGCGGATCGCCCCGGTCCTGGTGACAGCGGCGCCCGCCCGGACGTCCAGTCGGGCGACCGGGCCGATGGTCTTTCGTTCGGTCGGGCGGATGGTCCATCGGGCGGCCGGGCGGATGACCGGTCAGGCAGCCGCCGGGTGGATGGCCCGTCGGGCGGCCGGGTGGACGACTGGTCAGGCAGCCGGGCGGATGATCCGTCGGCCGGCCAGGCGGATGACTGGTCAGGTGGCCAGGCGGATGGTCGGCCGGGTGGTCGGTCGGGTGGCTGGCCGGCTGATCGGTCGGATGACCGGCCGGGTGGTCAGTCGGGTGGCTGGCTGGCTGATCGGTCGAATGACCAGGCGGATGATGACTGGTCAGGTGGCCAACCGGAGGGCCGATCGGGTGGCCAACCGGAGGGCCGGACAGATGGTCAGCCGGAGGGCCGGGCGGGTGGCTGGTCGGGGGCTGCGCTGCGGCGGCTGGCGATCGGGACGTTGACGGCGGTGGCCGCCGTGCAACGGGCCGGGTTGGCGCCTGCCGGGATCGAGCCGGACCGGGTGCTGCTCGCGGACGACGGTCCGCGACTGCTGTGCGCGGTGCCCGAGTCGCACCACCGGTATGAATGCCGCGACACCCTGCCCGGCCTGTCGGACACGCCGGGCGCGATCGCTCCAGAGGAGGTACGCGGCGACCCGGTCGGTCCGGCCGCCGACGTCGCCCGCTGGGCGATCACCATCGCGTACGCGGCCGCCGGACGGGACCCGTACCCGGTGGACCAGCCCGGCGATCGGCTCAGCCGGATGGCGGAGGGAGCGGCGAGCCTGGCCGCGCTTCCGCAGGACGGCCTGCGCGACGTACTCGCCGACTGCCTCGCCCCGGACCCCGCCGCCCGGCCCACGGCGGAACAGGCCCTGCTACGCCTCATCGAGGAAACCGTCC
>NZ_JABCPZ010000452.1 GCF_013283785.1 Nonomuraea antri
GTTCTGGGGCGGGTCGTCGGGGGTGCCTTCGCGGATGGACAGGAGGCGGCGGAGGGATTCGAGTCGGGCCGGGTCAGCCTGACCATCAGCGACCCAGGCGTCCAGCGCACAGCCGTCCCCCAGATGGGTACACCCCTTCGGACAGTTGACCGTGCCCTCGATGAGGTCGGGGAACCCGGCCAGGACCGTTTCGACCGAGACATGCGCCAGCCCGAAACTCCGGACGCCGGGCGTGTCGATGATCCAGCCGCCCTCGGGCAGTTCCAGGGCGACGGCCGAGGTCGAGGTGTGGCGGCCGCGCCCGGTCACCGCGTTGACCTGCGACACGGCCCGGTTGGCGTCCGGCACCAGGGCGTTGACCAGCGTGGACTTGCCCACCCCCGAATGCCCGACCAGCACGCTGATGCGTCCGGTCAGGTGCTCGCGCAGCTCGTCGAGCGAGCCGCCCTTGTGCACGACCACGTGCGGGACGCCCAGCGGCTCGTACAGCGCGACCAAGTCGTCCGGCGGCGCCAGGTCGGACTTGGTCAGGCAGAGCAGCGCGTCGATCTCGGCGTCGAAGGCCGCGACCAGGATCCGGTCGATCATGCGCGGCCGCGGCGGCGGGTCGGCGAGTGCCGTGACGATGACGAGCTGGTCGGCGTTGGCCACGACCGGACGCTCGATGCCGTCCGTATCCTCCGTGTCGTCCGCCGAACGACGCAGCATCGACGTGCGCGGCTCCACCCGGACGACCCGCGCCAACGTGTCGGGACGGCCGGACACGTCCCCGACCAGGGCGACCCGATCGCCGACCACGATGCCCTTACGGCCGAGCTCGCGTGCCTTCATCGCGACGACCAGCCGTCGCTGTTGCTGCTGCTTGCGCTTCTGGCCCGACCCCTTGGGGCGTTCGGGCTCGACCAGCGTGGTGTAGCGGCCGCGGTCGACGGCGACCACGAAGCCTTCAACGGCGTCCTCGTGCGCAGGACGAATACGGGTCCGAGGCCGGGAACCCTTGCCCGGTCTGACCCTTACGTCGTCCTCGTCGTACTCCCGCTTCCTCAGCGGTCCACTCCCATGTGCTCGTTTCCTCTCACGGCGTCGGCGTCCTGCTCGCGTCAGCGTCGCGGCAGGGGTGCGACATTGCGGTCTGGACGGTCGTTCGGCGGCTGTCTCGTCATCCGGCCCCGACGGAGACCGTCCTGGGGCGGACGGCTCCCGGGCCCGGGGCGGGCGTCGGCGGGCGGCTCTCGGGTCGGTGCAGCCCGCTGCTGGACGGTACCCGAGCGAACAGCCGACCGGACAATCCGCATGC
The DNA here is from genome assembly GCF_013283785.1 of Nonomuraea antri. Taxonomy (GTDB): domain Bacteria; phylum Actinomycetota; class Actinomycetes; order Streptosporangiales; family Streptosporangiaceae; genus Nonomuraea; species Nonomuraea antri. The sequence goes on from NZ_JABCPZ010000452.1 coordinate 1,298, forward strand.
CCGATCAGGCGGCTCCCACGCCTCATGAGGCGGTGCGGATGCCCGTCCGAGCGGTTCGGGCGGCCTGGTCGGGTGACGCCCGGCGTAACCGACCAGGTGACGCCCGACATGACCGGACCGATGACGCCCGGCGTAACCGGTGAAGCGACGCCCGACATAACCGGACCGGTGACGGGCGGCGTCGCCGGTGACCGGCCAGGTGCGGACGGCGTTCTCCCCGGAGGTGCCCTCTTCCGACTTGCCCGAGCAGTCGCGCGACCAAACCCGGGAGGAGCCGGACCTGCAGCTCAACGCCTTCCATCGACCGGTCGTGGTGGCGGGACGGTGGGGCTGGGTGGTCATCAGGGTTCCAGCAGCGCGGCCCACATGCGGGCGAACTCCGGAAGGGTCTTGGCGGTGGTGGCGATGTTCTCCACCTCCACCCCAGGGACGGCGAGGCCGATCACCGCACCGGCCGTGGCCATGCGGTGGTCGTCGTAGCTGTGGAAGGTGCCGCCGTGCAGCGGGCGGGGACGGATGATGAGGCCGTCGTCCGTCTCCTCGGCGTCGCCGCCCAAGCGGTTGATCTCGGTGGCGAGCGCGGCGAGGCGGTCGGTCTCGTGGCCGCGCAGGTGGCTCACGCCCCGGATGCGGCTCGGCGTGCCGGCCAGTGCCGCCAGCGCCGCGATGGTCGGGGTGAGCTCACCCACCTCGCGCAGGTCGGTGTCGATGCCGGTGATCTCGCCGGTGCCGGTGACCACGAGGTCGGCCGCGTCGCCGGAGCCGGAGCCGCCGTCGGAGCCGGAGTCGGCGAAGCGGACGGTGGCGCCCATGGCGGTGAGCAGGTCGCGCAGGGAGTCACCCGGCTGGGTGGTCTCACGCGGCCAGGACGGCACCGTGACCGTGCCGCCGGTGACCAGGGCCGCGGCCAGGAACGGGGCGGCGTTGGACAGGTCGGGCTCGACCGTCATGTCGCGGGCGGCGATGGGCCCCGGCGCCACGCGCCACATGTCGGGCTCGCTGTCGTCGACCGTGACGCCGACCGCCCTGAGCATCTGCACGGTCATCTGGATGTGCGGCTGGGACGGCACCGGCGGGCCCACGTGGCGGATCGTGACGCCCTTCTCGAAACGGGCGGCCGTGAGCAGCAGGCCCGAGACGAACTGTGACGAACCGGACGCGTCGAGCGTCACCTCGCCGCCCGTCAGCGGGCCGGTGATGGTGAACGGCAGCGCGTCGTTGTCGACCTGGGCGCCGAGCGCGCGCAGCGAGCTGAGGATCGGGCCCATGGGACGCTTGCGGGCGTAGGGGTCGCCGTCGAAGAACACCGGGCCGTCGGCCAGCGCGGCCATCGGAGGGACGAATCGCATGACCGTGCCGGCGAGCCCGGCGTCGATGCGCGAGCCGCCGCGGACAGGGGCCGGCGTCACCTGCCAGTCGACGCTGTCGACGGTCTCGTCGGTCGCCTCCAGGGTCGCGCCCAGCGACCGCAGGGCCGAGACCATCAGGTCGGCGTCGCGGCTGCGCAACGCCCGGCGTACGACACCGGGGGCGTCGGCGAGCGCGGCGAGCAGGAGCGCACGGTTCGTCACCGACTTGGAGCCGGGCAGGTGGACCGTGGCGGTGACGGGGGCGGTCGCCGTCGGCGCGGGCCAGTGCGGAGTGGGCATGGTCAAAGACTACTGCCAGGCCGCCGGCCCGGCTCTCCACCTGTGGATAACGGTCCCGGACCCGGGGCCGCCCTGTGGATGACGGTCGCGGACCCGGTCGTCCTGTGGATGACGGCTTGCGCCGAGGTGCAGGAGGGCGGGCCGGGGCTCGCGCCGAGGGTGCTGG
>NZ_JABCPZ010000453.1 GCF_013283785.1 Nonomuraea antri
CGGTTGGGGCGACCTGGGAAGCGTTGCGGGGGCGGTCGGGCTGTCCGCGCCGCGGTTGCGGGCGCTGGCCCGCGCCGAGCTGGGCGTCCCGCTCGCCCGGTTGCGGCGCTGGGCGCGGTTGCGTGCCGCGATCGCGTGCCTGCCCGGGCACCCGGTGGCGGACGCGGCGGCCATGGCGGGATTCGCCGACCAGGCGCACCTGGCCAGGACGGCACGCGACCTGATCGGCCGCACCCCGTCCTCGATCGGCGGCCGGCCCGATGCGTTCACGAACACCGGCCCGGAGCGCTCCGAGGCGGGCTCATATCACCGTGACATGGGGCAATCGGTAGGTCCCCGGGCTGCGGCTCCCGTCGTACCGTGACGGCAAGGCCGGCCTCGGGAGGTCCCATGAAGGCGATCCGTACGGCGACCGCGGCGGCCGTGGTCGCGCTCGCGCTCACCAGCACACCCGCCCCAGCCACCGCGTCGAACCCCTCCGGCGCATCCGGGCGAACCGCCGCTCCCCCGTCCGATCTGGTGGGGGCGTTGCGGCGGGATCTGGGGTTGAGCGCGGCGCAGGCCGAGGCGCGGCTGGCCGATGAGGCCCGTGCGCGCCGGCTGGAGCCGGTCCTGCGCGCCGGGCTCGGGGAGCGGTTCGGCGGGTCCTGGCTGGACGATTCGGGTTCCCTGGTCGTCGCCACCGTCGACGCGGCCGACGTCGCGTCCATCAAGGCAGGCGGCGCCCGCGCCACCGTCGTCGTCCGGACGCTGGCCGCGCTCGACGCCGCCAAGGACGTCCTGGATCGGGCGGCGGGACTGGCCGGCCCCGGCGTGCACGGCTGGCACGTGGACGTGCGCGCGAACGACCTGGTGGTGCTGGCCGCCGACGCGGCGAGCGGCGCGGCGTTCGTCGCGGCCGCCGGCGTGGACCCCGCGCTCGTCCGGATCGTGCACTCCCCCGCTCGACCGACCCCGTCCGCGGAAGTCCCTGGTAGCGGCGGCCTCCAAGGCGGGGTCGTTCGCGGCGGCGACGTCTTCTCGGTCAGGAACAAGGGACGCTGCGTCGTGGCGTTCACCGTCCGGCGCGGCACGACCGACGGGTTCCTGACGGCCGGGCGCTGCGGTCAGAAGGGCGACGTGGCACTGGGCGGCTACCTCGGCACGCCCATCGGCGTGTTCGAGTCGTCGTCCTTCCCCGTCGACGACTACGCCTGGGTGTCGCTCTACCCCGGCTGGACGCCCCGCGGCACGGTGGTCGCGCCCGGCGGTGAGCGGCCGATCCGCGGCGCGCGTCCGGCGCCGGTGGGTTCGTCGGTGTGCCAGGCGACGCCGTCGGGCGGCTGGCGCTGCGGCACGATCCAGCAGTACAACACCAGCGTCAGCTACCCGGAGGGGACGGTCACCGGCCTGGTGCGCACCAGCGTGTGCGCGCAGCCGGGCAGCCTGGCCGGCGCGCCGTTCGTCTCCGGCGACCAGGCGCAGGGCATGACCTCCGGCGGCACCGGCAACTGCGCGTCGGGCGGCTCCACCTACTTCCAGCCGGTCACGGAGGCGCTGTCGGCGTTCGGGCTCACGCTGGTGACCAGCTGACCCAGGGGGCCGCTACGGTTCGCACGCGGCAACACCCACGCCGATGTCCCACTTTGTCGAGGAATCTCCCGAGGTTCGCGGCACACCGGGCGGCTGTGGTCTCCTGATCGTCGGGGGAGCGTGTGAGCACACGGTTGGGCCGGTCGCTGCGAACGCGGCTGACACTGCTGGCCAGCATCGCCATGCTGCTGGTGAACGTCGTGGTCAGCATCTTCGTGCTGTACGGAATCCGGAACGAGGTCACCGACCTGCGGGCGCACGAGGTGTCGGGCAAGGCGCTGCGCGTGCTGCTCATGGTCAAACGCGACCAGTTGCCCCGGCGGCTGACCGCACCCGACCTCGACGGCGTCCAGGTGGTCGATCCGGCCGGGCGCGTGGTCGCCGCCACCCAGAACCTGAGCGGGCGGCCCCGCCTGACGACCGCGATCCCGCACCGGGAGCAGGCCAACAACGAGGCCGTGCTGTGCGACCTGCCCGCTTTCCCCGGCCACTGCAAGATCGCGGTCGCGCTGACCGCGTACGAGCCGGAGGGTGAATGGGTCATCTACGCCTTCGGCCCCGGCGTGCCCTGGTACGTCAGGACGGAGGTGCTGCTGTTCGAGATCTGCGTGACCGCGCTGCTGGTCGCGCTGACCTGGTGGGGAGTCTCGCGCGTGGTGGCCAGGACGCTCGCGCCGGTCAGCAGCATCACCAGACGGCTGGGCGAGATCTCGGCGGGCGGCGGCGGGATGCGCGTGCCGGTCCCGGTGAACGACGACGAGATCAAGGCCCTGGCCGAGACCGCCAACCAGACCCTGGAACGGCTGGAGACCGCGCTGGAGCAGCAGAAGATCGCGATGGAGCGGCAGCGCCGGTTCGCCGGGGACGCCTCGCACGACCTGCGCAGCCCGATCACCGCCATGCGCGCCCAGATCGAGGACAGCCTGCTGCACCCCGACGACACCGACTGGCGCGACACCGGCGAGAAGATGCTGGCCAGCCTGGAGCGGCTGCAGGCCATCGTCACCGACCTGCTCACGCTGACCAAGCTGGACGCCGGCGCCCCGACCCACCACGAACCGCTCGACCTGGGTGACCTGGTCGCCGCCGAGACCTGCAGGCCGCGCGGCAAGAACGTGGTCACCACCCTGCAGCCGGACGTGATCGTCACCGGCGACCGGCTGCAGCTGGCCAGGCTGCTGACGAACCTGCTGGACAACGCCGAACGGCACGCCGAGACGCAGGTCATCGTGACGGTGCGGCGGCAGGACACGCAGGCCGTGATGGAGGTGCTGGACGACGGCGCGGGCATCGCGCCCGAGGAGCGCGAGACCGTCTTCCAGCGCTTCACCCGCCTGGACGCCTCACGCAACAGGGACGCCGGCGGCACGGGCCTCGGCCTGCCCATCGCCCGCGAGATCGCCACCGCCCACCACGGCACGCTGACCATCGAGGACTCCGACACCGGGGCCAGGTTCGTCCTGCGCGTCCCGGCCGAACCAGCACCCGAGGCCCCACCGGCCGCCCCCTGACC
>NZ_JABCPZ010000454.1 GCF_013283785.1 Nonomuraea antri
GTGGGGTGGCGGGGCGGGTGCTCGTCGATGCGGGCTATGGCGCGGCGTTGGCCGGGGCGGTGGTGGCTGGGCGGGCCGGTGGTGATCTGCGGTTCTCTCGATGAGACGGTGCGGGTGTGGGATCCGGCGACGGGGGAGCCGGTGGGGGCGCCGCTCGCAGAGGGATGCCGCTTGTTGTCGGTGTCGGTGTCGGTGTCGGTTTCGGGGTTGGTTTTGGGGCCGGTGTCGGGCTCGGGATGGGTGATCCTGTTGCGGTTCTGGTGACCGATCTCGACGGTGATGAGGACCAGGGGATCGTGCAGGTGCGGGATGTACGCACCGGCCGGCCCGTCGGGGTGCCGTTCGGTGCGGAGTGCGAGGTTTCGCTGGCCGCAGCGGCGTGGGTGGCGGGCCGGCCGGTGGTCGTGACGCGGGGTGGGATCACGCGTTGCGCCGCGGGGACCCGCTGACCGGCCGTCAGTTCGGCCCCTCGATGGCCACGAACGCCCGCGCGCACGCGCTGGTCACCGGGGTGGTGGCCGGGCGTGCGGTGGCGGTCAGCGGCGAGTGGCACGACGGCCGCGGCCGGATCAGAACATGGGACCTGGAGACGGGGAACCTGGCGGCGGGGTACCCGGCGTCGGGGCACCTGGAGACGCAGGACCCGGCGGCGCGGAACCCGGAGACGTGGGACTTGGCGGCGGGGGAGCAGACAGCCGGGGAGCGGGCGGGCGCGGCGCCGGTTTTCCTCGCGCGGATCGGCGCGCTGGCGATGAGCGGAGACGGCCGGCGAGTCGTGCCCCCGCGAGTCACGTCCGGCGTGGGTCACACACAGCGTGGGTCACGCCGTGCGGGTCGCGTTCGGTGGGTCAGCAGAAGCGGGTTTCGAAGAGCTTGGTGAAAGTGCCCAGGTAGTCGCTCCAGTCGCCGTTCAGGTTGCTCACCAGCGTGTGGTTGCCGTGGCGGTCGCCCATCACGTACGTCACCGACCCCTGGATGTACCCGCCGCCGCCCCACAGCGTGACCCCGCAGGAGAGCCGCTGCGAGTAGACGCCGAGCCCGTACCGGGTGTTCGGGACCCAGTCCGCGCCGTCGGTTGGGACGGTGGTGAACATCTCCTTCTGCATCGCGGGTGACAGGAGGCGTCCGCGCATCAGGGCCTGCTGGAATCGGTGCAGGTCGGAGGTCGTGGACACCATGCCGCCCGCGGCGCCCGCCCAGCTGAGGTCGGCGTTGGTGACGTCGTGGACCTCGGTGGGACGTCCGGCCTCGTCGAACTTGGAGTAGTGGCGGGCGTGCGGCTCGCGCAGCGTGTCGTCGGCGTCCGGCAGGTACGTGCCGGTCAGGCGGAGCGGCCGGGCGATCCTGCGGTCGATCTCGGCGGCGAGCGTGGAGCCCGTCGCGCGTTCGACGATCATGCCGGCCAGGGTGTAGTTGACCTTGGAGTAGATGAAGCGCTTGCCGGGTTCCTCCGGTCGCGGCGGGGTCTGGCCGGGGACGGCGTCGGGGAGTCCGCTGGTGTGGTTGAGCAGGCGTCTGATGGAGATCTTGGTGCCGTCCGCGCCGAGGTGTTCCTCGACGACGCCGGGCAGCCACTTCGCGAGGGTGTCGTCCAGGGTCAGTTCGCCCTCGGCGGCCAGTTGCAGGACGACCGTGCCGGTGAACGCCTTGGTGTAGCTGCCGATGCGGAAGTGCTCGCCGGGGCGGCGCTTGCGGCCGGTGGTCAGGTCGGCCACGCCGGCGGTGGCGAAGAACGGCTTCGTGCGTCCGTGTCTGAGTTCGAGTACCGCGCCGGGGACGCCGCCGTCGCCGACGCTCTGGTCGAGTACGCGCTGCAGTGCGGCGTGGTCGCGGTCGCGGCCCGCGGCGGACGCGGCGGGAGCGGTCATGGCGCTGCCCGCCAGGGTGAGCAGGACGGCGGCGAGCAGGCCGGCCTGGGTGCGGAACGTGGGCATGGAGGTCTCCTTCGAGCATGACGGAACGGCCGGAGATCGGCGTGGATCGCCGCACGACGGGATCGACGCACGACGACGATCCAGCGGCACCGCATCGCGCGGTGCCGTGCGGCGCGTAAGCAACCGTAGTTGACTATCTCGCCGTTAGTCAACGCGAGTTGCTTAGCAACGTCGGTGGCGTCCCCCTCCGATGCTCGGAGCCCGGTGTGTCAGCGGCTCACCGTGGTCTCCCGGTCCATGTGCGACAGCTTCTCCGGATTGCGCACGGCGTACAGCCCGGTGATCAGCCCGGCCTCGAAACGCATGGTCAGGACGGCGTCGAGCTCCCCGTCGATCCGGACGATCAGCGCCGGGTGACCGTTGACCTGGGCCGGGTGCAGCGTCGCCACGGCGGAGATCCGGCCGAGCACGAGGGCCACCTCGCCGGCCCCCACGATCGGGGTCGCCGCGGCCCGCTTGAGCCCGCCGCTGTCGGCCAGCAGGACGACGTCCGGCGCGAGGACGTCGAGCAGACGCTGCAGCTCACCCGTTTCGACCGCGCGCTGGAACGCCTTGAGCACGCCCTGCGCCTCGGCCGGGGAGACGACCTCGCGCGGCCGGCGCGCCGCGACGTGCGTCCGGGCGCGGTGCGCGATCTGGCGGACCGTGGGCCGGCTCTTGCCGACCGCGTCGGCGATCTCGTCGTAGTCCAGGTCGAACACCTCGCGCAGCACGAACACCGCCCGCTCGGTGGGCGTCAGCGTCTCCAGCACCAGCAGCATCGCCGTCGAGACGCTGTCGGCCAGCTCGACGTCCTCGGCCACGTCCGGGGTGGTCAGCAGCGGCTCGGGCAGCCAGGGCCCGACGTAGGACTCCTTGCGCCGGCCGAGCGTGCGCAGCCGCTTCAGCGCCTGGCGGGTGGTGATGCGCACCAGGTAGGCGCGCCGGTCCCGGACCACGGCGAGGTCCACGCCCGACCAGAGCAGCCACGTCTCCTGCAGGACGTCCTCGGCGTCGGCGGCCGAGCCGAGCATCTCGTAGGCCACCGTGAACAGCAGATTCCGATGAGCCAGAAAAGCCTCCGTCGCCGGCCCGATCTCCGCCCCCGGCCCCGCTCCCGGCCCCGCTCCCGGCCCCGCTCCCGGC
>NZ_JABCPZ010000455.1 GCF_013283785.1 Nonomuraea antri
AAACAATGTCTGGAAATGAATCCAAGCTGTCCATCATGTTCAAACCATGACAGGGTTATGCATGTAAATCATGCACTGGCTTTTAACACACTGTTGAGTTCTCAAGAAACGGACGCGTACATCTTCATCAGGATCTTCGATCCCGCCTCAGAGGCGCACATTTCGTCTCTCTCATCTTATCAGATTCTCTCTGCCCTGTCAAGTCCGGAGACTTGCTTCAAGCAGAGCGAACCCGGCTAGGATGAGCGCCTCGTTCCGAGGCAACCCTGGAAACTTACCGTGACATTCGGAGCTTGTCGAATCAACCAATTTTCTGGTGATCGCCACGCACCCGAGATGACCCGGACCGGGACGCGCCGAAGCAAGTCTCAGCCGAGTTGGCTTGTTGTCTCAAGGGGCTTGCCCTGGGGCCCGTCCGCCTGACCGGCGTCCGGCTCACTCCCGGGGCGAAGTGAAAGATTAGGTCGCGTTCCGCCTCTCGTCAAATCGCAGTGCTCCGCCGGTGTGGCACGTCGGCGGAGCGCGCCGGGAGGGGCAGGTGGTGATCTCGAGTTGCGGTCCGCGTCGTCATGTGTGCTGGCGCGTCGCGGTCAGAACGCCGGCTCCCAGGTCAGCGGTGGCGTGGGCGACGCTTGTCGGCGAGTGGCCGGGCGACGATTCGCACCGGCCCCGCGGCGCCTGCCGCCCCAGCCGTTCCGTCGCGCCGCCGTCCTGCCGTTCTGCCTTGATGAGCCGCGTCCCTGGAGGTCGCCAGCGGTGCGAAGGGGTGCGGTGAACGTGCGACCGCTTCGCGACGTTCATGAGCTTCTCAATGGTCATGACGGTCCTGCTCCCTGCGTTTGAGGTGCGGGACGGGTTGCGGAATCCGCATATAGCGGTTTCGATCAATGACCCGACGTCGCTCTTTCGGTACTTTGAGGTTGGAGTGGCGATCTAGGAGATCTATCCGGATTTCCATCGACCCCTGCCTGGTCCGCACATTCCACCACTCGACGGCGATCGCGGAGGTGAGCGGCGTGGCGGCGCTCGGGATGAAGGACCATTGCGGCTGGGCCGTGCTGGTGGCGATCACGGGTGGCGTCGACGCTCCTCAGGTGTTGCTGCGCGAACGTGTCACGCTGCTCGACGATCCCGCGTTGCCTGATCAGCCGTACCACGCCGCCGCCGGTCTGGAGCCGGCGCGTGAGTTGATCGCTCGCGTCGAGAACGCGGCCGGGACCGCGGCGCGCCGGGCGATCGCCCAGGCCGCCGACCGGCTCGCCAACGCCGGGCACGCCGTGACGGGGATCGCGATCGACCTGGGCGCGGTCGGCGCTGGACGGATGACGTTGCCCGAGGACCTGGGCGCGATCCTGGGCAAGCATCCCTACCTGCACGGAGCCGAGGGCGAGCTCTATCGCGAGGCGCTCGCGGAGGGGGCGCGCGGGGCGGGCGTCGCGGTGAACAGGTACGACTTCAAGAACCTCGGCGAGACCGCGGCCCGGGTGCTCGGGCGGCGTGATCTGGGCACGCGGGTGAACGGGCTGCGGGCACAGGTGGGGCCTCCGCGGACGCGGGATCACAAGGAGGCAGCGCTGGCCGCGTTGCTGGTGCTGCATGGCGCCCCCTGACTGCCTGCTTGTTTCCGCCCGGAGCCCGCCCGGCCCACCGCTCAGCCGGCGGCCATGGATTGGGCGGGTGTGGGGCTCGGTGCCGGTGGCCCTGGCGGGCAGGTCGCGGCACACGCAGTGACGCGGCATGAGGCGGGGGCGCGACTACGGGACGTGCAGGGTGCCGAGCCGATAGGCGGCTACTGGCTGGGGAGTTACCAGCCGTCGAGCAGCAACGGGGCGGGCAGTGACGGAGTCGGCGAGCAGCAACGGGGCGGGCAGTGACGGAGTCGGCGAGCAGCAAACGGGGCGGACCGTCACAGGTACAGGCCGGGCGAGTACAGGCGGGACGACTACAAGCCGGGCGAGTCAAGCCGAGCGAGCGGCTTCGGGGTAGTCGGTATTCGGACCGGCCAGTTCCAGCCAGGCGAGCAGGCACCCCTGCCAGGAATGATCACTTTCGCCATATCTTGCGGCTTATGCCGACTATTCTGCCTCGGTGACCTCAACCGCCACCACGATCACCCCTGCAACCCAGCCGGCCGTCCGACGTCACAGGTCCAGCCCGTGGTGGATGAGCCTGCCTGCCGGAGTGGTGGCGTTCGCGGGCACCGGGGCCGCCACGCTGAACGGCGACGAGCTGGCCACGATCAGCGCCGCCTCGCGTTCGCTGTCCGGATTGTGGGAGCTGGCTCGGCACATCGACGGGCACTTCCTGCCGTACTACCTGTTCATGCACTTCTGGATGAAGGCGGGCACGGCGGAGTTGTGGCTGCGGCTGCCGTCGGCGGTGGCGATCGCCGTGGCGGCGTGGTTCCTGACCGATCTGGGACGGCGGCTGCACAGCACGCGGGCCGGGGTGATCGCGGCGGGGGTCTTCGCGGTCCTGCCGTCCGTGTCGTACTACGGGGCGTTCGCCCGTTCGTATGCCTTCGCCGCCGCGGCGGTGGTCTTCTCGTTCTGGGCGCTGCATCGCGCGGCCGAGCGGCCGTCGGGTGGGCGGTGGGTCTGTTACGGGGTGTCGGTCGCGCTGGTGTGTTCTACGCACTTGTTCGCGGTGCTGGTGTTGCCCGCGCACGTCATCGCGCAGCTCGGACGGCGTAGGCAGTGGGCCCCGATGGCGGGCGCGCTCGCGGTCGGGTGCCTGCCGGCGGTCGTTCTGGGTTTGGTGGGGTTCGGGGAACGGCACGCGATCAGTTGGATCCCACAGCGGGGGCCGGATGTCCTGTTGAAGTTCCCCAAGATGGCCGCGGGGGCGAGTTGGGCTGGGCTGTTGTTGTTCGCGGTGGCGCTGGCCGGGGTGGTGGCGCTCGGCTGGGCGGCTAGACGTGGCCGCCACACGCAGCCGCTGGCAGAGGCGCACGCTCAGGCTCAGGCACAGGCTGAGGTGTACGGGCAAGCTCAGGCACAGGCCCAGGCGGGGGCCCGGTCCTATGCAGAGGCACGGTCTCAGGC
>NZ_JABCPZ010000456.1 GCF_013283785.1 Nonomuraea antri
TTATTTATAGTTAGGCGAGCGTCGGCAGCGTAAGATGTGTATAAGAGAAAGGCGTTCTGGGGGTGTTCTGGGTGATAGCCACAGCCATGTGGACAGAGCCACACAGACGGCGGACAGCAGTTCCAGCATCGGGGCGGTCCGTTCGCTTGGAGGTCGGGCGATGGTCTTGCCGGCTGGGTGGCGGTTCGGGTCAGGCGGACTGGGCGCGTATGGCCATGCGGTTGGTCCACCACAGGCCGCAGGCGTCCAGGGCGATGCCTGTCACGAGGCAGGCCAGGCCGGGGACGCTGCCGAGCAGGAAGTCGAGCGGGTGCATGTCGAGCGCACCGGCCATGAGAAGGCCGAGGGCGGGGAGGACGGCCAGCAGCCTGGCCGTGGCGCGAGGACCTGCCAGTTGGGCGGCCACGTCCTGACGGTGGGCCTGGGCAGCGCGCAAGGCGCCGGCCACGCGCTCCACGAGAGCTGCCAGGCCGGCGCCCACGGTGACGCCGACGTCCCAGCACGCCGTTAGGCGGTGCAGTCCCTCGCCTCCCCGGGCGGGCGCTGCGGCGGCGAGGGCCGCCGCGACGTCTCCGCCGTCCCTCGCCGCCGCCGTCACGGGACGCATGACCTGGGGATCAGGGAAGTCCACGGCGGCGACGGCTCTGGTCAACGCCTCGCCAGGGGTGCGTCCGGCCGACAGCTCCGCCGACAGGGCCTGGCAAAGCTCGATCGACGCCTGCCGCCAGGCGTCGGCTCGCCGTGCCTGGTTGGGACGGGTAAGGCGACGGCGTAACGCATGCCAGTGGACCGGCTCGTGGTCGCTGGTGAGTCTGTTCAGTCGGGTGGTCGCCGGGTCGGGGCCTGTCCACAGCCAGACGGCCAAGCCTGTGGACAACGCTGCGACGAAGGCGGCCATCACGACGGCGTTCGCCGAGTCAGGGCTTCGTACCCGGGGCCGGTCAGCACTCGTCCGCTCGGTGTGAAGGTGAGCGCGGGGACCGCTTCTACCAGGGACGATGACGTTCGCGCGAGCAGGCAGATCTCAGAGATCCTGCGCCGGCCGTCCTGGCAGCCTCTGGTCAGGTGGATCACCACGTCGAGTGCCGCGGCGAGCTGGCTGTGGACGGCCTCCCTGCTCAACCCCGCCGCGCAACCCAGCGCCTCAAGGCGCGGCGGGACGTCGGCGGCGGCGTTCGCGTGAAGCGTGCCGCAACCGCCCTCGTGGCCCGTGTTGAGCGCGGCGAGCAGGTCGATCACCTCCGCTCCCCTGACTTCGCCCACCACCAGGCGGTCCGGACGCATGCGCAGCGCCTGCCGTACGAGATCGCGCAACCCCACGCCGCCCGCGCCCTCCAGATTGGCTGGACGGCTTTCCAGGCGCACCACGTGGGGGTGGAGCGGCCGGAGTTCGGCCGAATCCTCGACCAGGAGGAGGCGTTCTCGAGGATCCGCCTGGGACAGCAGGGCCGACAGGAGCGTGGTCTTGCCCGTACCGGTGCCGCCCGTCACCAGGAACGCCAGCCGGGCCGCGACGATCGCGGTCAGCACGGGCAGCGCGGGAGGCGGGATCGTCCCGGCCGTGACCAGGTCGGACAGCGTGAACGTACGGCGAGGCGGTAGTCGCAGGGAGATGCTGGTGCCGCCGGACGCCACGGGCGGCAGCACCGCGTGCAGGCGCACGCCGCCGGCCAGCCGGGCGTCCACGTACGGTGACGCGTCGTCGAGCCGTCTGCCCGCGGCGGCGGCCAGGCGTTGGGCCAGTCTGCGCACCGCGGCGTCGTCGGTGAATGTGACCTGGGTGCGGCGCAGCCCGTCGCCGTCGTCGACCCAGACCTCGCGGGGTCCGTTGACCAGGACGTCTGTCACGTCCGGTTCGGCCAGGAGCGGCTCCAGCGGGCCGGCGCCGATCAAGTCCGCGCACAGGGCGCGGGCGACCGCGAGGATCTCGGCGTCGCCGTACACGGACTTCTCCGCGCGCAACGCCACGGCCACCTGGGCCGCGGTGGGTTCCACGCCGGTTCTGGCCAGACGAACGCGGACGGCCTCCACCAGCTCCGGCGACACCGGTGCGGCGGGGCGTTGCGGCTCGGCGCCCGGGGTGCGGGGGGTCATGTCGGTACGAGGTCGGTCAGCAGGGATGCGCACAGACCGCCCAGGACCGTGCGGGGGCCCAGTTTGGGTAGTTCGCCGCGATTGAGGGTGGCGGTGAGTTTGGGCTGGTCGGGGAATCGGGCGAGCGCAGGGATGCCCAGGGAGCTTGCCGCGACGTCCTCGTCCAGGACGCCGGGGCGCAGGACGGCGCGGATGTCAGCGGTGTGCTTGCCGGCCTCACCGAGCACCTGGGCGGCGGACAGGATGCCGCGCACGTCGGCGGTGGCGACGAGGAGAGTGGTGTTCGCTCTGGCCAGCGCCTCCAGGGTGGCCGGGTTGAGTTGTCGTGGGAGGTCGACAACGATCAGGTCGAAGCCGCGCCGGCCCGCCTCCAGCACCGAGCGCATGGCCTCCTGCGGGATCTCTTCCACCTCGCCGCGGTGGAACGAGAGCACGGCCAGATCGCCGAAGGACGGCAGGGCGTCCTTGAGTGCGCTGGAGTTGATGCGTCCCTGCCTGGCGACCAGGTCTCTCCAGCGAGCGCCGGACGCCTCCTCGTGGCCGAGCAGCGCGTCGATGCCTCCACCCAGGGGGTCGGCGTCGACCAGCAGGGTGCGGAGGCGGTCGCCCGACGCCCTGAGCGCCAGGCAGGCGGACAGGACGCTCGTGCCCACCCCTCCTTGGCCTCCCAGGACGCAGATCACCGTCCCTGAGCGGGGGTCTGGGTCCATGGCGTCGGCGAAGTCCTCCACGAGACGGCGTTCGTCCTGGGGCAGGGCGACGACCGCTTGGGCGCCTACCGCTACGCATTTTCGCCACGTGTCCGGGTCGTCTGGCGATCTGGTGACCAGGAGGACCTGGTCGCGGGGTGGTGGGGAGGTGGCGGCCATGGCGTCGGCCTGGTCTGCGCCGATGAGTATCAGTGGGGCGAGGTTC
>NZ_JABCPZ010000457.1 GCF_013283785.1 Nonomuraea antri
CAACGGCTCGATCCGCTCCCACAAGCTGTCCGAGACGATCCACGGCAGTTGCTCGCCCTTCCTCACAACCTATCAACGACGATCATCACCGTAAGGATGCGGGCAATCTCATTCTGTTATGACCTCTAAGGCGCTCGCCTGTACGGCTCGCACGCTCAACCAGCACCACCAACTGGGGACTCAGACAACGAAGAGCGGGGGCCACTTTAGTGAGACAAACGACCTTGAAGGACCATCTTGCTGAGAACTTGATCAATCGGTTACGCCCGGAACGATCTTCTCGGGCCACGCTGCTGAGACGAAATCGCGGGAGAGGCCAAGTTGGTGAGACAAGGGCCAAGTTCCTTGAGACGCGACAGCGGGCCGTGGGTGCGGTCGGCGCGCGGCCGTTCCGATACCGGACAGAATCCAGCTTCTGTCCGGTATCGCATCAAAAGTGGCTTATGGGGGTTTTCGGTGGGGGCCTCACAGCCGGTTGACGAAGCGCGTCGCCGCGCGGTGGCTCATGCCGGTCTCGCCGCGCACCAGGAAGACGGCTTCCTGGATCTGGCCGAGCGCTTTGAGCTCGCGAGCTTGATCGACGAGATCCAGGCTGGGGCCTGGCCGGTTCTTGGGCCGCTGGGTGAGCCGGGCGGCCAGGATGATGAGCCAGATGATCGCTGCGGTGATGACGGCGGTGAGCGCGATGAGGCCCGGGGCGGAGGTGTCCAGGCTGGGCATGGGTGGCTCTCTGCCCTGGGGTGGGCGTTTCATGCGGGTGGCAGGGTGTGTGGTGGCGCGGTTTTCCTTGGATTTCGGGTGGTTGGTGTGGGCGTGTCTGGTTGCTTGATAATGGACATTATGTCAAGTTGGCGTGATTCCGGTTCTGACGGTTCGCTTGACGTTGTGTTGATTCGCTGTCCTCGGTGACAGGTGTGGCTCTAGGGTGGGGGCTCCTGCTATTGCGCCGTGAGAGGAGCAGCACGTGGGGAACCAGTCGGTGTTATGCCCGGTGTGTCAGCGGGTTCTCCCCGCTTCGGGGCGGGACGCGTACACGCCGTTGCGGGGGCGGCTGATCGTGACGAACGGGTACTGCGGCGGCGGGTGCGCCGAGCGGCGTGCTGAGGCGGTGGAGCAGACGCAGCAGGTGGCGCGTCCGATGTTGCCGGCCGCTCCCCCGATGCCGGGCCAGCCGATGCCCGGTCAGGTGAACGGTCAGCTTCCGGGCCAGATGCCCGGTCAGGTGCCGGCGCAGAATCAGCTTCAGGGGCAGGTCCAGGGGCAGGGGCAGCTTCCGGTTCCGGCCGTGGGGCAGTCGATGATGCCGCGGCGCAGGCCGGGCGCGGGGGTGGCGCCGCTGCGGGCGGCGCGCTGAGTTTTCCGGCAGTGATGCCTGCGCGGTCGATGTCCGCGCGGTGATGCCGCGTTCGGGGTTTTCTCGGGGGTTTCGCCTGGTGGCCGGTCAGTGGTGGCCTTCTGTGGTGTGCCAGTAGTCGCGGGTCCGCACGGCGAGGCCGTGGGGGTCGAAGCGGACGAAGACGCAGCCGGCCAGGGTGATGGGTGCGCCGTTGTCGTGGGCGTGGACGCGGAATTCGATCGCGGCCTGGTCGCCGTCCACGATGGGGGTGGCGAAGGTGACTTTCTGGTGGGTCTCCCCCGTGAATGACCAGGTGATGTATTCGGCGATGGCGTGCTTTCCGCGGTGGGGCGGGCGGAAGGGCATGGAGGTGTGGACGGCGTCGTCGTGGTAGAGGGCGATGATGGCGTCGGTGTCGTGGTGGGTCCAGCCGTGTTGCCAGGTGTCGGCGAAGTGCTGGGCGGCGGTGCGGGTGTCGATGGGTCCGTCCTCCTCGCAGGTCTCCCCCGGGTGTGCTCGGGTGCCGGGGTGTGGGTTTCATTGTGGGTGCTATCGGGTTGCGGAACTGTCGGTGGGGTTGGTTAGGGTCTGTCGTCGTGTCGGGTGAACAGGCGTTGATTTACGCGCGTGGGCTGGTGAAGCGCTTCGGTGAGTTCACGGCGGTGGCCGGGATCGATCTGGAGGTGGCTCCTGGTGAGGCGTTCGGGTTCTTGGGCCCGAACGGTGCGGGGAAGTCGTCGACGATGCGGATGATCGGCTGTGTGTCGATGCCGTCGGCGGGTGAGCTGCGGATTTTGGGGTTGGATCCGGTGCGTGAGGGTCCGCGGATCCGGTCTCGGCTGGGGGTGTGCCCTCAGTTGGACAATTTGGATCCCGATCTCACGGTTCGTGAGAATTTGACGACGTATGCGCGTTATTTCGGGTTGTCGCGGGCGCAGGCGCGGGAGCGGGCCGAGGAGCTGCTGGATTTCGCGCAGCTGCGGGAGAAGGCCGGCAGCCTGGTCGAGCCGTTGTCGGGCGGGATGAAGCGGCGGCTGACGATCGCCAGGGCGATGGTGAACGACCCTGATCTGGTGTTGCTGGACGAGCCGACGACGGGTCTCGATCCGCAGGCGCGGCATCTGCTGTGGGAGCGGTTGTTCCGGCTCAAGCAGCGGGGGGTGACGCTGGTGCTGACGACGCATTACATGGACGAGGCCGAGCAGTTGTGCGATCGGCTGGTGGTGATGGACGGCGGCCGGATCGTGGCGGAGGGGTCGCCGCGGGCGCTGATCGAGCGTTACTCCTCCCCCGAGGTGGTGGAGTTGCGGTTCGGCGGGCAGGAGCTGGCGGGGTTCGTGGCGCCGCTGGAGGGGGTCGGTGATCGGGTGGATGTGCTGCCCGACCGGATCCTGCTGTATGCGAAGGACGGCGACGGCGCGGTGTCGGAGGTGCACCGGCGGGAGCTGGTGCCGTCGAGTGTGCTGGTGCGGCGTTCGTCGCTGGAGGATGTTTTCCTGCACTTGACCGGCCGGACGTTGGTCGACTGATGGCGCATCCGTCCGTGGCGGTGCTGGAGCGGCACCTGACGTTGTACAAGCGGTTGTGGCGGGCGTCGTTGTTCTCGTCGTTCGTGCTGCCGGTGTTGTTCCTGGCCAGTATCGGGCTGGGGGCTGTCTCTTATAA
>NZ_JABCPZ010000458.1 GCF_013283785.1 Nonomuraea antri
GTGCGGGATCAGGCGTCAGGGGTCAGCGTCGAGGGTCGGGTCGGTGGGGTAGAGGGCGTGCAGGCGGCGGGTGAGGTAGCGGCGGTCGGCGTCCGCGGCGGCCAGGGCGATCGCCGCCCGGTACGCGTCCGCGGCCTCGGCGGGTCGGCCCAGTCGGCGTAGCAGGTCGGCGCGGGTGGCGGACAGCAGGTGGTAGCCGTCCAGCGTGCCGGTGGCGGCCAGCGCGTCCACCCGGGCCAGGCCCGCCTCCAGCCCGTCGGACATCGCCACGGCCACCGCCTGGTTGAGCGCCACCACCGGGGAGGGAGCCAGCCGGGCCAGCCGCGCGTACAGGGCGGCGATCTGCGGCCAGTCCGTCTCGTCCGCCGTGCCCGCAGTCGCGTGGCAGGCGGCGATCGCCGCCTGCACCTGGTAAGGCCCCGCGGCGCGCGCGGCCAGCGCCCGCTCCAGCACGGCCTCGCCCTCGCCGATCAGGTCCCGGTCCCAGCGCGAGCGATCCTGCTCCTCCAGCGGGACGAGGGTCCCGTCGGCCGCGGTACGGGTGGCGTGCCGCGCCTCGTGCAGCAGCATGAGCGCCAGCAGCCCGCCCGCCTCCGGTTCCCCGGGCAGCATCGCGGCCAGCAGCCTGGCCAGCCGGATCGCCTCACCGCGCAGCTCGTCGCCTACCGGATCGCTGTAGCCCTCGTTGAACAGCAGATACAACACCCCGAGCACGGCGGTGAGCCGTTCGGGCAGCAGCGCGGGCGGCGGCACCCGGAACGGGATGCGCGCCTGGCGGATCTTGCGTTTGGCCCGCACCAGGCGTTGCGACATGGTGGCCTCGGGCACCAGGAACGCCCGCGCGATCTCGGCCGTGCTCAGCCCGGCCAGGCTGCGCAACGTCAGCGCCACCCGCGACTCCAGGGACAGCGCCGGATGGCAGCAGGTGAACATCAGCCGCAGCCGGTCATCGGGGAAGCCGTCGGAGAAGTCGTCGGGGGCGCCGGTGAGGTGGTCATCGAGGTGGCCGTCCGGATGGCGGTCCCGGGGGCCGTCCAGGTGGCCGTCCGGGTGGCGGTCCAGGTGGCGGTCCAGGTGATCGGCGACGTGGCCGGCGAGGTGGCCGGGTGGGTTCGTGCGGGCGGCCTCGGCCAGCTTGGCCGCGCCCACCTTCTCGCGGCGCAACCGGTCGACGGCCCGGTTGCGCGCCGCCGTGGTCAGCCACGCCCCCGGACGCCTCGGCACGCCGTCGCGCGGCCAGCGCTCCAAGGCCAGGGCGAAGGCGTCCTGGGCGCATTCCTCGGCCAGGTCCCAGTCGCCGGTGATCCTGATCAGGGTGGCGACGATCTGACCCCATTCGCGGCGGAACACCTGCTTCAGATCCGCCACCCGTTCCGGACTCGCCGCGTCCCGGGAATCCGTTATGTCCCGCTGACCCGCCGCATCCCGGAGGTCCGTCATGTCCGAGGGATCCGTCATGTCCGGGGGATCTGCCGCGTCCCGGGGGATCTGCCGCGTCCCGGGGATCCGTCATGGCTCCAGGACCGGGCGGATCTCGATCGAGCCGTACCGCGCCACCGGGTGCGCGGCCGCGATCTCCACCGCCTCCTCCAGGTCCGCGCACTCGATCAGGACGAAGCCGCCGATCTGGTCCTTGGTCTCGGCGAACGGCCCGTCGCTCACCAGGGTGTCGCCGTCGCGCACCCGAACGGTGACCGCCTGCGCCGCCGGCCCCAGCCCGGCGCCGCCCCTGACGACCCCGCGCCGCGCCATCTCCGCACCCCAGCCGCCGCACCCGTGCCGCGCGATCTCCTCGGGGACGTCGCACTCGTCCAGCCCGATCAAGAGCACGTACTTCATGAAACCCGAGGATAGGCCCGCGATGCGGACAGCCGCCTGATCGCGGCCTGACGCCGACGATCGACCACCCTCACCCGCACGCCACATAACCACTCTGAGTAATGAGATCATTGCGTAGAGTTGGCAGGCTCAACAGTAAGGCGAGAGGGGAAGAAACACGTGAAGCTGATCAGCCGCAAGGATTGGGACGCCAAGTCGCCCAGCGCCGACTACACCCGCCTCGACTCCACCCGTGGCGTGAAGATCCATTACACCGGAGGGAAGGTGCCCGCCAACCTGGCCGACAACGACCGGCACGACCGCTGCGCCGAGCTGATACGCGACATGCAGGCCATGCACATGGCGGGCGGGCGCGGCGAGAAGTACATCGACCTGGCCTACAACCTGGTCGTCTGCCCGCACCGCCGGGTCTTCATGGGACGCGGCCCGCACGCCCTGCCCGCCGCCAACGGCCGCGGGCTCAACTCCGGCCACTACGCCGTGCTGGCCCTGCTCGGCAGCTCCGGCCTGACCAAGCCCAACGACGAGATGCTGAACGGGCTCGTCGACGCCATCGAGTACCTGCGCGAGCGCGGCGACGCCGGACGCGAGGTCAAGGGGCACCGCGACGGCTACGACACCTCCTGTCCCGGCGACGCGCTGTACACATGGGTGCGATCGGGCGCCGAACGCCCCTAGGGTCTGAGGGGTGAAACCCGTTTACGCGGCAGCGGCCGTTCACGTGCCGGCACCACCGGAGCAGGTGTTCGCGTTGATCACCGACTGGCCCCGGCACCGTGAATGGATGTTCATGACCACGGCCAGGCTCGTCGGCGACGACACGGTCGAGGCCTACACCGGCATCCGGCCGTTCGGCTTCCTCGACACCATGACGATCACCCACTGGGAGCCGCCGAGGCTGCTGCGCGTCCTGCACACCGGCCGGCTGGTGCGGGGCAGGGGCGCGATCAGGGTCACGCCCGAGGGGGGCGGCAGCCGGGTGATCTGGGCCGAGGAGCTGGAGCTGCCGTTCGGCCCGCTGGGGCGGGCGCTGTGGCCGCCCGCCCACGCCGTCAGCGTCGCGCTGGCCCGTTACTCCCTGCGCAGGCTCGGCACCCTCGCCGCAGCCGGCGCCTGACCCCGCCGGGATCAGTGGCCCGCCGGCGGGGTCAGGC
>NZ_JABCPZ010000459.1 GCF_013283785.1 Nonomuraea antri
GTTGAGATGAGTGCGGCCGGCACCTCCCCTCGGAGGTGCCGGCCGTGGTTCTCGGTGTGGTGGTGCGGTGGGAGGGTCAGGCGAGGTCGGGTCCGGGGGTGTCCACGCCGCTGTGGTCCCGTGCCGACCCCGTGCCGAACGTGTCGCGCAGCTGCATCTCCTGCTCGATCACCCCCGCGAGCCGCCGCACCCCTTCCCGGATCCGGTCAGGCTCCGGGAAGCAGTACGAAAGCCGCATGTGCCGGTTCCCGCTCCCGTCGGCGTAGAAGCCGGTGCCGGGGACGAACGCCACCCGCTCCGACACCGCCCTGGGCAGGATCGCCTTGGAGTCGAGGCCCTCGGGCAGGGTGGCCCAGACGAAGAAGCCTCCGGCCGGGCGAGTCCAGGTCACCTCCGGAGGCATCAGGGCTTCGAGCGCGTCGAGCAGCGCGTCGCGGCGCTCGCGGTACAGCTCCTTGAACGCTTTGATCTGCTCCCGCCACGGCTGCGTCGTCAGGTACTGCCCGACGGCGAGCTGCGTGAACGACGAGTGCGACAACACCGCCGACTCCATCGCCAGCACGAGCTTGTCGCGGATGGCGTGCGGCGCCAGCGCCCAGCCGACGCGGAATCCGGGAGCGAGTGTCTTGGAGAACGACCCGAGATACACCACTCCGTCGGGATTGTCGGCTCGCAGGGCGCGCATGGGCTCGCCGTCGAATCCGAGCAGTCCGTACGGGTTGTCCTCGATGATGAGGATTCCGGCCCGCTGGCAGATGTCCAGGACCTGCTGCCGGCGCGCGACGTTGAGCGTGACACCGGCCGGGTTCTGGAACGTCGGGATCGTGTACAGGAACTTGATCGGCGCCCCGGCCGTCTCCAGGGCGTAGATCGTCTGGGCCAGGGATTCGGGCACGATGCCCTGATCGTCCATGGCGACATGCACGACTTTGGCCTGGTACGCGGAGAACGTACCCAGGGCGCCCACGTACGAGGGCCCCTCGGCGAGCACCACGTCACCCGGATCGATGAAGATCCGGGTCATCAGGTCGAGCGCCTGCTGCGAACCGACGGTGACGACGACGTCGTTCGCCCCGGCGTGAATCCCCTCCAGCCGCATGACCTCGCAGATCTGCTCACGCAGGTGCGGGTCGCCCTGGCCGGAACCGTACTGCAGCGCGACCGGGCCGCGCCGCGTGACCAGGTCGGAGACGAGCTCGCCGACCATGTCGAGTGGGAGCGCCGTGACGTACGGCATGCCGCCGGCGAGCGAGACCACCTCGGGCCTCGACGCGACGGCGAAAAGAGCTCGGATCTCGGAGGCGACCATCCCGGTAGCTCGCGCGGCGTACCGATCGACGTAGGCGTCGATACGCGAGCCCTGAGTAACGGGCGCTTGCTCGGCGCCCGTCTCCGGATTCGCGGGTGTCTGACCGTGATCCAGCTCTTCTGTCACGGCCCACCTCCTAGGTGTCATATAGGACCGAAATACCAGATTACGCCAGCCGGACATGTCGCCCGTCGCCGGGCTCGCCCGTCGTGGTACCCGCTGGCGGCACCCTCACTGGGCTACGATGCCACCTGTAGACGCGGTTTTCGCGCGCTTTTCCTGGTCAACGATTGGGGCCGTAGTTGTCGCGCCGGCTGGTCAACATAACCCTGGACAACCTTGACGATCTGCCGCGCCGCTGCAGGCGGTGCGTCTTCTGGGAGCTCGACCCCGTCAGCGGCGAACGTGCGGTGGAGACGGGCGATCCCGGCCTGGAAAAAGAGGCGTGGATCTCCGGCACCCTGCTGGAGTGGGGCAGTTGCGGGAAAATTGCTTATGTTGACGGAGTCCCTGCCGGATTTGTCCTTTATAGCCCTCCGCTTTACACGCCGCGCTCCGTGGCCTTCCCGACGTCCCCGGTGAGCGCGGACGCGGTGTTGCTGATGACCGCGCACATCATCCCCGAGTTCTCGGGCGGGGGATTGGGACGCATGCTGATCCAGGGCGTGGCCAAGGACCTGACCAGGCGCGGCGTGAAGGCCATTGAAGCGTTCGGCGATTTGAAGTGGGAAGAGCCCAGTTGCGTGGTTCCTGCCGAGTACTTGCTGTCGGTGGGTTTCAAGACCGTTCGGCCGCACTTGCGATTCCCGCGGCTGAGGCTGGAGCTGAAGACCGCCGTCTCGTGGCGTGAGGACGTCGAGGTGGCCCTGGAACGCCTTCTCGGCTCCATGACCCCAGAACGAGCCCTTCGCCCCGTCTGACGCACTCTCAGCCCTCTTCACGCCTTCTCGTCCCTGTCCCTGTGCATGTACTCGGGTACTCGATGCTTCACGTGCGTGAGTGCGTGAGTGGGACGAGTGTTCGGGTGCTCGGCTGCTTGGGTGCTCCAAGCGCCGGGCTCTTCACATCATCCTGTCCGCGCCTCTGCCGTCTGTGAGGAGCCGGCCGCGCGTGCGCCATCGTGATCCAGGTCGGCGTTGGCGGGGGGACGGGTCAAGGGGGCCGAACTGCGTTCTGGCCGTCGGTCGAGGGTATGCGGCCGTAGGTGGGTGGGTGTCCGAGGCGGAACCCAAGGGGGCGATCCAGGCAGGCGGTTCGGGGGCGGGTCCCAGGCTCCAAGGCGGGCTCGGGTTACGCGGACGCGCGGTGCGTGGTGCGCGGTGCAGGTCCCTGGCAGCCGGTGACCTACTCGCCGATGGCGCGCTTGCAGTCCGATGTTCCGATGTTCCTACGTTCTGAGGTTCCTCGTCAGGGGGCATGCGCCGCACCAGCTCTGTGAGCGCGGGCGAGCCTCATGAGCAAGGGCGCAGTGGGACTCGGCCCCTGCCATGCGGCGCCCCGGTGCTGCAGCGCCGCCACGTCGTGGCCGCGAGGGTGTCTCGTAGTGGTGCCTTGTAGCCGTGCCTAGCCGCCACGCCACGCGCGCGTTTCTGGTGCGCATGTCCGCAAGCGTCGTCAACGGATGCCCACAGCGGTCCGCCGTTGGCGACCCCATCCC
>NZ_JABCPZ010000045.1 GCF_013283785.1 Nonomuraea antri
GCTCCCACCTCCCCCATCTGACCGCCACCCCTCACGACCCGCAGAGACCAAGCGAGCGCAGCCCGCGGAGACAGCCGCGGAAACAACGACGCCCGGCAGGGCCACCACAGGTCGGTCACGCCAAGAGGCCCAGATGACCGCTCACCCCCACACAAGCCACAAATCCCCAGCTCAGAGTTGTCAGTCCCCGCTGATAGAACCGTCCTGGAGGTTTTGCGGATGCGAGTCAAAGACCTGCCCAAGCGCGAACGACCGCGCGAACGGCTCATGGCCATCGGCGCCTCGGCGCTGGCCGACCGGGAGTTGCTGGCCGTGCTCCTCGGCTCGGGTTTTCGCGGGTCCAGCGCGATGGACCTGGCCGCCCAGGTGATCCAGCATTGCGGGGACATCGACGGGCTCGCCCGTTCCGACCCGCACCGGCTGCTCGCCGTACCGGGGGTCGGCCCCGCCAAGGCGGCGCGCGTCGCGGCGGCGTTCCACCTGGTGCGCCGGGCCGAGGCCGAGCCTGCGCGTGAGCGGGTCGCGAGCACGTCCGACCTGGCGTACGTGGCCGCGCCGCTGCTGCGCAACCGGCCGCGCGAGCGCCTGGTCGTGGTCGTCTGCGACACGCGGGGCGCGGTGCTGCGGCGTTCCGTGCTCACCGAGGGCGGCACGGACCACACGACGGTGCCGGTCAGGGAGGTGATCACGTCCGTGCTCGCCGCCGGAGGAGCGGTGTTCGGCGTCGCGCACAACCACCCCAGCGGCTCGCTGGAACCGAGCGAGGCCGACCTCGCCGCCACCGCCCGTCTCGCCGAAGCCGCGGAAACGGTGGGGCTGCGCTTCCTCGACCACCTGATCGTCACCGACACGGCCTGGCGCCGCATCGCCGCATGAAGGAGATTCGTCCATCCGCCAGATTCCCCAAGAACAGCCGCGCACCAGGCCAGCGAAGGCCAAAAGCCATGATCCCGCTGATAGCTCCGAACCTCTGACGGCCAAGGAAAGCCCATGAGAATCTAATCGCGCGGACAGGCCGTTTGGACGTCATCGAGCCTGGTACTCGTGGCGGTGTGGTCCTGCGCCTCCCGGAGGGCGCGGGGCCACACCTACGTGACGGCGCCCGTCCATGGACATCGTGGGCAGCGATTCCCCTGGCCGAGCCCTCGTCATGTACGGCGTCGCCGCCCGGCCCCGAGCCCGGGTCCGATGACATGGCTACAGCGTGGGGACTACGGAGATACCGCGCTGTGCTGCCGGCGGCCGTCCGCGCTCCTGGAGAGCAGCGCGTGTCCGTGGACCGGGGTGGCCCGCGAACACCGCGCCTGAACCCCCGGCAGGCGGGAGTTTGTCGTCACTCGCCCGCCTGCCGGGGCAACAGCCCCGCCGCAAGCCGAGACCCTCGCTCGGTGGTGCCCGGGTGATCGCCTTGGGGAGTGTCCCATGATCAACTTGCGGGAGACGCATCCTCAAGAAGGGTCACCGTCTCCTCCAGGATCCCCACGAACTCGGCGACCGGGAGCTCGGCCACGAAGACCGTTCCCGCATGCTCGGGATGCGTGAGCAGGTGGCCTTCCCGCCAGAACTCCAACGTGATCACCAGATGGCCGCCGTCCCGCCAGAGGAATGACGTC
Source organism: Nonomuraea antri (assembly GCF_013283785.1). Taxonomy (GTDB): domain Bacteria; phylum Actinomycetota; class Actinomycetes; order Streptosporangiales; family Streptosporangiaceae; genus Nonomuraea; species Nonomuraea antri. Next base: position 1,614 of record NZ_JABCPZ010000045.1, read on the forward strand.
ACGTTGTCGGTCGTGGGGCCCCAGCCCCAGCGGTGAAAGAAGCCGAACCGCTCGCACTCCTGCTCGCCGTCCCCGATCCCAGCCAGAAGCCGGCGATGAACGGCGGCCGGCGACAAACCGGCGAACGGCGGGGCCTGGCCTTCAGCGGCAACGGTGCGCGCCACGCAATGACGAAACTGCGGGACGAAGACCATGTTGTCCTCGCACGTCACCCACTGATCAGCGATCCACAGATCCACCCGACGCATCGCCGAGCCGTCCCAGGGTCCCACCTCCACAGCGAACCTGCGCTTGTCACCCAACAGCCCAGCCATCAGAGCACGGTGACAGGTGCGCCGCCCGCGCACAAACAGTCCTCGCCTGTCGCTGACACCGAGGTCGTGATCACGGGACACGGCCTACGAAATATGGGCAGGGCGGTCGGCATCGGGCCTCACCTCCGCGATCCGGTCGTCGCGGACATGGACCCGCACCCAGAAGTCCTTGCCGCAGTGCGCGCACTCGCAGTAACCCTCGCCGTCGGCCGTGCCCTCGTCCGGACGCCGCAGCGGTTTGCCCCGATGGCCGCCGGCCCACCGCAGGATGTCACCGAGCCGGTATTCGCGCAGGTCCAAGAGGCCCAGCCGGAACTCCACCGCGCACCTCGCGCGCACCAGGCAGCGAGGACATTCCAGCTCCGCCAGCAGCAGGTTGTAGAGACCCATCGGCTCATGGTCGCGGCCGTTGGCGGAAATGGCGACGGCCATCGCGTAATCCCCCGGAATAGGCGAAGAAGCAAGACCGAGGGAAGTAAGCGATGGCCGCAGGCAACAGTCTGGCCTCGGACGGCGGCGAAGTGAAGCGGATCCCAACCAGTGACCCCGACTTGTCTCCGAGCACCAGACTCGTCGCCGAGCGCCAAGTGAAAGGCCCCGGCAGGCGCCCGCTGGCGCGATGGGATGACACCTGCCGGGAGAGAATGATCCACCTCGTCCTGCAACGAAGGCGGATAAAGATCCAGAGGCCATGGAGGGATGACCTCTGGACCGCACGGGGGCGCCTACCGGGAGGTCATCGGGCCGCCCCGATCAGTATGAGCTGCCAGGCCTCGGCTACGTCCAACGAGAGTCGCATGGTGCATTCCTCGACTTTCTCCCCTCCGCTATGTCGCGTTATTCGTCGAATGAGTGACATCCCGCCCGCCTGACATAGCTCGTAAACCACAGGCCTGCATTCGCACGTTTGGTCCCGCACTCGCATTCGGTTTGTTCGGGAGAATGCGGGCCTCCAGTCCAACTCAATACACATTGGCGTGGTGCCCGACAAATGGTGGCCGTAGTGAACATCCTCCTCCCAGCAACACACGTCCTCACTGTAACGCCTCACGTATCCACTGGTCTAGTAGCCGTATTCATACACTCGACGAAACGTCTGCTTTGTGCTGCATGTACGTTTTCGTCTATACTCCCGACGTGCTTGATCGCGAAGGACCCGTCCCTATCTACAAGCAGGTCGCAGACTTGATTCGCGCGCAAATCGAACGCGGCGAACTCAAGGACGGCGATCCAGTGCCGAGTGAGGCCAAGCTGGAGAAGGACTACGACATCGCCAGGACGACCGCTCGACGAGTCGCGCGCGAGCTGCGCGAACAGGGAATGGCGTACACGATTCAGGGCGAGGGCACATTCGTCGGCCGGCCGGGGATTCCGCGGACATCCAGGAAGATTCCGCTCTATCAGAAGATCGCCGAGGAAGTCACAGAAAGAATCTTGAACGGCGAGTTTCCGCCGAACAGGGCGATACCCGGCGAAAAGGCCATGATGGAGCAATATCAGGTCGCCAAAGTCACAGCGCGACAAGCCGTCGCATACTTGAGAGAACAGGGCTGGGTATTCACGGTTCCGCAGCGGGGGACTTTCGTGACGAGCCCGGAAAACTGGCCGAAGGGGAAGAGTTCTTAATCTCCCCAGCCTTAAGGCGGGCGCCCATATACCCTAGGGACCATGGTGGATCGCAAGGGTGAGGTGCATCTTTACCTCCAGATCAGCGAGGTTATCCGGTCCCGCATCGTCCAAGGGCTCTCCCCTGGGGATCTCGTGACCAGCGAGGCGAAAATCCAGCGGGAATTTCACGTGGCCCGCACCACCGCGCGAAAAGCCATCCGGGTGTTGCGCGATCAAGGTCTCGTGCACACCATTCAGGGCGAAGGTACGTTTTTCGGCTCGCTGGACGAGCGGCCGCAAACTGAGCGCAGCAGCCCGCTGTACCGGTACGTGGCGGACGAAATCCGCCGGCAGATCATTTCCGGGCAACTGCCACCGGAGCATCCCGTTCCCGGCGAGGTCACGCTGAAGCGGCGTTACGGGGTGGCCAGGGAGACCATTCGGCGTGGGATGGCCTATCTGCGGGAGGAAGGCTGGGTCTACACGATCCCGCATCGAGGCAGCTACGTCTCACCGCGAGACCAGTGGCCGGCCGAGCCCTGACTTCGGGTCCGCACTTTTGGGCCCGCCCAGCCCTGATCACTGGTCCGCCGAGGTCTGATCGCTGGTCCGGCCAGTCTCACGGACTGGCTGGTCTCTTGGGCTGGCTGGTCTCCTGGTTCGGCTGGTCTCACGGTTCGGCTGGTCTCACGGTTCGGCTGGTCTCACGGTTCGGCTGGTCTCACGGGCTGGCCGGTCTCCTGGACTGGCCAGTCTTCGGCGCGGTTGCGTCGCCTGCCCGGCTGCGTCTTCGGCGCGGCGTGCGCCGCCGACCCGGCTGTGATTCCGGCGGGAACGGGTTTCCGCGGGAGCTGCTTCCCCGCCGGAGCGGTCTCCCGCAAGGGCGGTTCGGTCGCGACTGCGTGGCCGACGTGATGGCGGGTGGCGTGATGGCAGGTGTCCTGCTCGTGGTCGCGGACTGCGCCGCTCCCCTTGATCGCACCAGCCTTCACCGTGGAATGGGACTGCGAGGGTTGCTGAGGCGCGGCGCCCAACCGCCGGCCTCCTATCGGCAACCGCTATCGGCAGCGCCCCATCGACTGCGCCCCTTCTGGCAGCGCCGACTGCTCGCGAGGGGCCCGGGCGCTGGGTGATTGCGGTGTGGGTGTGCTGTGGGAAGTCGCCGTTCGTTGTCAGTACCACCCGACGGCTGCGTCCGGCTGCTCGATCGGCGTTTCTCGGCGAGTACCGGATTGTGTCGGGATATGGGCGCGCGCGTTGACGACGTGTCCGTGAGCGTCTGGGAAGTCGCATCGACGCGGCGGGCGCGGGCCCGAGACCTGGGAGGCCGGCGTCATGACCTGGACTGGAGGCCGGGGGCAGTTGGGTGACCTGGTCGCGGGCGTCCGGCGTTACTCGGGCGCTGGAGTGGGGGCGTCAGTCACGTGGAACCAGAGGCAGACCACTGTGGCCGTGTCGTCCACCTGGCCGCCCTGGGCGAGCCAGTAGCGGCGGTGGGCGTCGCGCCAGTGCTGGATCGAGGTGAAGCCCTCGCCCTCCGCCTGGGCGAACTCCCACGGCACCGCCGCGAACGGGTGCAGGTCGACCCGCGTCACCTCCACGTCGGCGACCCGGTCGCCCGCGTCGTCCACCAGAGCCAGGCGTTCGCCGACGTGCTCCAACTCCTCGCCCTCGGCCTCGTAGTCGAGCGTGAGCAGGCCGGCCGTGGCAGTCTTGGCTCCGGACAGGACCAGGTCGGTCAACCGGGTGCGCAGTTCGCCCGGTGTGCCGAGTTCGAGCACGCGTAGTCCGTCACGTCGTGGCCACATGGGCGTCAGGATAGTGGCCACGGTACGAGCGCCGGGATAGTGGCCGCCGCCGTACGGGTGTCCCGACCATGGGCGCCGCCGTACGGGTGTCCCGACCATGGGCGCCGTACGAGCGTCCGGGCCGTGGGCGCAGGGCGAGGGTTAGAACACTGGGATGATCTCCTCTGGGTCGATGAAGTCCACCGGGACGCCCTCCAGGTCGAGTTCAGGAATGGCCGGAAAAGCGATCCCCCACCGTTCGACGATGGCTCTGACCCTGGCCATGGCGACGCGCCAGTTCTCCGCCTGCTCCTCGTAGGACAGTACGCCCAGCCCCGCGTCCCTGGCGTGGTCCATCAGGACGCGGTGGTTGTCCAGGAAGTACGGCGGCAGCTCCCAGAAGCCCGCCGGCGGCTCCCAGAGGATCATGGACAGGAAGACGAAACCCGCGCGGAGCTGACGGGTGATGAGCGTGCGCGTGTCGTCGGTGAGCCCGGGCCATTCGTTCTCCAGAATGGTCATGCAGATCTGGAGATGGCGTGACTCGTCGCGGCCGATGCGATTGAACATTTCGCTGAACACCGGATGCTGGGTGCCGCTCGCCATGCCGCGGAAAAGCGTCGAGGCGGCCATCTCCCCCATCATGAAACTGGTGAACAGCACCGGCAGAGAGTATTTGCCGACGGCCGAGGTGTAGCCGGTCCAGTAGCGGCCGCCGTTGTGGTAGAGCCAGCCGATGTTGTTGTGCGCGGCCTTTTCCAGATCGTCGGACGGGGTCCAGTCGAGCGGCCCGCCCGGCCATAGTTTGGCGATCGTGCGCTGGCAGCATTCCTCGTGGTTCATCTCGTCACGGGTGATGGAGAAGAAACACTTCCGTACCGGGTCCTCCTCGTGCTTCTCGAACGCCTGGATGGTGGCGCGGGCGAAGACCGCCGGGCCCGAGGCGTCGAAATTGGCCAGCACCGCGAACCAGTACATGATGCCGAGCCGCTGCTCGCGGGTGAAGTCGTCGGGTGACAGGCCGTCCCAGGGCAGGTCGGCCGGGTTCCAGAGCATGCGCTTGGACTTCTCGTAGATGGCGGCGAGTTTCTCGGTCTCCACTCGCCATTCCATCGGGTAGATATTCGGTTGCGGGATCTCCGGGGCCGGCCAGAAACCGCCGTCCGGGATCGTGAGGTCCGCCATGGGTGTGACACCTCCCCTCCCCATCGTGCGTGGTGGCGTCACGGCTTTCAAGTACGGGCGCGCTGCGTGACGGCCACGCACACCAGCACGGCCAGCGCCGCCGCGACGGTCGCCGGGCCGAACCGCTCCCCCATCAGGAACCAGGCCCAGACCAGCGTGAGCAGCGGCTGGACGAGCTGCGTCTGCCCGGCTCTGGCGATGCCGCCCCTGGCCAGGCCCGCGTACCAGGGGAAGAAGCCGAGGAACATCGAGATCAGGCCGACGTACGCGAAACCCGCCAGCGCCGGGACGGACGGCGTGATCGGCGTGGTCACGGCCAGGGCTGCGGTGATGGGCACGGTGAGCGGCAGCGACAGGACCAGCGCGTGCGAGATGACCCGCCAGCCCGGCGTCTGCCGCGACAGGCGGCCGCCCTCGGTGTAGCCGACGGCCGCCGACAGCAGCGCGCCGACCAGCAGCAGGTCCGGCCAGGCGGCCGAGGCGGTGTGGCTCCTGGTGAGGGTGAAGACCGTGATGGCCAGCGCCCCGGCCGCGACGGCCAGCCAGAACAGGCGGCGCGGACGTTCGCCGGCCCGCACGACCGCGGTGGCCGCGGTGGCGGCCGGGAGCAGGCCGATGACCACGGCCGCGTGGGACGTGCTGGCCCCCAGGTCCAGGGCCAGGCCGCTGAACACGGGGAAGCCGAAGACCACGCCCAGTGAGATCGCGGCGTACGCGGGCCACTGATGCCTGGGCGGGAGCAGCGGGTGCCCGGCGGCCTTCAGGCAGACCGCGGCGACGGCGCCGGCCACGGCGGCCCGGCCGATCGCGACCAGCCAGGGGTCGAAGCCCTCCATGGCGAAGACGGTGGCCGGGAACGAGCCGGAGAAGGCCAGCACGCCGAGGAAGGCCAGGAGGGTGCCCTGGCGGGCGGCCGACATCCGCGGAGGGAGTGCTACTGTCTGCGCGATAGTAGCGCTATCGTGGTCTTTCATGAACAACGATAGCAGTATCGCCCAGATCGCCGCGATACTGCGTGACGAGGCCGGCCGCCTGGGTGCGGGGGCGCGGCTGCCGTCCAGCAGGGAGATCGTGCGGCGGCACGGCGTCAGCCCGGTGACCGTCTCCAGAGCGCTCGGCCGGCTGGCCGCCGAGGGCCGCGTGATCATCAAGCCGGGCACGGGGGCGTTCGTGGCGCACCTGGTCGCCGCGCCGCACGACACCGCGGACCTGTCGTGGCAGACCGTGGCGCTGGGCGACCGGGTGGTGGACGAGAGCGGCGTCACCTCGTTGCTCAGCCCGCCGGCCGACGGCGTCATCCCGCTGACCGGCGGCTACCTGAACCCGGGGCTCCGGCCGGACAAGCAGCTGGCCGCGGCGGCCGCCCGAGCCGTGCGCAGGGCGGACGCCTGGGCCATGCCGCCGCTGCCCGGGCTGGTGGAGCTGCGCAGGTGGTTCGCCGCGCAGGCGGGTGGCGACGTGACCACGTCCGACACGCTGATCGTCAGCGGCGGGCAGGCCGCGCTCACCCACGCCTTCCGCGCGGTCGCCGCGCCGGGCACCCCGGTGCTGCTGGAAACGCCCACGTACCCGGGCGCGCTGGCCGCGGCCAAGGCGGCCGGGCTGCGCGCGCACGCGGTGCCGATGGACCGTGACGGCGTCCGTCCCGACCTGCTGGCCGAGGCGTTCGCGATGACCGGGGCCCGGGTGTTCTGCTGCCAGCCGACCCTGCACAACCCGACCGGGGCCACGCTCACGCTCGAACGGCGCGCGCAGGTCATCGAGGTGGCCAGGGCGGCGGGCGCGTTCGTGGTCGAGGACGACTTCGCCCGCTACCTGACCGAGCAGCCGCCGCCGTCGCTGGTGTCCATGGACGGGCACGGGACGGTCGTGCACGTGCAGTCGCTGACCAAGGTGCTGTCGCCCAGCCTGCGGGTGGCCGCGATCATCGCCCGCGGGCCCGCCGCGCACCGGCTGCGCGCCAGCCAGCTCGTCGAGTCGTTCTTCGTGGCCAGGCCGCTGCAGGAGACGGCGCTGGAGTTCGTCACCTCGGCGGCCTGGCGGCGGCACCTGACGGCGGTGCACGCCGAGATCGCCACCAGGCGCGACACGCTCGCCGCCGCGCTGGCCGCGCACCTGCCCGCGGCCGAGCTGCACCTGCTGCCGCGCGGCGGGATGCACCTGTGGGTCAGGCTGCCCGCGGACACCGACGAGAACGCCCTGGTGGAGGCCGCCCAGCGCAACGGCGCCCTGGTGAGCCCGGGGCGGATCTTCTACCCGTCGGAGCCGCCGGGGCCGCGGCTGCGGGTCACCCACATGGCGGCGGCGAACCTGGCCGAGCTGGTGGAGGGGGTACGGCGGCTGGGGCAGGCGTTCACGGACCTGCCCGCGCCCGCCACCGGTTGAGCGCATCGGGCAGGCACATCGGCAGGCGTGTCGGATCCCGCGACCGGGCGGGAACATCGGGACGACCGGGGGCGGAGCAGGGCATGATCGGCCAAGTAGAGTAGGCGATATGCCGTTCTCCGCCGAGCTCGTGCGGGACTTCGTGAACACCTACGACGTCGAAGCCGACGCGGACGAGCTGGCCTCCCCCGCCGAACTGGCGATCTGGTTGCGCGAGCGCGGCCTGATCGGGCCGCGCGACCGGGCCGCCGACGAGGACCTGCAGACCGCGCTCGCGCTGCGCGAGGGCCTGCGGGCGGCGCTCAGACGCGAGGCCGCGGAACTGCCGGCCCTGCCCCTGCACGTCCGCGTCAACCCGACCAACGCCCCGGACGAGGGTGGGGCCCCGGGCCACGGCCCCGAGCTGGTGCCGGCCGAGAACGGGGTGCCGGGCGGGCTGGCCAGGATCCTGGTCGCCGCGGTCGAGACACCGTGGGACCGGCTGAAGGTGTGCGCGGAGGCGACCTGCCAGTGGGCATTCATCGACACGTCCAAAAACCGTTCCCGTTCGTGGTGTTCGATGCGGGTATGCGGAAACCGCACCAAGACACGCGCGTACCGGGCGAGGAAGCGGGGTTCGCGTCGTCTCCAAGGGTCAAACACCGATACGGTGTAACTCGTGCCTTGTGGCATGGACGGCAGGCGAAGGAGCGGGCCGAGATGGCAGACGTAGGCGTCCGGGCGGCCCGGCGCGAGGATGTTCTCCAGGTTGCGAACACGCAGATCCGCGCCTGGCGTTACGGCTATCGGGATTTCCTGCCCGAGGGCCCACTTGAGCAGATGACCGGCCCGGCGGCGGAGAAGATGTGGCTGCGCCAGTGGGACGAGGCGATCGTCGCCCCGCCCACCCCCCGTCATCGCGTGCTGGTCGCCGTGGAGACCATTCTCGACACCGAGGGCTTCCCGGCGCTGGGCGCGGGCGGCAGCGCCGCGCTGACCACCCCGCGCGGCGGGGAGCGCGTGGTCGGGCTGGCCTCGCACGCCCCCGCGGAGGACCCCGACCTCGACCCCAGCGTGGTGGCGGAGATGCTGACGCTGCTGGTCGACCCCGACTTCGTCCGCCGCGGGCACGGCAGCAGGCTGCTCAACGCCACCGTCGACCATCTGCGCGAAGACGGCTTCCGCCAGATCGTGACGTGGGTGTTCGCCGACAACTACGCTGTGCTCGGCTTCCTGGAGTCCGCCGGATGGGGTGAAGACATGGCCGAGCGCGTGCTCGACATGGGCCGCCCGATCCGCATGGTCAGGCTCACCACGGACATCAGCTAGAGGTTTCGACGACATGGCAACCCCCGGCCAGTGGATCGCCGGCGCACGCCCCCGGACCCTGCCCAACGCGCTCGTCCCCGTCATGGTGGGCACCGGCGTGGCGATCGGCGAAGGCGGATTCGTGTGGTGGCGGGCCGTGCTGGCCCTGCTCGTGGCGCTGTCGCTGCAGATCGGCGTCAACTACGCCAACGACTACAGCGACGGCATCAGGGGCACCGACGACGAGCGGGTCGGCCCGATGCGCCTGGTCGGCTCGCGCGTGGCGACGCCGCCGCAGGTGCTGGCCGCCGCGCTGGGTTGTTTCGCGCTGGCGGCGGTGCTCGGGCTGATCCTGGTGGTGGTCACGCAGGCGTGGTGGGTGCTGCTGGTCGGCGCCGCGGCCATCGCCGCCGCGTGGTTCTACACCGGCGGCAAGACGCCGTACGGCTACCGGGCGCTGGGCGAGTTGTCGGTGTTCGTGTTCTTCGGCGTGGTGCCGGTGGTCGGCACCGCGTTCGTGCAGACCGAGCAGTTGTCGTGGGCGGCGTTGATCGCCTCGATCCCGGTCGGGCTGCTGTCGTGCTCGATGCTCGTCGTGAACAACCTGCGTGACGTGCCGACCGACACCGAGGCGGGCAAGCGCACGCTGGCCGTGGTGCTGGGCGCGGCCCGCACCCGCACGCTGTACGCGGCGTGCCTGATCGTGCCGTTCGCGGTGGCCCTGGCGATGATCCCGCTGGCGCCGGCGGCGGCGCTGGCGGTGCTGGCCGCGCCGCTGGCGATGGGCCCGGTGAAGATCGTCCGGGGTGGGGCGGTCGGCCCGGCGCTGATCGCCGCGCTCCAGCAGACCGGCAAGCTGCAACTGGCGTACGGCCTGTTGTTGTCGGCCGGTTTGGCGATCACCTTGTAGTGGGATACAAACCACCGCGTCACGCTCGTACATCTGGATAAATCACCAGGTCAGGCCCCTTTGGTTCACTGAATGCGGATATTTCGGTGAACCCCCCAGGAGGAGCCATGGAACAACGCGGAATCGAGCTGGTCTCCGCCGAGGAGAGGTACGGCCGGCCGCGTGACCTGCTCTTCCTCTGGACGGGCACGACGATGGGCATCTTCACCCTCGTCTACGGCATCACGATCGTCTCCTTCTTCCACCTCACCTTCACCCAGGCCGTCCTCGCCATCATCGTCGGCAACCTGCTGGCCTTCCCGCTGGTCGGCCTGACCAGCCTGCAGGGCCCGGCCACCGGCACCTCCACGATGGCCGTCTCCAGGGCCGCCTACGGCCCCAAGGGCGCCCGGGTGCTGAGCTTCTTCGGCTGGCTGAACATGGTCGGCTTCGAGGCCGGCGGCATGGTGCTCATCACGCTGGCCGCGCTGTCGCTGCTGGAGCAGGCCGGCGTGACCTCGCAGGGCCTGGGGCTGAAGATCGCGGTCATCGTGATCGCCGCCCTGATCCAGCTCGTGCTGCCGCTGATCGGCCACGCGGCCGTGATGAAGGCGCAGAAGTACTTCACCTGGGTCTTCGTCGTGCTCTTCGGAGTGATGGCCGTCCTGATCGCGCCGAAGGTGCAGCTCTCGGCCGGCGAACCGGCCGACTTCTCGGCGTTCACCTGGGCCGTGGCCCTGGTCATGGCCGGCGGCGGGCTGTCCTGGGGGCCGCTGGGCGGTGACTACTCCCGCTACCTGCCGAAGAACTCGTCGAAGAAGGCCGTGTTCGGCTACGCGGCGCTGGGCGGGTTCGTCCCCTACATCCTGCTGATGACCCTCGGCGCGGCCGTGGCCACCGCGCTCACGGCCGACACCTCCGACCCGATCTCGGGGCTCCCCGGCGTCCTGCCCGGCTGGTTCGTGGTGCCGTACCTGCTGCTGGCGATGGTCTCGCTGTTCGCGGTCAACACCACCGACCTGTACTCCTCCGGCCTGAACCTGCAGGCGGCCGGCATCAAGGTGAAGCGCTGGGTGGCCGTCGTGGCCGACCTCATCCTCTGCACGATCATCACGTTCGTCGCGGTGACCTCGAACGACTTCAACACCCTGCTCAACAACTTCCTCGCGCTGCTGGTGATCTGGCTGGCGCCGTGGGCGGGCGTGTACATCACGGACTGGGTGCGCAGGAAGGGCCGCTACGACGCGCGGGCGCTGTTCGACACCGAGGGCCCCGGTCAGGTGCGGTGGCCGGCGCTCATCGCCCAGGGGCTCGGCATGGTCGCCGCCGCCCTCTGGGTCAACTCCGCCGCCTACGTCGGCCCGATCTCCGAGGCGACCGGCGGCAGCGACTTCAGCATCTTCGCGGGCTTCCTCGTGGCGGGGATCGCGTACGCGGTTCTCGACCGGCGGCCCGCCGTACAGACTGTGGCTATCGAGGGGGCTTCCTGATGGATCGTGACCTGCTGGACGTGGCGTACGGGCGCAAGCCCGCCGAGAAGATCATCGCGAACGGGACACTCGTCAACGTCCTGACCGGCGAGGTCTACCCGGCCGAGATCGGGATCGTGGGCGACCGCATCGCGGCCGTCGAGCCGAGCCTGCCGCGCGGCCCCGAGACCGAGGTCATCGACGCCCGCGGCGGTTACCTGGTGCCCGGCCTGATCGACGGTCACCTGCACATCGAGTGCAGCAAGCTCTCGGTGACCAGCTTCGCCGACCTGGTGGTGCCGTTCGGCACGACGAGCGTGGTGTCCGGCCTGGACCAGATCCTGGTGGCCGAGGGCCTGGAAGGCGTGCGCAAGTCGCTGGACGAGTCCAAGCGCACCGGCATGCGCATCTGGTGGGGCGCGCCGGCCAAGGCGCCGTACACGGTGCCCGAGTCGACCGTCGGGCACCCGTTCGGCCCGGACGAGCACCGCGTCGCCCAGCGGTGGCCCGAGTGCGTGGGCATCTGGGAGACCGTGCAGGAGATGGTCGAGCACGGCGACCCGGCCGTGCTCGACGCGCTCGATCAGGCCAGGGCGAACCGGCTGCCGGTGTTCGGCTGCGCGCCGCTGTCGGACCCGCGCCGCATCAGCGGCCTGGCCGCGGCGGGGATCAGGCTCGACCACGAGTCGTACTCGCACGAGGAGATGCTGGAGAAGCTGCGCCGCGGCATCTACGGCATCGTCCGCGAGTCCAGCGTGGCGCACTTCCTGCAGGAGAACATCCAGGTCGTGGCCAAGGTGGGGGCGCGCAGGATCGCGTTCTGCACCGACGACGTGCACGCCGCCGACGTCCTGGCCGGCGGGCACATGGACAAGCTGGTGCGGATGGCGGTCAAGGCGGGCGTCGACCCGGTCACCGCGATCCAGATGGCCACGGTGAACTGCGCGGAGATGTACCGGATCGACCACCTGGTGGGCAGCCTCGCCCCCGGCCGGTTCGCCGACGTGCTGATCGTGGACTCCCTGGACGACTTCCAGGTCCGCGAGGTCGTCGCCGCGGGCGCGCTGACCGCCCGCGACGGCGCGATGATCACGCCGACCCCGGCTCCGGAGCGCGGCGCGGTGCGGCCGTTCCCGATCGACCCGGTCACCGCCGACGACCTGGTGCTGCGCGCCTCGGGCGACCAGGCCACGGTGCTCACGCTCGGCTTCACCGAGCAGGTCTTCGTGCGCAGGCGCCGCGACGTCACCCTGCCGGTGGTGGACGGGATCGTCGAGCCGTCCGTCGAGCAGGACGCGCTGCTCGTCACCGTCGTCGAGCGGTACGGCAAGACCGGCAACAAGCCGGTCGCCATGGTCAGCGGCATGGGCCTGCGGGCCGGCGCGATCGCCACCAGCGCGGCCCCCGACGACAACAACATCATCTGCGTCGGCGCCTCGCGCGCCGACATGGCCGTGGCGATCAACGCGGTCGCCGCGGCGGGCGGCGGCCAGGCCGTGGTGGTGGACGGCGAGGTGCGCGAGCTGCTGCCGCTGCCGGTCGGCGGCATCGTCTCCGACCTGCCGGCCGCCGAGATGGCGGTGCTGGAGGAGCGGCTCGACGACCTGGCCCGCGAGCTGGGCTGCGCGCTGCCCGCGCCGCTCATGTACCTGTTCTTCCTGTCGATCACCGCGATCCCCGACTACGCCGTCACCGACCTGGGTCTGGTGGACTGCGTGCGGCTCGAGGTCGTCGACCCCATCGTCTCGGAGGTTTGATCGTGAAGGACTTCATCGCCGGTCTGCCCAAGTGCGAGCTGCACCTGCACATCGAGGGCACGCTGGAGCCCGAGCTCAAGTTCGAGCTGGGCCGGCGCAACGGCATCGACCTGCCGTACGCGACGGTCGAGGAGATGCGGGCCGCCTACGACTTCGACGACCTGCCGTCGTTCCTCAAGGTGTACTACGAGGGCATGCAGGTGCTGCGCACCGAGCCCGACTTCTACGACCTGGCCATGGCGTACCTGCGCAAGGCCGCGTCGCAGAACGTGCGTTACGCGGAGATCTTCTTCGACCCGCAGGCGCACACCTCGCGCGGGGTGCCGTTCGACGTGGTGATCCGCGGGCTGCGCCGGGCGCTGCTCGACGCGCAGGCCCAGCTCGGCGTGCGGGCCCAGCTCATCATGTGCTTCCTGCGCGACTTCCAGGCCGAGTACGCGATGGCGACGCTGCTGGAGTCGCTGCCGTACAAGGAGTGGATCGTCGGCGTCGGCCTGGACTCCGACGAGAAGGGCAACCCGCCGGCCAAGTTCGCCGCGGTCTACGAGCGCGCCAGGCAGGAGGGCTACCTGCTGACCATGCACTGCGACGTGGACCAGGAGAACTCGATCGAGCACATCCGCCAGGCCGTCGAGGACATCGGCGTCGACCGGATCGACCACGGCGTCAACATCCTGGAGGACCCGCGGCTGGTCGAGCTGGTGCTGGCCAAGGGCTTGGGCCTGACCTGCTGCCCGATCTCCAACGGCTACGTCACCGACTCGATGAAGGCCGAGGGCATCCGCAAGCTCATGGACCTGGGCGTACGGGTGACGATCAACTCCGACGACCCGGCGTACTTCCCCGGGTATGTGCAGGAGAACGTGGCGGCCATCCAGGACGCGCTGCAGCTCACCGAGCAGGAGCTGGCCCAGCTCCAGCGCAACGCCTTCGAGATCACCTGGCTGCCGCGGCACCTCAAGGACGCCTATCTCGCCGAGATCGACGCCTACCTCTCCTGAGACACCTCCCTCTCCTGAGAGGCATACCTCCTGACTCCCGGGTAGTCGTCCCCTGACGTCGGAGACGGGGACCCGGATGGACGCGCGGACGCTGGCGGCGGCCTGGAACGACCTGGCCGCCACCTTCCTGACCACTGACGATCTGGAGCAGGCGCTCGGCCGCATCACCGACCTCACGGCCGCGACCATCCCCGGCCGTCCGGCGCTGAGCCTGACGCTGATGTGGAACGGCCGGCCGCGCACGATCGCCTCCTCCGACAACCGGGCCCACCCGATGGACGAGATCCAGTACGACGGCGGCGAGGGCCCCTGCCTGGAGGCCATGGACACCGGACGTGCCGTGCTGGCCACCGACCTGGCCTGCGACGACCGGTGGCCGGACTTCTCCGCCCGGGTGGCCGGTCGAGGCGTGCGCAGCGTCTACTCCGAGCCGCTCGGCAACGGGCGCGGCGCGCTCAACCTCTACGGCGACGCGCCCGGCGGCTTCCCGCAGCAGGTCCGCGCCGTCGCGCAGCTCTCCGCCGAGCACGTCGGCATCCTGCTGGAGGCCGCGCTGCGCGCCACCAAACAGGCCGAGCTCACCGAGCAGTTACGCCAGGCGCTCGACACGCGGGCCGTCATCGACCAGGCCGTCGGCATCCTGATGGCCCAGCAGCGGTGCGACGCCGGGCACGCGCTCTCGCTGCTGCGCGTCGCCTCGCAGCACCGCAACCGCAAGCTCCACCTGGTCGCCGGTGACATCGTGGCCGCCGTCAGCGGGGGGCCGCCGCAGCCGCCCGGCTTCGACTATCCGGATATTTCCTGAGACCTGGCATCGAGGCCGGTCCGCGGGGCAGAATCGTCTATCGAGTGGTCCGGAGACGTGGCTCGCCGTCGGCTAGCGCGAGGAGTCCCGTGGACCGGCCCATCATCGAGGAGTTGGACCGCGCTCTCACCGAGAGCCTGATCATCGCCGTACGCGCCATGCCCGACTCCCCCATGGGCAGCATCGCCCTGGCCGGCGAGCGCGGGCTGCGTACCGTCGCCGTCACCCATCCCGGCGCGGAACGGCTGGACGAGCTGCAGGCCACCGTCGGCCACGGCCCCAGCCTGGACGTGCTGGAGACCGGGCGGCCGGTGGAGGTCAGCGATCTGGCCGTGGAGTCGCGCTGGCGCGGCTTCACCGCGGAGCGCGCCGAGATCCGCAGCCTCTACGCCGAGCCGCTGATCTGCGAGGACCGGGTGCTCGGCGTGTTCGCGCTCTACTCGGGCCGGTGCGGCGGTTTCGCCGCGGAGACCCAGACCGCGGTCCGGGTGGCGGCCGGCCACGTCGGCGTGCTGTATCGCACCGCGCTGGGCGGCGCACGTACCCGTGAGGTGGCGGCGCAGCTCAAGCAGGCGCTCAGCACCCGGGCCACGATCGACCAGGCACTCGGCATCGTCATGGCGCGGCGCCGGTGCACCGCCCGTGACGCGTTCGCGTTCCTGCGCCGCGTCTCGCAGGACAGCAACGTCAAGCTGCACCAGGTCGCGGCCTCGATCGTGGAGGCGGTCAGCGGCTGTCCCGCGCCGCCCGCCCACTTCGACGAGCCTGTGCCGTCGAGCGATCGTGAATAATCCCCTTATGCCTCACTTCAGCGCCCATGACGGGACAAAGCTCGCTTACCACCTTCAGGGCACCGGCAGCCCGCTCGTGTGCCTGCCGGGCGGCCCGGCGCGTCCCTCCCGCTACCTGGGCGACCTGGGCGGCATCCCCCGGCGGCTGATCCTGGCCGACGGCCGGGGCACCGGCGAATCCGACGCCGCCGCCGACCCGGAGACCTACCGCTGGGACCGGCTCGCCGACGACGTGGAGGCGCTGCGCGAGCACCTCGGGCTGGACCGGGTGGACCTGCTGGCCCACTCGGCGGGCGCGAACGTGGCGATCCGCTACGCCGGGCTGCACCCCGAGCGGGTGAGCAGCCTGGCGCTGATCACGCCGTCCACGGTGGCCGCCGGATTCGTGCCCACGCCCGAGGACCAGGAGGCGGGTCTGGCCAGGCGCGCCCACGAGCCCTGGTACGAGCAGGCCCGCGCCTCGTACCTCGCCGAGGAGGGCACCGAGTTCCTGCCGCTGTTCTACGGCCGCTGGGACGACGAGATCGCCGCGCACGCCCTGCTGGACTTCGAGACCAGCGAGCAGCCGCCCGCCCTGGGGTTCTACGCGCCCTCCCCGGTCACCCCCGAGGAGGTCAGGGCCGGGATCGCCCGGCTGGACGCGCCGGTGCTCGTGCTCGCCGGCGAGGTCGACGCGCACCCCTGCCGCGATCACGCCCGCTCACTCGCCGGCCTGTTCCCCGACGCCCGGCTGGTGATGCAGCGGGGCGTGGCCCATTTCCCCTGGGTCGACGAGCCCGCGGACTTCGCGCGTATCGTCACGGAGTTCCTCGACGCCCGGTGAGGATCACAGTTCGATAACCGGCGCTATCAGGCGGCCGTCCCGATGCATCCTCTTCGTGGAGGGGAAACATGCCGGATATCGCAATGCTCTCGGACGCCCCGGTCAACCGGCTCGGCGATCTCCTGCGTTTTCATCGCTACGTCGACCCGCTGGTGTCGATCATCTCCGATCCCCGTACCGAGACGCCGTTCACCATCGGCGTCTACGGCGCGTGGGGCAGCGGGAAGTCGACCCTGCTGGGAATGATCGACGAACGGCTGCTCGAGGAGCACGGCGAGGAGTTCGTCCGGGTCAGGTTCAACCCCTGGATGCATCGGGGCGAGCCGGAGATGTTGCGGCCGCTGCTGAACGCGTTGCACGACGCGCTCGCCGAGGACCCCCGGCGCCGGTTCGCCGACATCGCCAAGCGGGTCGGCTCGATCACGCTCAACCTGGCCGCGGACGAGCTGCTGAAGCGCATGGGCCTCGGCTCGGCGAGCATGGAGAAGATCGGCCAGCTGGCCCGCGAGTACGCCGAGATGCGCGGCCAGAGCGACAGCCAGATCGGCCGCCTGCGCGCGTTGCTGCAGCGGGAGGCCGACCGGCTGGCCGAACGCGGCAGGAAGATCGTCTTCTTCGTCGACGACCTCGACAGGTGCGGCCCCGACCAGATCGTCGACGTGCTCGAATCGATCAAGCTGTTCCTCGACCTGCGGCACGTCTTCGTGGTGATCGCCCTGGCCAAGGACGTGGTCGACCGCGGCGTGGCGGTGCGCTACAAGGACTTCGGCTTCCCCGAGGGCTACGCCGTCGGCGACGAATACCTCGACAAGATGATCCAGCTCCCCATCCACCTCTATCCGGTCGATCCGGCCGACATCAGCAGGTTCGTCCGCGCGTCCGGCACGGAGGGGCTGCCCAAGACCCACGTGGAACTGCTGGAGAAGATCGCGGCGCCCAACCCGCGCAAGATGAAACGGGTGCTCAACGTCTTACGGGTGACCGAGGCGATCATGAGCGGCACGCCGGCCCTGGCCTCGCTCCGGACCGATCTGGTCACCCGCCTGGTGGTGCTGCGCGTGCAGAGCCCGGATCTGTACGCCGACGCGCAGCGGCAGCCCGACCTGCTGCGCGCGCTCGAACTCGTCCATCAGGGCCGGCTGGCGATGGATCATTCCCAGGACTTCCTGAAGCGGTTCGCGCCGCAGCCGGAGCGGATCCAGGCCCTGACCCAGGCATATCACGGCAAGTACGATTTCCTGGAACCGCTCTTCCGCGACTCCCGCTTCGACGAGGCCGCCGAGGAGCTGCCCGTCTACCTGACGATGATCGGCGGGTGAGAGATGACCGGCGGCAGGGACCGCTACGACCTGTACGGCCTGCTGGCCGGGAATCCCTACGTCAACCGCCCGCTGGACGCCCTGTCCTCGGCGTCGGATCGTTCCCTCCTGCTCGAACTCGGGGGCTTCGTCGAGCTCGCGGTCATCCAGGCGGCCGCGGAGCGGGCGGCCGCCCGTGAGGCCTCGGCGTTCTTCCTCATCACCGGGAAGGGCAACAGCGGGCGCACCTCGCTGGCCAACCACGTGATGCACCTGTACCGGCAGGCGTGCACGCGCAAGCCCGGCTACGTCCTCGTCACCCACTGCGCCGACCAGGACGAGATGACGCACGACGCGTACGGCCTGGTCCGCTCGACGCTGCTGTCCTTACGCAACCAGATGCCGGCGCACGGCATCCAGATCCCCGACGACCTGCGCCCCGCCTTCGCCGAGCTGAGCAGGGACCGGAACACGCAGATGAACGAATACGACCTGCAGGACATCGCCCGGCACATCGCCACCGCGTTCTCCACCCGCAACGCCGGTTTCGGCATCCGCTACGAAGGCGTGCCGGCCAAAGACCTGATCATGCTGGCCACCACGGTGTTCGAGACCAGCGCCGCGGTGGTGGTCTTCACCGTCGACTCCTACCGGCACGCCAACGCCGCCCAGCTCACCCCGGCCGACCGGCAGCGGTTCTCCAGGCGCGGCCACCTCGTCGTCGACCTCAGCACGCTGACCCCCGACCAGATCGCGGCGCTGGCCGACGCGCGCTGGAACGGCGCCTCGCCCACGCCCTTCGACCCGCAGGGCGTCAGGACCACCTTCGGCGCCCAGCCGTACACCATCGGGCAGGTGCTGCACTACCTGGAGATGATGCTCGACTTCCGGCTGAGCGAGTACGACGGTGAGGAGCCCTGGCCGCAGGCCAAGGACCTGCGCATCGACGGGCCGTACATGCAGACCAAGATGTGGCAGCGCGAGAGATGGCTCGGTGCGGTCAATGTCTGACCAGGCCGCGCGCAACCCGTTCCCCGCCCATGGCATCTCCGCCGTCGAGGAGTGCTTCCAGCCCGGCCTCCTGCACGACTGGGCCAGGCTGTCGCCGACGGCGGTGCTGCCCGGCGTCCAGTGCGCCGTGGCCTGGGCCGGCGACTACCTGCGCGAACTCGGCGAGCAGCCGGCCCGCGACGGCGGCCTGGGCTGCCTGTACGGCGCGCACGGGGCCGGCAAGACCCACTCCGCCCGTCACATGATGGCCTTCGTCGACGAGGCCGACCCCCGCGCGGTCCAGCTCTACCTGAGGTTCACCGACGGCGACTTCGTCGCCGCCTACCGCCGCCTGATGCCGCAGTTGTCCCAGGAGCTGCTCATCGACCTGTGCCTGCGCCAGCTCGGCGCGCTCGCCGTCGAGTGGATCGCGCGGCACGTCGGGCCGCAGGCCGGGGACCGGCTCTCGGCCGAGGTGCGGGCCGATCCGGGGCGCGTCTTCCATCTGTTCGACGAGCACGAGGTCGAGGAAGGCGAGGTGCTGGAGGCCCAGGCCAGGGAGATCGCCGCGGTGGCGGGTGACGCGCCCCGGTTCCAGCGGGCGCTGTCGTACCTGCTGCGTCCCCGCTACTCCGACGCCGCCTACGACTGGTTGTGCGGCCGGCGGATCAGCGCCGAGTCGACGCGCGCGCTCGGCGTGGGCGGCCGGATCGACGACCCGCAGATGTGCAGGTACGCCCTGCAACTGCTGGCCACCCTGGTCACCCGGGCGGGACGGCCCTTCGTGCTCGTCCTGGACCAGTGCGAGAAGTTCCTCGTCGACGAGGCCTCGACGGCCGCCAACGCGGCGGTGCTGCAGGGCCTGGCCGAGATGATCCCCCGGGCCGGCGGCATGCTGCTCCTGCTGTCGAACCTGGAGGGCTGGCAGCGGATGCCGCCCGACCTGCGCCAGCGCCTCGGCACCCACGTCTGCCGACTGCTGCCGCTCACGCCGCGCGAGTGCGAGCTGGTGCTCGGCGCCTACCTGCCCGCCCGCCAGGGCATCGCCCCGTTCACCGACGACGGCCTGCGCGAGCTGCTGCGCCGCAGCGGCGGCAACCTCCGCGTGCTGCTGCAGCTGAGCTCGGCGAGCTACGCGGCGACGACGCCGGGCGCGCTCATCGACGGCGGACGGGTCGCGGCCGCGCCGTCCGACCATCCGCGTCCCCCCGACCTCGCCGACCTGGCCATGCTCGTCGAGTCCAGGCTGCTGATGGCGGGCGTGCCGGTCGAGCGCGTCGACGACGCCGGAGAAGCGCCGGTGTTCCTGCTGCCAGGCGCCCGGGACACCCGGGCCAGGATCGCGCTCAACCCGGCGATCTTCGCGGGCCCCGGCCCGGCCACCGGGGCCGCCGGCTCGGGCGGGCGGCCGGTCTTCACCGCGCTGCTGGTCACGGGCTACGTCGCGCCGCCCGAGCTGGCCCGGCTGCGTGAGCAGGTGCACCTGGTGCTGGTCGCCGACGGCTCCGAGGAGTTCTCCCGCGGCCTGGACGACCTCGTCGCCCACGTGACCGCCGCGCTCGCCAGGGCCGAGCCGGTCCGGCCGGAACCGGCCGAGCTGGACGAGTCCGTACGGGCCCTGCGCGCGCAGCTGGACGAGCTGCACCCCGATCGCCAGGAGAGCGAGGAACCCGCGCCGGCCTGGCCCGTCAGGCGCGAGGAGTACACCGCACGCATCGCCGAGGCCAGAGCCGCGCGCACGGCGGCCGACTGGGAGGAGTTCAGCCAGGCCTGCGAGCGGGCGGACCGCGGCCTGGACAGGTACCTCGCCAGGCTGCTGCCCGGCAGGCGCCCGGCCACCGGGCCTGTCGAGTCCAAGCGCGATCTCATCCGCGCCGCCCGTGAGCTGCGTTCCGCGCGCGACCCGGACTCGCCCGACCCCGTCATCCGCTACGCCTTCGCCCTGCACGAGGACCCGGACGAGGGCTACCAGCGGCTGGTGTCTGCCCTGCTCGTCGAATCGCTGGCACTCGTGCGCCAGGCCATCGGGCAGCGGCTCGCGGTGTCGTCGCGGCCGCCGGCGCAGTGCGTGGCCGAGGTGCTGCGCGGGCGGCGCGAGCGCGTGCCCGAGATGTTGCTCCTGCTGGCGCGCAAGCAGCCGCACGCGGAGTTCGACCGGCCGCCGCGCGCGCTCCGCGACCTGCCGCCCGAGCTGCGCATCCTGGTCGCGCTGGCCAACCCGGGCGCGCTCGAACTGGCCTCGGGCGCGAGCACCAAGCAGGCCGCCGAGGCCGTGCTGAGCGCGCTGGGCGTGCACGGGCCGAGCCATCCGCTCGCCCGCGCCTACCGCACCGGCATCGCCGAGATGGCGCCGGGCGAGGTGCCGCCGCACGAGCTGAGAGCCGCCGCACGCCTGCTGTCACCGCTGGAGGAGGACGGACTCGGCACCTACGACTGGCTGCCGCAAGTCTCGGACATCGATGGGCTATACCTGTTCTTCGAGGAACTGCTGCACTACCAGGACGAAGTCCGAGCCCATTGGCAGAGATCCGGACTGGCCGTGGAAGTCGTGAGGGAGTTGGGCGGTGCCAGGAAGTTCTGATTCACCAGCACCGCCCGCCCACGCCTTCCCCGACCTGGTGGACGTCGACGCGCTGCTGGCCACGGGCTGGAAGCCGTACCCCTTCCAGCAGTTCATCCTGAAGATCCACAGCCGCTGCGACCTGGCCTGCCGCCACTGCTACGTCTACGAGATGGCCGACCAGAGCTGGCGGTCCCAGCCGCGCCGGATGTCCGACGCCATCGCCGAGCGCGCGATCCAGCGCATCGCCGAGCACGCCGAGCAGCACAAGCTGCCGGCCATCGAGGTCATCCTGCACGGCGGCGAACCGCTGCTGGCCGGTCCCGAGCTCATCTCCCGCCTGGTGCGCGGCGTCCGGTCGGCGGTCGGCGCCGGCACCCGGGTCGACGTCAACCTGCAGACCAACGGCGTGCGGCTCGACCGGTCGTTCCTGGAGCTCATGCGTTCGCTGGAGATCCGGGTGGGAGTCAGCCTCGACGGCGACGCCGAGGCCCACGACCGGCATCGGCGCTTCGCCACGGGCAAGGGCAGTCACGCGCTGGTCAGTGAGTCCCTGCGGCGGCTGACGGCGGGGCCGTACCACCAGCTGTTCAGCGGGCTGCTGTGCACGGTGGACATACGCAACGACCCGTTGCGCACCTACGAGGCGCTGCTGGAGTTCGATCCGCCGACGGTCGACTTCCTGCTGCCGCACGGCAACTGGGCCGAGCCGCCGCCCTTCCTCGATCCCGCCTCGGCGACCACGCCGTACGCCGACTGGCTGATCCCGATCTTCGACCGCTGGTACGGGAGCCCGGTCATGCACACCGAGGTCCGCATGTTCCGCGAGATCATGCGGCTGCTGATGGGCAGCCCCTCGCGGGCGGAGACGGTGGGGTTGTCCCCGGTCCGCATGGTGGTGATCGAGACCGACGGCAGCATCGAGCAGTCGGACATCCTCAAGAGCGCCTACCAGGGCGCCGCGCGCACCCGCCTGCACGTGCTCACCGACCCGCTGGACCGGGCCATGCTGCATCCCTCGATCGTGGCCAGGCAGATCGGGGTGGACGCCCTGTCGCCGCTGTGCCGGGACTGCGACCTGCTGTCCTCCTGCGGGGGCGGCCTGTACGCGCATCGTTTCCATCCGCGCACCGGCTTCGCCACGCCCTCGGTCTACTGCCGCGACCTCTACCGTTTGATCACCCACATCGCCGACAGATGCGCCAGGGACATGGCCACGATCCGGGGGACGGCATGAACATCCAGCGGCACCGGATCTCCGACTCCTCGCTCGCCGCGCTCGCCGCCCCGGCGGCGGGCGGGGAGAGCCTGCGGGCCGTGGGCGAGCTGTGCGCCGCCCAGGAGAGCAAGCACCGCCTCCTGGTACGGCTGGTCGTGGCCGAGGCGGCGGCGCGCGGGCACCCGCACGCGAAGCTCGCCGAGCGGGCCTACGACGTGCTCGCGCGCATCGAGGCGGACGCGCCCGAGCCGGTCGCCCGGTGCCTGCGCCACCCCGCGGTCGGCGCCTGGGCGCTGCGGACCTGCCGGGGTCAGGGCGATCCCGGCCGGCTGGCGGCGGTGGCGCTGGCCGCCGCGGTGCGGGCCGGCGTCGCCTGCCGCCTGGACGTGCCGGTGAGCGGCGGCGAGCTGGTGCTGCCCGGGCTGGGCCGGCTGCTCCCGCCTACGGGCACGCCCGAGGTGGTTTCCGTGGCCGTGGTACCGGCCGGCGAGAGCGGCCTGCTCGACGTCGCCGGCCTGGGCATCGACCCGCGGCGCGACGAGCCCGGCTGGCAGGCGCTGAGCCACGTGCCGCTCGCGCCCGGGTTCACGGTGACGATCGACGACCTCGACCCGTGCCGCTGGCCGGGCGACGACACGGAGGACCGGCTGGACGCGGACCGGCGGCAGCGGTGGACCGACTGCCTGCGCGCGGCCTGGCGGCTGCTGAGCGAGCGTCACCCGGGGGTGGCCGCGGAGCTCGCCACGGTGCTCGCGACGCTCGTCCCGGTGGTCGCCCGCACGCACGACCAGCACAGCGCCTCGTCTCGGGAGACGTTCGGCGCGATCGCGGTGTCCGACCCCGTCGGCGGGCTGGACCTGGCGCTCATCCTGGCGCACGAGCTGCAGCACGCCAAGCTGAACGCGCTGAGCGAGGTGGTCGACCTGATCGCCCCCGACAGCGGGCGCCGCTACTACGCGCCGTGGCGCCCCGACCCGCGTCCCCTGTTCGGGCTGCTGCACGGCGCCTACGCGCACGCCGCGGTGGCGGGATTCTGGCGCGAGCACCTGGCGGACGCCGAGCTCGCGCCGCGCGCGCAGGCGGAGTTCGCCCGCTGGCGGGCGGCCGCGCACGAGGTCACCGGCACCCTGCTGGACAGCGGCGAGCTGACCGAGGCCGGCACGCGGTTCGTCACCGGGCTGCGGCACACGCTCGGCGGCTGGCTGGCCGAACCGGTCCCGCCCGCCGCCGAGGCCCTGGCACGACGCTGGTCCGAGCGGCACCGCGAGGCCTGGGCCGCGGAACGCGGGTGACGGGTCTGGGCTCAGGGCGGTGCCGGGCCTGCGGGCTCAGAGGGGCGGCGGGTCGAAGTCCATGTCGAGCCGCCTGCGCCCCACCACCGCCTCGACGTCCGGGTGGTCCTCCTCCAGGAGCTGCGTGAACTTGGCCAGCGTGTCGAGATACAGCCGGTCGGACTCCTGCTGCGCGCCCGTCTCCCTCAGGTCGATGCTCAGGTTGGCGGCGCAGGCGAGGCTGAAGTAGTGATCGGCCGACAGGTTGTCGCTGAGCTGCTGGAGCGTCTCGGTGCCCAGCCGCCTGGCCGCGTCGAACTCGCCCAGCGCGGCCAGGTCGCTCTGCAGGTTCATGGCGAACCTCAGCACGTAGTCGTGCCGCGCGCCGAGGCGTTCGGCCAGCCAGGCGCGCTCCCGCTCGTCGATCTGCCTGGCGTGGGCGGGATCGCCCTGCAGCCGGTGCAGCAACGCCAGATTCAGCAGGCAGGCGTGCGAGTACGGATGCTCCTCGCCGAACACCTTGGGATAGTGCCGCAGGGTCTCGCGCACCATCCGCTCGGCCTCCTCCAGGTCACCGGCCAGGCGTAGCGCGTTGGACAGGCCGAGCGCCGCCCCCATCGTCTCGGCGTGGTCGTCGCCGTACGCGCGGCGCATGCGGGCGTGCACGTCCTGCATGGCCGCCAGCGACTCGGCCAGCCGGCCCGCCCGGCGCATCGAGATCGCGGACTCCTTGGCCGCCTGCAGGGTGACGGGGTGGTCGGGGCCGAGCGCGGTCACGCCGTACTGGTGGGCGTCCTGGCTCAGCTCGGCGGCGTCGAGGATCTGGCCGTTCAGCCGGACGGCCCGGCACAGGTTGCTCCACGCCTGGAGCAGCAGGCGCTTGCCGATGTCCTCGTGCGAGCTCAGGTACCGGTAGTTGCCGTAGTGGATGTCCTGGGCCCGCTGGAAGTCGTTGGTCAGGACGCAGTCGACCCCCAGGTTGTTGAGCGTGCGCAGGGTCCGCATGTCGTGCGGGCCGTAGCTGCTGTCGTGCAGCCGGTGTGACTCCTCGTCGATCTCGCGGGCGCGCTCGAACTCGCCGCGTCCTCTGAGTGTGGAGGCGTAGCCGCCCATCGCCCACAGGGTCTGGTCGTGGTCGGGGCCCAGCTCCTCGCGCATCAGGTCGAGCGTCTCGGAGTCGACCTCGTACGCCTCGCCGTAGCGGGTCAGCGCCCGGTAGATGTTGCCCAGGTGGGCACGGGCCACCAGCACGTCCTCGTGCTGGGCGCCGCTCATCTCCGTCCACACCTCGATGACCTGCCGGACCAGCCCGAGGGCCGAGGCGTAGTTGCCGCGGACGTACAGGTATCGGATGAAGTTCTTGGTGAAGTCTCGTGCCCTGGATTCGTGGCACCTGATCAGCCCGGACGGCTCCACGTGCGCGGCCAGCTCCTCGAACCTGTTCCACAGGTTGGTGTCGTCCGGGTCGCCGGGGGCGCTGCCCGCGAGTAGCATGTGGACCTCGTGCCGCAGCGCCCGGCGGTCCGGCTCGGACAGTTCGTCGCGCAGCAGCGCCTGGTTGAGCCGGTGGACCTGGATGGTCCGCGACACGGGCTCCACCTTGACCAGCGCGAAGCGCTCCAGCGCGCTGATCACCCTGGTGAGCAGGATCGGGTCGGAGAGAATCGGCTTGAGCCTGCCGGTGAACTCGCCGGCCCAGCGGAACACGTCGCGGGGGAACGGCTCGGGCCCGAAGAAGGCCGCGCAGCGCAACACCTCGACCGCCTCGGGGATCTGGTCCTCCAGCTGCGAGACCGACACCCGCCAGGCCGCCGTCATGGAGTACGGGTAGGCGGGCGCCTTCTCCAGGCTGAGCAGCCGGCCCGTCTCCTGCTCCAGCAGCGTGATGTACTCCTCGGGCGACATCAGCGTCCTGCGCTGCAGGGCGGCCGCCTGGTCGAGGGCGAGCGGCAGGTCGCCGAGCTTCTCGGCCAGGAGGTCCGCGTCGGACTCCGAGAGCCCCGCGCCCAGCCGCTTGCGCAGGAACGCCACGCTCTCCTCGCGCTTGAACACGTCCACCTCGACGGCGTTGCCGTAGTCGCTCCAGCGCGAGTTGCGCGAGGTGATCAGGACGTGCCCGGGCCCCCGGGGGATGTAGTCCTTGAGGAACTCGGGTTCCTCGGCGTTGTCGAAGATGATCAGCCAGCGCCGGTACGGCGTGCCGCTCTCCAGCACCCGCTGCACCGCCTTGGCGGCCTGCTCCACGCCGGTGACGTTGGCCGGAGGCAGGTCGAGCCGCTGGGCCAGGGACGCCAGCGTCGACGGCACGAGGATCGGCTGATCGGCGCGGATCCACCAGACCAGGTCGTAGTGTGACCTGAACTGCCAGGCGTACTCGATGGCGAGCTGGGTCTTGCCGACACCGCCCAGGCCTTGCAGGGTCTGCGGCGTGGCCACGACGGCCGTCACGGCGCTGATGCCGGCCCTGATCCGGGCCATGAGATCTTCTCTGCCGGTGAAGTTCGGGTTGCGCGGGGGGACGTTCTCCCAGATCTGCGGCTCACGGGTGGGCAAAGAGTGCGCGTTCTCCGCCACTTCGATCCTCCGCTCGGCGAACGATCGGGCCATCGCCCATCTGAGATGGTTGCCCGACGGACCTGCCTCTCACAAAATCACCTTAGGGGCGCGACGACTTCTTGGTAACCTCAATCGATCACGACGCACACCCACATCCGCGGTGCGTCATAAATGTTCGGACGGCCGAAATGGATGACGGGCAGTACGGCAACTCTGCACTCATTGACGTGACCTCCGTCTCGCTCAGCGCGCTGACGGCACTGGAGAGCGCCGCCCTGCGCGCGGCGGTCGCATCCTGCCTGGGCGACGACCGCGAGGAGATCGCCGCCTTCTCCAATTCCATCTGAGGCCCCCGCATCCACCGTGATCGAACACGACAGGCTGAGGCGAGACTTCGCCGCCCTGGGGATCGGCGCGGGTGACGTCGTGCTCGCGCACACCTCGCTGCGCAGCCTCGGCCCGGTCGCGGGCGGCGCGGCCACGGTGGCCGCCGCGCTGCTCGACGTCCTGGCGCCCGGCGGCACGCTGGCGGTCAACACCGGCACCTCGGCCAACTCCGACACCTCTCCGCACTACCGCCGCGCGGTGGCCGGGATGACCGCCGAGGAGATCGCCCGCCACCGGGCGGCCATGCCCGCCTACGACCCCGACCACACTCCCTCGACGGGCATGGGGCGGATCTCCGAACACGTGCGTACGCTGCCCGGCGCCCGCCGCAGCGCCCACCCGCACACCTCCTTCGCCGCCGTCGGCGCCCGGGCCGGGGAGATCGTGTCCGGCCACGCCTTCGACTGCCTGCTCGGCGAACGCTCACCGCTGGCCAGGCTCTACGACGCCGATGCCCGCGTCCTGCTGCTCGGCGTCGGATACGACACGTGCACCGCTTTCCACCTGGCCGAATACCGTTTCTCCGGTGTCCTGCCGCGGCGCAGCTACCGGGCGGTCGTCGACGGCGGGCACGGGCCGGTCTGGCGGGAGTTCGTCGACCTCGACCTCGACTCCGGCGACTTCGCCCGGCTGGGCGCGGGGTTCGAGCGGACCGGCGCGGTGCGCAGGGGCCGGGTCGGCGCGGCCGACTCCAGGTTGTTCCCGTTGCGCGCCGCGGTCGACTACGCGGTCGCCTGGCTCGGCGCGCACCGCCAGGCCCGGCGAGCGCCGGACGTGCCCCTCGTCTCAGCGCATGCGCAGGGCCAGCATGAAGTCCACCCGCTCGTCCCATGAGTTGAGCGATCTGCCGGTCAGCTCCTCGATGCGCTTGAGCCGGTAACGCAGCGTGTTGACGTGCACGTGCAGCCGCTCGGCGGTGGCCGACCAGGAGCCGGACTCCTCCAGATACGCCTGCAGCGTCTCCAGCAGGTCGGTCTGGTTGGCCGCGTCGTAGGCCTCCAGCCGGCCGAGCAGCCGGGAGCGGAACGAGCGGCGCAGCTCGCCCGGGATGGCGGCCAGCAGGCTGCGGTGCGAGCTGACGTCGTCGCCGGTGATCACGCTGACCCGGTCGCCGCTCAGCGCGGCCAGCGTGCGGGCGTGCCTGGCCTCCTCGATCAGGCTGCTCAGCGCGGCCGGGCCGGTGGTCACGCTGCTCACGCCGAGCGTGATGCGGCCGTCGCCGAGGCCGGACTCCAGGGTTCTGGCGCCGCGCAGCACGTGCCCGGTCAGCTCCTCGACGGTGTTGCCGGCCAGCGGGACGAGCGCGATGGCCTCCTCGGCGCCTGGTGCGCCGCCCGGCTGGGCGCCGGTCGGGCCGCTGGACGTGCCGCCGCTCGCGGTGACGATGCCGGGCGCGAGCGGCCGCAGCAGCTCGTCCAGCACGGCCACGCTCACCTCGCCGTTGGCGGCGCCCGCTGAACCGCCGCCGGCCGACAGTGCCACGGCCAGCAGGCCGTGCTCGGTCTCCACGTGCAGCGTGTGCAGCCTGGACACCACGCCGGGCAGCGCGGCGTCACCCGAGTCGAGCAGGTCGAGGAGCTGGTCGAGCACCCGGCGCTCGATGCGCTGGGCCGCCTCCAGACGCGAGCGCTCCAGCGCCACCAGCGCGGCCAGCTCCACGATCAGGTCCTCGTTCTCGCCCTGCACCTGCTCGCCGGCGTAGGCGAGGAACCAGTTGGCGATCCGGTGCGGCGCGCCCTTGCTGACCGGGAAGACCGACAGCGCCGTCCCGTCCTCCTGGGTGACCATGCCGGGCAGGAACCTGGCGGTCAGGAACGTGTGCGCGAGCCGCAGCCGGGCCGGCTCCGCCAGCGGCTGTGAGCCGACGATGACCCGGCCGGTGGGCGACATGACCCAGCAGGGCACGTCCAGCTCGCCCGCCACGGCGGTGACGAGCTTGGTGAGGCTGCCGCCGTCGACCAGGGTGCTGGCCAGGCGGCGGCGTGCCCCGTACGCCGGGCGCGGCGGCGCGCCCATCTCGGCGATCAGCCCGCGCAGCACGTGCTCGGTGACCTGGCTGAACGGCACGTCCACGGGCAGGGTGAGCAGCGGCAGCCCGGCCTCGGCGCAGGCGTCGATGAGGTCGGTCGGCGGCACCTTGAGCGCGGTGCCGGCCACCAGCGCCGCCACCTCGCCCAGGTTCTTCACGAACGCGCGGGCGGAGTCGGGCCCGGTGTGCCAGGTGAGCTCGGTCAGCACCAGCTCGCCCGCCTTGACGAACATCGCCGGGTCGGGCAGGTCGGTGGTGGCCACGCCGCGCACCCGGCGGTCGAGCAGGTCGTGCCCGGTCAGCACCTTCAGCGCGAGCTGGTCTGCCTGCACCAGGTCTCTCAGCCGCATGGCCAGACCTCCTGGCGCCAGGCGGCGTCCCAGAACAGCCACTCGTAGCGGGCCGTGGTCAGCGCCCGGTCGAGCAGCCGCAGCCGTTCCTCGCCGCCCAGGGCCAGCCCGTCGAGCAGGTCGAGCACGCCGGCCACCGTCTCCTGGTAGCCCTCGCCGCCGTAGGTCTCGATCCACCAGGCGTACAGGGGGTCGGGCGAGGAGCGGCCGATCAGGGTCTCGCCGACGCGGGCGTAGATCCAGTAGCAGGGCACGATCGCGCCCAGCGCCTCGGCGAACGTGCCCAGCGAGCACGTGCGCATCAGGTACGAGGTGTA
Source organism: Nonomuraea antri (assembly GCF_013283785.1). Lineage (GTDB taxonomy): Bacteria > Actinomycetota > Actinomycetes > Streptosporangiales > Streptosporangiaceae > Nonomuraea > Nonomuraea antri. The sequence goes on from NZ_JABCPZ010000045.1 coordinate 30,692, forward strand.
GCCCACGGTCGTCGGCCCGGCCGGTGTCTTGCGCGCGTCGGCCTCGTCGAGCCCGAACGCGGCCAGCAGCTCCACGGTCAGGCTGTGCTCGACGGCGACGGTCATGGCCGCGTCGGAGGCGAAGCGCTGCACGGCGGCCGGGTCGGGCGAGCGGGCCGCGCAGGCGGCCTGGGCGCGGGCGTAGTCGGGCAGGAAGTGCGCCTCCTGCACCACGTAGTGGCGGAAGGCCTCGCGGGGCAGCGACCCGTCGGTCAGCCCCGTCAGGAACGGGTGGGCCAGGATCTGGTCGTACACATCGCCCACGACCTGCCACAACTCATCACGAAACCGGCTCACCCGCCCAAGGGTAGCCGCGCCGGCCCCGGTGTTCAGCCGCGCATCACCACGCGCGGGGCCACCTCGATGCCCAGCTCGCGCTCGTGCGCCACCAGCGCGCGCAGCTCGGGCCCCCATTCGGCCTCCGGCAGGACGGTGAACCCGTGCCGCGCGTACCAGGGCGCGTTCCACGGCACGTCCCTGAAGGTCGTCAGCGTCACCGCGGGCGCGCCGCAGGCCCGCGCGTGGTCGAGCACCGCGGTGATCAGCTGCCCGCCGATGCCGCGCCGCATGTCCGTGGGACGCACCGCGAGCTGTTCGAGATGGACGTTGCCGTCGACCCAGCCGATGAGCGCGAACCCGGCCGGCGGCTCCCCCTCGACCAGCACGGACGCCGGATCGTCCACCTCTTCGATCTGCGTCGTGCCGGGCGGGAACTCGATGCCGACCTGCTCGAACAGCCGGTCCGCGGCCAGTTCCACGGACACCAGCCCGGCCAGCTCACCCGGTTCGGCCCATCGCACCATGCCGACACGGTCTCACGTTTCTGGTTGATCTCACCAACGCTTATTAGGGTTGATGATCGTAGGCCTGGCTGTGCGGAGCCGGGATCCTCTCCTTCACGACGTGCCCGCGGCCCGGTAGGCGGTCGTGGGCACGTCGTGTGAGATCACCGGGCTCGCGCACTCACAGGTCGAGCAGCGGTTCGAGGCCCACGGTCAGCCCGGGCGTCTCCCCCACCCGGCGCACCCCGAGCAGCACTCCGGGGGTGAACGCGGCCCGGCTCATCGTGTCGTGCCTGATGGTGAGGATCTCGCCGTCGCCGCCGAGCAGCACCTCCTGGTGCGCGATCAGCCCGGACAGGCGGATCGCGTGCACGTGCACGCCGTCCACGTCGGCGCCGCGGGCGCCGTCGAGCGCGGTGCTGGTGGCGTCGGGCATCGCGCCCAGCCCGGCCTTGGCCCGCGCCTCGGCGACCAGCTCGGCGGTGCGCCGCGCGGTGCCCGACGGGGCGTCGGCCTTGTTCGGGTGATGCAGCTCGACGATCTCGGCGGACTCGAAGTAGCGGGCGGCCTGCTGGGCGAAGTGCATCATCAGCACGGCCGCGATGCCGAAGTTGGGGGCGATCAGGCAGTTCGTCCCCGGCGACGCGGCCAGCCAGCCGCGCACGGTCTCCAGCCGGCCCGCGTCGAACCCGGTCGTGCCGACCACCGGGTGGATGCCGTGGCCGATGGCCCATTCGAGATTGGCCATCACCACGTCGGGGTGGGTGAAGTCGACCACCACCTCGGCGACGCCCATCGCCTCGATCGGGTCGTCCTTGTCGAGAGCGGCCACCAACTCCAGGTCGGCGGCGGCTTCGACCGCCTTGCACACCTCGACGCCCACGCGCCCGCGAGCGCCCAGCACACCTACCTTGATCACACGGTCAACCCTATACGTCCCCCTCGCACGACCGCCACGACAGGTGCCACGGTCAGAGCGAAGAGGCGGCGCCCCGGGCGGACCCGGGACACCGCCTCTGCGGGACGTGTCAGGCGACGGCGTCGGAGAAGTCCTTGTCGCCGTACGGGCCGATCACGGCCAGCGTGAACGGCCGGTTCAGCACGTCGCGCGCCACCTCGGAGATCTCGTCCGGCGTGACGCCCTCGATGCGGGACAGCACCTCGTCCACCGACATCAGCTCGTCGTAGACCAGCTCGTTCTTGCCGATGCGCGACATGCGCGAACCGGTGTCCTCCAGGCCGAGCACGAGCCCGCCGCGCATCTGGCCCTTGCCGCGCCGGATCTCGTCGGCCGACAGGCCCTCGTCGACGACCCTGGCCACCTCGTCCCGGCAGATCTTGAGCACGTCGTCGATCTTGGACGGCAGGCACCCGACGTAGATGCCGAACTGGCCGGTGTCGGCGTAGGCCGAGGTGTAGCTGTAGGCCGAGTACGCCAGCCCGCGCTTCTCCCTGATCTCCTGGAACAGCCGCGACGACATGCCGCCGCCCAGCGCCGAGTTGAGCACGCCGAGCGCGAAGCGGCGGTCGTCGGTACGCGACATGCCGGTCGTGCCGAGCACCAGGTTGGCCTGCTCGGTCGGCCGGTCGAGCACCCGCACGCCGGAGCGCGAGGCGGCGCCGGGGCCGCTCGTGCGCGGCGGCGCGAACTCCAGCGGGCCCTCCAGCGCGCCCGCCCGCTCGTAGGCGCGGGCGACCAGCTCGACGACCTCCTCGTGCCGGACGTTTCCTGCCACCGAGACCACCGTGCGGCGCGGGCGGTAGTACCGGCGGTAGTACTCCGCGATGCGCTCACGCCCTAATGCGTTGATCGACTCGACCGTGCCCAGGATGGGCCGGCCGATCGGCGAGTCGCCGTAGAGCGCGGCCGCGAACTGCTCGTGCACCACGTCGGACGGGTCGTCGTCGTGCATGGCGATCTCTTCGAGGATCACGCCGCGCTCGGACTCGACGTCGTCGTCGGTGACGAGTGAGCTGGTCACGACGTCGGCCAGCACGTCCACCGCCACGGACAGGTCCTCGTCGAGGACCCGCGCGTAGTAGCAGGTGTACTCCTTGGCGGTGAAGGCGTTGATCTCACCGCCGATGCCCTCGATGGACGCCGAGATCTCCATGGCGTCACGCGTGGGCGTGCCCTTGAACAGCAGGTGTTCCAGGAAGTGGGTGGCGCCCGTGTGCTCGGGCGCCTCGTCACGCGAGCCGATGCCGACCCACATGCCGACCGCGACGCTTCGCACGGTCGGCATGGTCTCGGTCACCACGCGCAGCCCACCAGGAAGGACGGTCCGTCTCACCACCCCGGCTCCGTCCTTGCCGGGATGCAGCGTCGTGGTCAGGCTCACGAGTTCCGGTCTTCCCCTTCACCGCCGGAGCGGGTGGTGCGGACGCGGGTGCGGGTGCGGCGCGGACGCTCGGACTTCTCCTCGCCCGCGGCGGACTCGGGAGCGGCGGACTCGGCCTGCGGCTCGCCGCCCTCGGCGGACTCGCCCTTGGCCTCCTTGTCCGCGGCCTCCTTCTCGATGACCTCGACCGGCACCAGCGACAGCTTGCCGCGCTGGTCGATCTCGGCGATCTCGACCTGGATCTTCTCGCCGACGCTCATCACGTCCTCCACGTTCTCGATGCGCTTGCCGCCGTGCAGCTTGCGGATCTGGGAGACGTGCAGCAGGCCGTCCTTGCCCGGCATGAGCGAGATGAACGCGCCGAAGGCGGCGATCTTCACGACCGTGCCCAGGTAGCGCTCGCCGACCTCCGGCATGTGCGGGTTGGCGATAGCGTTGATCGCCGAACGCGCGGCCTCGGCGGCGGGGCCGTCGGTGGCGCCGATGTAGATCGTGCCGTCGTCCTCGATGGTGATCTCGGCGCCCGTGTCGTCCTGGATCTGGTTGATCATCTTGCCCTTCGGGCCGATGACCTCGCCGATCTTGTCGACAGGGACCTTGATGGTGATGATGCGCGGCGCGGTCGGGTTCATCTCCGCCGGGGAGTCGATCGCCTCCTGCATCACGTCGAGGATGGCCAGGCGGGCGCCCTTGGCCTGCTTCAGCGCGCCGGCCAGCACCGAGGCGGGGATGCCGTCGAGCTTGGTGTCGAGCTGGAGCGCGGTGATGACGTCCTTGGTGCCGGCGACCTTGAAGTCCATGTCGCCCATGGCGTCCTCGGCGCCGAGGATGTCGGTCAGGGTGACGTAGGTGTCGCCCTCGCCGATGAGGCCCATCGCGATGCCCGCGACCATGGCCTTGAGCGGCACACCGGCGTCGAGCAGCGCCATGGTGGAGGCGCAGACCGAGCCCATCGAGGTGGAGCCGTTGGAGCCGAGCGCCTCGGAGACCTGGCGGATCGCGTAGGGGAACTCCTCACGCGTGGGCAGGACCGGGATGAGCGCCCGCTCGGCCAGCGCGCCGTGGCCGATCTCACGGCGCTTGGGCGAGCCCACGCGGCCGGTCTCACCGGTGGAGTAGGGCGGGAAGTTGTAGTTGTGCATGTAGCGCTTGGTCCGCTCGGGGTTGAGCGTGTCGATGACCTGCTCCATGCGCAGCATGTTCAGCGTGGTGATGCCCATGATCTGGGTCTCGCCGCGCTCGAACAGGGCCGAGCCGTGCACCCGGGGCACCACGTGGACCTCGGCCGACAGGGCGCGGATGTCCTTGGTGCCGCGGCCGTCGATGCGCACGCCCTCGTTGATGACGCGCTCGCGCATGAGCTTCTTCATCACCGAGCGGTAGGCGGCGGAGATCTCCTTCTCGCGGCCCTCGAACTCGGGGAGCAGGCGCTCGGCGGCCAGCGCCTTGACCTTCTCCAGCTCGCTCTCGCGCTCCTGCTTGCCGGCGATGGTCAGCGCGGCGGCCAGCTCGTTCTTCACCGCGGCCTCGACCGCGTTGTACACGTCGTCCTGGTAGTCGAGGAAGACGGGGTACTCGGCGGTCTCCTTGGCGGCGACCTGCGCCACGCGCGACTGCGCCTCGCACAGCACCTTGATGAACGGCTTGGCCGCCTCCAGGCCCTGCGCCACGGTCTCCTCGGTGGGCGCGACCGCGCCCTCGGCGACCAGCTTCAGCGTGTCCTTGGTGGACTCGGCCTCGACCATCATGATCGCGACGTCGCCGTCGGCCAGCACCCGGCCGGCCACGACCATGTCGAACGTGGCCCGCTCCAGCTCGTGGTGGGTCGGGAAGGCCACCCACTGGCCGTCGATCAGCGCGACGCGCACGCCGCCGATCGGGCCGGAGAACGGCAGCCCGGCGAGCTGGGTGGACAGCGACGCGGCGTTGATGGCCACCACGTCGTAGAGGTGGTCGGGGTGCAGCGCCATGACGGTGGCCACGACCTGGATCTCGTTACGCAGGCCCTTGACGAACGACGGGCGCAGCGGCCGGTCGATCAGGCGGCAGGTGAGAATGGCGTCCTCGGACGGACGGCCCTCACGGCGGAAGAACGAGCCGGGGATGCGGCCGGCGGCGTACATGCGCTCTTCGACGTCCACCGTCAGCGGGAAGAAGTCGAAGTTCTCCTTGGGAGTCTTCGACGCGGTGGTGGCGGAGAGCACCATCGTGTCGTTGTCGAGATAGGCCACGGCGGACCCGGCCGCCTGGCGAGCGAGACGACCGGTCTCGAACCGGATCGTACGCGTGCCGAATGAGCCGTTGTCGATGACGGCTTCAGCAGTGTGGACACCCTCCACGGGGGACCTCCTTGGTGGTCGGTCTCCCGCGCCCATTTTCACCGGCACCCTCGTTAGGTGCAGCGCCGGTCTTCGATCGAAGCGCCCGGTCAGGTTCGTTCCTACCGGAAGCCACTACCGAGGACCGGCCCGCAGGCGTCGCGGGTCGCATGGTGCTGAGCGGACGCGGGGGCTGTGTGTCTCGGATCTTCAGTTGTACGACAGACTTCGGTGGATTTGCGCCTCGGCGCGCCGAGTCTGCCGATATGAGAAGGGAGCGGCGCGGACGCCGCTCCCTTTCCATGTTATCGGCGCAGGCCGAGCCGCTCGATGAGCGAGCGGTAACGCGCGATGTCGACCTTCTGCAGGTACTTCAGCAGACGGCGCCGGCGCCCGACGAGCAGCAGCAGGCCACGACGGCTGTGGTGGTCGTGCTTGTGCGTCTTCAGGTGCTCGGTGAGCTCGCTGATGCGCTTGCTGAGCAGCGCGATCTGGACCTCGGGCGAACCGGTGTCGCCTTCGCCGGTCGCATATTCAGCGATGATGTTCTTCTTGGCAGCGGTGTCGAGGGACACGGCTCTCCTTTTGATCTTTCGGGCACGCGGACAATGAAGAGTGCGAACGACCGTGCGTGCCTACAGTCGCCGCGGTGAAGGCCGTCTGGGCAGCGCACAGCGCCGCCGTTACAGAGCCGACATGCAAGGTTACCATCACGGGTCAAGCGCTCGCGCCGCGCACCACCGCGCCCCCGACCATGACGAGTTCGGCGCGGACCCCGGGAATGCGCTCCACCGGGATCTCGAACAGGTCTTCGGACAACACTACCAGATCGGCCAGCTTGCCCGGGGTGAGCGAGCCGCGGTCGTGCTCGCAGAAGTTCGCGTAGGCCGAGCCCAGGGTGTACGCCCGGATCGCGGTCTCCAGCGTGACGGTCTCCCGCGGCATCCAGGCCGGTCCGCCGGCCAGCCCCCGGCGCGTGACGGCGGTGTAGAGGCCGATCATCGGGTCCATCTCGGCCACGTTCCAGTCGCTGGAGAAGGCCAGCACGGCCCCGGCGGCCGCCAGCGAGCGCATCGGCCACGCCTTCCGCCAGCGCTCCGGGCCTACGTTGGCGGCCCAGTCGTGGCCGGGCCCGGCGATGTCGGGCGAGCAGTGCCTGGGCTGCATGCAGGCCACCACGCCCAGCTCGGCGAAGCGCGGCACGTCGGCCGGGTCCAGGCATTCGACGTGCACGATCTGGTGCCTGGCGTCACGCGGCCCGTTGACCGCGCGGGCGTGCTCGACCGCGTCGAGCGCGGTGCGGATGCCCCGGTCGCCGGTGGCGTGCACGAACGCCTGGAAGCCGGCGGCGTCCAGCCTGGCCAGCAGATCGGCGAACTCGGCCGGCGGGTAGAAGGTCTCACCGCGGTGCCGGTGCCCGCAGTAGGGTTCGAGCAGCGCGGCCGTGCGCGGCTCGACGACGTCGTCGATGTACAGCTTGAGCGGCCCGACCCGGAACCACTCGTCGTGATGTTTGGCGGCGGCCGCGGCGAACTCCCGCAGCTCGGCCTCACCGGTGCCTCTCGGGTGGAACAGCGCGGCGATCAGCCGTGACCTCAGCCTGCCCTCGCTCCTGGCCCGCTCGAACAGGGCCAGGTCGTCCAGCGAGTTCTGCGGCTCGACGACCGTGGTGATCCCGTGGCCGATGGCCTGGTCCAGGGACTTGACCAGGCGCACGTACCGGCGGTCCCGGTCGGCCCAGGGCACCCCGGCCGCGGCCAGCGCGCGGTGGCCGTCGCGTGACAGGCCGCGTACCGCGAACTCGGTGACGAACCCGGTCGGCTCCCCGTCCGGGTCCGTGGCGGCCACGCCGAACGGCAGGTCCGGATGGTCGCGGTCGACGCCGAGCCGGCGCAGCGCGGCGCTGTTGAGCCACAGGGTGTGCACGTCGTAGCTGAGCGCGAACGCGGGTCTGGCGCCGGTCACGCGGTCCAGTTCGGCGGCGGTCGGCAGGCCTGGCAGCGCCGCGTAGTCGAAGCCCTCGCACTCGATCCACTCGGCGTCCGGGTGCGCGGCCAGCCACGACTCGATCCGCCCGCCGATCTCGCCGAGCGAGGCGGCCCCGGCCAGTTGCACGCAGGCGTCGTCGGAGCCGAGCCGGACGTGGTTGTGCGCGTCCACGAAGCCGGGCAGGACCAGGCGGCCGCCCGCGTCGATCTCCCTGGCGGCGGCCGGGCGGTCGGCCTCGTCACCCACCCAGGCGATCCGCCCGTCGCGTACGGCCAGCGCCCGCGCCCAGGGCCGCCCGTCGTCCACGGTGTAGATCTTGGCGTTGCGCACGACCAGGTCGAACATTCAGTCCTCCGGAGTGGTCACGATCCAGCGGGTGCCGGATCGCGGCCTGAGATACAGCAGGTGGTAGGCGGCGAAGACGGCCACGATCCCGGCCGCGATCAGCAGGTCCTTGGGGTCCTGCTCGGTCAGCGCGTACGCCAGGGCGGCGATGACCAGCACCGGGACGGCCGGCCACAAGGGCATCCGCCAGGCCGGGGCGCTCCTGTGGGCCCCGGACCTGGCCCGCAGGGCGGCCGCGGCGAGCAGGATCGACACCAGGCAGATGATCACCGAGGTGAGTCCGAGCAGTTCCTCGATCTCCAGCAGCGCCGCCATGGCCACCCCCGGCAGTCCGATGACCAGCGTGGCCACCCAGGGCGAGCCCCAGCGCGGGTGCAGCCGGGTGAGCGCCTGGTTGACGGCCTCGGGCCAAGCCCTGTCGCGGCCGGAGGCGAACAGCACGCGGGCGTTCTGCAGGGCCATGACGAGCACCGCGTTCATGATGGCGACCACGATGCCCAGGTTCACCGCCACCGCCAGGCCGTCGCCGCCCCAGGCCCGGACGTAGTCGGGGAAGCTCTTGTTGACCAGGTCGTCCAGGGAGCCCACGCCGAGCACCGCGGCCGCGGCGGGCACCACGATGACGGCGGCGGCCAGGCCCAGCGACCAGAACACGGCGCGGGCCACGTTCCTGCGCGGCTCCTTGATCTCCTCGGCCAGGTAGACGGCGCTGCCGAAGCCGTTGAACGAGAACATCGTCACGGTCAGCCCGGCGACCAGCACGGCCAGGGTGAAGGCGGACAGTCCGCCGGCGCCGTCCGGCACCACCGGGGAGATCAGCACGTCGGCGCCGCGTTCGGCGTGGGTGAAGCCGAGCCAGGCCACGATCGCGGCGGCCAGCACCTCGACGCCCAGGAAGATCCCGGTGATGAGCGCGTTGGAGCGCACGTCGAGCACGGCCAGCAGGGTGGCCAGCAGCATCACGGCGGCCCCGGCCAGCGGCCGGTCCACCTGCACCAGGTCGGCCAGGTAGTCGGCGGTGCCCAGGGCGATGATCGGCGGGATGACGACCAGCAGCGAGACGGACAGGCCGAAGGTGATCCAGCCGGCGAGCCGGCCGAGCAGCCTGCCGACCATCGCGTACTCACCGCCGGAGCTGGGGGTGAGCGTGCCCAGCTCGGCGTAGCAGCAGCCGATGCCGATCGAGACGACCAGGCCGGCGAGCAGCGCGAGCACCGCGCCGCTGCCCTGACCGGCGAGCACCTCGGGGACGATGATGAACAGCGAGGAGGCCGGCGTGATGCACGACAGGGTGAGCATGACGGCCGCGAACAGGCCGAGTACGCGGGAGAGCGCGGGGGTGGGGGACTGCTTGAGCACCACGGCTCCTAGGGGGATTTGAATGCCGTTCAAATGCTTTGAATGGCATTCAAAATGCACTGCTCTACAGTGGGGCGTCAAGACCCGTTACCGGAACGAGGCGAAGGCGACATGGCACGACAGCGGCTCGAGCGTCCCCGCGAGCAGATGCTGGAAGCCGCGATGGCCGCGATCACCGAGCACGGCCTGGCCCAGCTCACCATGGCCGCGCTGGCCAGGCGGCTCGGCACCAGCGGCGGCCATCTCCTCTACTACTTCGGCAGCAAGGACCACATGCTGCTGGAGACGCTGAAGTGGAGCGAGGAGCGCCTGGCCGTGCGCAGAGACGCGCTCCTCGCCCTCGACGCCCCCCTGCCCGCGCGCCTGCGCGCCTACGTCGACCTCTACCTGCCCGTCGGGCCCAACGACCCGCGCTGGGTGCTCTGGGTGGAGGTCTGGAGCCGCACACTGGCCGTGCCCGAGCTGCGTGACGCCCAGGTCGAGCTGGACCGGTCGTGGCACCGCGCGCTGGTCGCACTGCTGTCACGGCCCGAGGCCGAGTCCCTGTCGGTGCGCGTCCGCGCCATGCTGGACGGCTTCAGCACCCAGCTCGTCGTCGGCGTGCCCGGCGTCGAGCGCGAAGCGGTGATCGCGCACGCGCTCGACCTGCTCGGCGCGGGGGAAGACGGGGACCGGGCTCAGAGCGCCGGGTCCCACCACCAGGAGACCGTGGGGTAGGGCAGCGGCTCGTCCCTGCCGTCCAGCGGGCTGTCCGCCCAGGTCAGGGCGTCCTGGTAGGTGGCGCCCGGGTCGTCGCCGCGGCTGACGTACCTGGGGACCCGCTGGCCCCACTCGGCGTTCCCCCTGATGCCGAAGGCCAGCCCGTCGAGATACAGCCGCCCGGCCGTGCTCAGCCGCGGCCTGATCGCCTCGCGCAGCCGCACGAAACGCGACAGCACGCGGTCGCGCATGCAGCTCGCCGCGTGCACCGCGTCGGGCAGCTCCGGGTGCACGTGATGCATCAGGACGGTGTAGATGTTCTGGTCGGTGTGCTGCCTGCCGAGTTCCTTGACCAGCGAGTGCCGGTCGTTGTCCAGCCCGGCGACCAGGATGGCCATCTCGGTGAGCGCGCGCACGGCCGGCGAGTCCATCTCGGCGGCCGGCACCTCCTGGCCGTTGGCGATCTCCAGCATGGCGAACGTGGGCTCGCCGCCCGCCGAGTGCAGGCGCATGGTGAGGTAGTCGTCCACGCCGGGCATGCGGCCGCCGGCCTGGTTGGCGATCTGCCAGATCACCCCCGACAACCACGCCCGATGCGCCGCCACGAACCGCTGGAACTGCACCGGCGTGCCCAGGCGGCGGAACCGGGCCGCGATGTCCTGCAAGGACCGCCCGTAGGCGTCGTCGGCCGGCGCCGGGTTGGGGCGTTCGAGCGCCCGCTGCAACCCGGCCGCCATCGGCGCGAACGCCGCCGGATCGGCGCTGAGCCGCCCGGCGTCGCAGCGCGCGTCGTCGAACGCGAAACCCCAGTACACCCAGAGCGAGGCGGCCAGCAGGGGTTCCTCGTCGGCGTACGGGGCGAAACGGGCGTAGAAGTCGGCGCTGTTCGTGCCGACCACCCAGGCGCGTTCCCGGTCACTGCCATAGATGGGAAAGCGCTCGATCCATTCGACGGCACGCCGCTCGACCCGGTCCACCGCCGGGTTGATCGCTGGTTCGAGCGGGCAGAAGATCGGCGGTAGTTCCAGGTTCTCGGCTACGCCGGTGGCCATGTGCTGCTCCCTTCTCGGTTCAACGGGTTCGCTCGGCCAGGAAGTCGGTCAGGTCGCGCAGCTCGTCGGCCGCCACCGGGTCGAGCCTGGGGTCGCGCAGCGTCGCGCGGGCCCGGTCCAGGTGCCGCCTGGCCGCGTTCCTGGCGAACGACCTGCCCCCGGCCTCCTCGGCCAGCGCCGCGACCAGGTGCGGATCCGGCGGCTGCGGCGCTTCGAGCAGCGCGGCCAGCTCCCGTGCGGCCGTGGTGTCCGCGAGCAGCGCGGCGATCAGCGGCAGCGTCTTCTTCTGCCGCCGTACGTCGCTGTGCACCGGCTTGCCCGTGACGCTCGGGTCGCCCCAGATGCCCAGCAGGTCGTCCACGGCCTGCAGGGCCAGCCCGAGCTGCCGGCCCATCTCCCCCATCGCGCCGATCAGCGGGCCGGGCGCGGCCCCGAGCACCGCGCCGAGCGCCGACGCGCAGCCCGTCAGCGCCCCGGTCTTGCGCGCCGCCATCGAGGTGTACTCCTGCAGCGTGACGGCGTGCGCCCCGGTCCACGGACGCGACTCGAAGGCCAGGTCGTCGGCCTGGCCGCGCACCACGTCGACCAGGGTGCCGGAGATCAGCCGGGTGGCCGCCGGCCCGCCGGAGGCCCGGCCCAGCGTGTCGATGGCCTGGGCGAGCAGCGCGTCACCGGCCAGCACCGCCGGGCCGAGCCCGTAGGCCTTCCAGACGGTCAGGCGGTCACGGCGGCGTTCGTCGCCGTCCATGATGTCGTCGTGCACGATCGAGAACGCGTGCACCAGCTCCACGGTGACCGCGCCCGCGACGGCGTGCTCGCCGTCCGCGCCGACGGCCTCCGCGCTCAGCACCGCCAGCGCCGGCCTGAGCCCCTTGCCGCCGTCGCCGCCGCACGGGTCGCCGTCGACGTCGCACCAGCCGAACGCGTAGGCCGCCATCTTCTCCACCAGCGGGTGCAGGCGGGACACCGACTCGCGCAGCGCCGGCTCGACCAGGCGTTTGCAGCGGGCGAGCGCGTCGAGATGGAACGTTCCAGACTTCACTTGTCTCTCCTTCGAAAGGCGTCACACAGCCGTTTACGCTGAATCTGGGTCTCGGTGAGGCCGACGCGCCGGTGAACGCGGGCCAGGACTTCCGGCGCCCACCAGTTGGCCCGCCCGGTGAGCTGCATGAACGCCGGCACGAGCACGCCCCGGACGATGGTGGCGTCCATGAGCACGGCCAGAGCCAGGCCCAGCCCGTTCATCTTGAGCACGGTGTTGCCCGAGGTGACCAGGAAGCCGGTGGACAACGCGATCACCGACGCCGCGGCCGTGATGAGCCTGCCGGTGCCCGCGATGCCGCCGACGACCGCCCGCGCGTGGTCACCGGTGGCCTGGTAGCGCTCCTTGATCCTGGACAGCAGGAACACCTCGTAGTCCATGGACAGGCCGAACGCCACGGTGAACGTGATCAGCAGGGTCATCGCCTCCAGCCGTCCGGTGCGGGTGAAGTCGCCGACCAGCCAGCCGAGGTTGCCGTCCTGGAAGACGGCCACGATCGCGCCGGCGCTCGCGGTCAGGCTGAGCGCGCCGAGCACGATCGCCTTGACCGACACGAGCACGCCGCCGACGAACAGGAACAGCAGCACCAGCGTGGCCACCGCGATGAGCGCCCCGGCGATCGGCAGCGCGTCGGCCATGGCGGTCAGCGTGTCGTCCACCTGGGCGGCCCGGCCGGTGATCAGCCGTTCGCCGGGCGCGGGCACCTCACGCAGGCGATCCAGCATCCGGCCGGCCGCCTTCGACTGGGGCGGGACGTCGGTGGCGACGTCGACCAGCGTGGCCTTCCCCGCCCGGTACGCGGCCGCCTCCTTGCCGGGCTTCTTGTGCGTCTTGCCGGTGTAGGTGCCCGTGACCGTCTGGACGCGGGTGACGTGCGGCGACGCGGTGGCCAGGCGGCGGGCGTACTCGGCCAGCCGCTCGTCCTCCGTGGCACGCGGGAGCACGATCTTGATCTGCCGGTCCGGCACGTGCGCGAACGCCCGGCCGACGTGCCTGGCCGTGGCGTGCGACTCAGCGCCGGCCGGCAGGATGCGCTCGTCGGCAACGCCGAAGCGGGCGTGCGCGAACGGCATGGCCAGCAGCACGAGCAGCACGGCCGTGCCCCCGCCGAGCAGGATCGGCCGCCGGGTGGCCGCCTCCGCGATGCGCCGCCAGATCCGGTCCTCGGCCACGTGCTCCTCGGCCCGGCGCCGGCGCAGGCGGCCGACCGCCCAGCCGAGCAGCACGCTGCCGGCCGCGCCCCAGATCGCCTCCCTGCCCGGCCCGCCGACCGGCCCACTACCCGGCCCGCCGACTGGCCTCCCGATCGGCCCGCCGACCAGCGCGGCCCTCAGCGCGGTCGTCGCCGCGATGAACCGGTTTCCGGTGGGTTCTTCCGGCCGGGTCCGCCTGCGCGACAGGCGCGCCGCCGTCCGCCGCCACAGGCGTACCACCGCGTCCGGGCGCGGCGGGGTGACGGGAAGGCGCGGCGAGACGACCGGGCGGGCCAGCGCCGACAGCGCCACCCCGGCCAGGTGCCCGACGCCGCGCGCCCGCGAGAACAGCGCGAACGCCAGCACCACCGCCCCGCCCGCCACCAGCACCCGCGACACCGGCACGGCCGCCCGAAGCGCCGCCCGTCCGGTCATCGCCCGGACGGCGACGGGACGCGCCTGGGCCTTGCGCCACCTGGCGAACGGGTCGCCCCGGTTGACCCGATCCCCCAGCACCGCGAGCAGCGCGGGCAGCACCAGCAGGGACGAGGCCGCGCAGAGCACCACCACCGTGATCGCCGCCCAGGCCAGCGAGCGCAGGATGTCCACCGGGAACACGAACAACCCCGCCACCGCCACCGCCACGGTCAGCGCGGAGAACAGCACGGTGCGCCCGGCCACCGCCATGCTCCGCTCCACCGCGACGGGCACGGGCAGCCCCCTGGCCAGCTCCTCCCTGAACCTGGTGATGATGAACAGGCTGTAGTCGACGGCCAGGCCGAACCCCAGGGCGGTGGCCAGGTTGGGGGCGAAGACCGACACGTCCATCAGGTAGGTCAGCAGCCGCAGCCCAGCCATCGTGCCGATCAGCGCGAGCGCCCCGATCACGGCCGGGACCAGCGCGGCGAACACCGACTTGAAGGCGATCAGCAGGATCAGCATGGCCAGCGGCGCGATCACCAGCTCGGCCCGGCGCTGATCCGACTTGCCCTGCTCGATGAACTCGACGTTCGCCCAGGTGGGCCCGGTCGCCGAGATCCGCAGCGGGGCGAACGCCCGCGCCACGGCGGGGACGACGCGCTGGGCTGTGCGGGCCGCCCGCGCGTCGTCCCCGGCCAGGTCCACCGCCACGATGGCGGACCTGCCGTCGCGTGACACCAGCAGGGGCGACTTGGCCGCCCAGTAGGACTGGACCCTGGCCACGCCGGGCTGCTCCGCGAGATATCGCGTCAGACGCCGCCCCGCCGCCCCGGCCCGCGCCGATGTCACGGGTTCCCCGGCCCGTGCCACCAGCACCAGATCGGCGGACGTCGCCTTGAACCGCTCGGCCAGCACCTCGTCGGCCTCGGCCGCCTCGGTCCCGCGCGCGGTGAAGCCGCTGCTGGCCAGCCGGTCCTCCACGCCCAGCGCCGCGATCAGCAGGATCGCCGCCAGTACCAGCGCGGCTTCGAGCACCCGTCCGCGCCTGCGCACGGACCATCGGGCGAAGCCCGCCAGCCAACCGCCGCCGATCTCCCGTCGCCTGCCCAATGAGCGCCTTTCCCTTGGTGATCACCCGACCAAGGCCATAGATGCCCATTACTCTAAGTAGTCAATCATGCGGCCGCGAGCTCTTTGAGGCTGGCGAGGTATCGCCGTAAACCACCACACAAACCTGCTCTTCTTCGAGGTCACACGGATTTTACTCAGCCTGTAGTCATCACTGACCGAAAGCTGGGGTAGTCACGGTCTGTAGTCGCCTCACCAGAGAAAGGGTCAAGAATGAATCGGCAGTTCCTTCACGGCGCCCGCGCTCTCGCCGTCGTCGCCACGACGGCGGGCACCGTCCTGCTCGGCGGCGCCACCGCCGCGAGCGCCACCACGCCCGGTGGCCACGGCTGCGCCTTCGGGCGCTGCTACGACGGCTACGCCTACCACCACGGCGACCGCGGGATCCTGAGCGCGGTGAGCGACACCGTCATGGACATCGTCGACGGCCGTAGCCTGCAGCGTCCCGGCTTCTTCGGCTTCTTCTAGCCATTCACGGCTGCTTCCAGCCATTCACCAAAGGCCCCGGCCCGCACCCACCCCAGCCGCCGGGGCCTGTCCCGGGTCGCTGCCGGCCGCCGCCGGCAGCGACCCGGGCCATCAAGGGCGAGTCCCAGGGGTGCGCGGTGCAACCGGCCAGCGGTCAGCCGTTCAGGCGGCGGTCAGCCGGTGAGGCGGCGGGTGTCCGCGACGTCGGCGTGGATCTGGGCGACCAGCGCCTCGATCGAGTCGAACCTGGTGTTCCCGCGCAGCCTGGCGGCGAACTCGACCGCCACGTGCGCCCCGTACAGCTCCAGGTCGTCGCGGTCCAGCGCGTACGCCTCCACCGTCCGCGGCACCCCCTCGAACGTGGGGTTCGTGCCGACGGAGATGGCGGCCGGCCACCGCTCCCCCGCGTACAGCGTGGGCAGGTTCGCGACGGGCACGCACTCCAGCCAACCGGCGTACACGCCGTCGGCCGGGATCGCGGTGTGCGGGGGCGTCTCGACGTTCGCGGTGGGGAACCCGAGCTGGCGGCCGCGCTGGTAGCCGCGGACGACCACGCCCTCGACCCGATGCGGACGGCCCAGCGCGGCGGCCGCGCTCTCGACGTCGCCGGCGATCAGGCGGGCGCGGATCAGCGTGGACGAGACGGGCACGGAAGCGGGCGCGTCAGCCGAACCGGTGCCGTCGGGCGCGTCGCCGGGCAGCGCGGTGAGCAGCGGGACGACCTCGACCGAGAAGTCGTACTTCTCGCCCAGCGTGCGCAGGGTCTCGACGTCTCCCGCGGCCTGGTGCCCGAACACGAACCCCTCGCCCACCACGACCACCGCGGCCCGCAGCCGGTCGGCCAGCACGCTCTGGACGAAGTCGGCCGGGCTCATCCGCGACAGCTCCAGCGTGAACTCCACCACCTCCATGGAGTCGGCCCCCAGCTCGGCGACCAGCTCGGCCCGCCGCCGCAGGCTGGTGAGCCTGGCCGGGTGCGAGCCGGGCAGCACGACCTCGTCCGGATGCGGCTCGAAGGTCACCGCCACGCTCCGGTGGCCCCGCTCACGCGCGATCTCCACGGCCCGCTCGATCACCCGCTGGTGCCCGCGGTGGACCCCGTCGTACACGCCGACGGTGACGACAGACCTTTCCGAACCCTGCACGCTAGGCCCCATTCGCTCGTGCCGCATCAACCTTGCGGATCAATCCCACCCAAGCCTGCCATGCACCTCCCGCTTCCCTCCAATCGAGGGGGGTAGCATTCGGCATCATGCCTCGTTACGCGCTTCTGATCCTGCCTGCCTTCAACCGGGTCTACGGCGAGAGCTCCGTCCGGCTGACCCGGGCCGAGCTGGCCGTCTTCGGCGACCGCGCGCTGCGCACCGCGGTCTCGGAGGTGGCGGAGACCAGGATCGGCGGGCTGCCGTACGTCACGTTCGAGACCGCGGCGCCGCTGGCGGAGCACGACGTCGCGCTGCTGTCGAACCTGTCGTCGGCGTACGCGTTGTTCGGCGTCGAGGGCGACCTGCTCAGGCCGCTGGCCATGCGGCCGCTCGACCGGCTGAGCAGCGACCTGATCACCATCCAGAAATACGCCGGCAAGACGAACGAGCACTTCACCAAGCTGCTGCTGAACGTCACCGTGCTGGCCTCGGACCGGCCGCTCGACTCCAGGGTCGAGGTGTTCGACCCGATGTGCGGCCGCGGCACCAGCCTCAACCAGGCCCTCATGTACGGCTACGACGCCTACGGCCTCGACGTCGACGGCAAGGACTTCGAGGCGTACACCGGCTTCATCAAGACCTGGCTGAAGAACAAGCGGCTCAAGCACAGTGCGGAGACCGTCCCGGTGCGGCGGGCGCGTGCGCTGGTGGGGCGGCGGCTGAACGTCACGTTCGCGCTGTCCAAGGAGGCCATGAAAGCGGGCGAGACCCAGCAGCTGGCCATGGTCAACGCCGACACCCTGCGCAGCAGGGAGTTCTTCAAGCCGCGCTCGTTCGACGTCCTGGTGACCGACGCGCCGTACGGGGTGCAGCACGGCAGCAAGGGCGGCGGCGGGTTGTCGCGCAGCCCGCTGGAGCTGCTCAGGCAGGCCGTGCCGGGATGGGCGGAGCTGCTGCGGCCGGGTGGCGCGATGGGCATCTCCTGGAACACCTATGGCGGCAGCCGCGACGACCTCGGCCAGATCCTCACCGACGCGGGCCTCGACGTCATGAAATATCCGGATTTCGAGCACTGGGTCGACCAGGCCATCGTCCGTGACATCCTGGTCGCCCGCAAACCCTGACGCCCGCGGCTCTCTCGGGCGACGCTGTCAGGAGACGAACACGGCCAGCGGCTTGGCCAGCCGCCCCTGCTCCTCCACCAGCGCCAGCAACTCGCCCTCGGGCCCGAACACCCCGATCGGCCCCTTCCCGAGCCCGGCCGCGGGCAGCCGCCCGCCGTGCCCGATCACCCGGGCCTCCTCGGCGGTGACGTCCCTGCGCGGGAACGCCGCCGACACGGCCTCGCCGATCGGCAGGATCACGCACTCCCCGGCGAGCTGCTCGATCGTCCGGGCCAGTGACAGGTCGTACGGCCCCACCCGGGTGCGGCGCAGCGCCGTCAGATGCCCGCCGACGCCGAGCCCGGCGCCCAGGTCGCGGGCCAGCGAGCGGATGTAGGTCCCGCTGGAGCAGGTGACGACCGCGTCGACGTCGATCACGTCGCCGCCATGGCGCACGTCGAGCACCTCGAACTCGCGCACGGTGACCGGCCTGGCCACCAGCTCGACCTCGGTGCCGGCCCGGGCCATCTTGTAGGCCCGCTGCCCGTTCACCTTGATCGCGCTGACCTGCGGCGGCACCTGCATGATCGGGCCGGTCAGCGCGGCGACGCCCTTGTGGATCTCGGCCGCGGTGACGCCGGCCGCGGACGCGGTGGCGGTCACCTCGCCCTCGGCGTCGTCGGTGTTGGTGGTGACGCCCAGCCTGATGGTCGCCGCGTACACCTTCTCGGTCAGCGTCAGGTGCCCGAGCAGCCTGGTCGCCTTCTCCACCCCGATCACCAGCACGCCGGTCGCCATCGGGTCGAGCGTGCCCGCGTGCCCGACGCGCCGGGTGCCCGCGATGCGCCGCATCTTGGCGACGACGTCGTGGGAGGTCCACTCGCCCGGCTTGTCCACGATGATCAAGCCACTCTCGGCCATCAAGCCTTCCTCAGTTCCGCACGGAATCTGGCCATGGTCTCCTCGACGCTGTCGTACGAGGTGAACCCGGCCGCGTTGTGATGACCGCCGCCGCCCAGCGCCGCGCACACCGCGGCCACGTCGACGCCACCCTTCGAGCGGCACGACACCTGCCAGGCGCCCTGGTCGTCCTCCTTGAGCACCACCGCCACCTCGGCCTCGTCGGCGCGCCTGACGATGTCGATCACGCCTTCGAGCTCGGTGTACGGCAGCCCCTGCGCGGCCCGGTCGACCCTGGTGACGTACGTCCAGACCAGCCGGTCGTCCAGCACCACCCGGTCCAGGGCGGCCGCCAGCACCTTCAGGTAGCCGAACGGCGAGCGGTCCCACAGCTCCCGGGCGATCTCCTCGACGTGCAGCCCGGTGGCCACCAGCCGGGCCGCCATCCGGTGCACGGCCGGGGTGGTCGAGGAGTACCTGAACGACCCGGTGTCGGTGACCAGGCCGGCGTACAGGCAGGTGGCGATGTCGCGGTCGAGCGTGCCGCCGAGCCGGTAGACCAGCTCCTCGGCCAGCATCGCGGTGGCCGCTGCCCGCGGGTCGATCAGCCGGACCGTGCCGAACCCGACGTTGGACGGATGGTGGTCGACCACGATGACCTCGCGGGCCGCCTCGGCGCTCGGCCGCAGCAGCCCCAGCCGCTCCGACATCGAGGAGTCGAACGCGATCAGCACGCCGGGCTCGGCGGGGAACTCCGCGGGCGGCACCAGCAGGTCCTGGCCGGGCAGGAACCGCAGCAGGCGCGGCACCTCGAAGACCACGTCGCCGAAGGAGGCCACGACGCGCTTGCCCTGCGACCGCAGCGCGAAGCCGACGGCCAGCATGGAGCCGAGCGCGTCGCCGTCGGGCGCGACGTGACAGGCCAGCGCGATCTCGTCGGCCCCGCCGATCAGGTCGAGCGCCCGGCGCCACGCGGACTCGGGCACGGCGCACGGGTCCTGGCCGTCCTGCCCGGGGCGGGACGGCCGCTCGGTCCTGTCGCGCACGTCGGGCGTCACGGCGCCGCGGGCCCCTCGTCCTCGTCCTCGTCGGGCTTCTTGTACGGGTCGGCCTCGCCGGCGTAGGACGCCGTCTCGGCCTGGCGCGCCACCTCGGCGTCGCGCGCCCTGGCCACGTTGATCAGGTCGTCGAGCTGACGAGCGCTGTCGGGCAGCGGGTCGTGCTTGAAGGTCAGGTTCGGAGTGAAGCGCACTCCGGTCTGCTTGCCCACCTCGGAGCGAATGATGCCCTTGGCGCTCTCCAGAGCGGCGGCGCTGTCGGCCCGCTCGGCGTCGGAGCCGAACACCGTGTAGAACACCGTGGCCTCGCGCAGGTCGGCGGTGATGCGCGTGTCGGTCACGGTGACGAAGCCCAGGCGCGGGTCCTTGATCCGGCGCTCCAGCATCTCGGCGACGATCTGCTGGATGCGGTCCGCGAGCTTGCGCGCTCGTGCTGCATCCACCATGTTCGCTCCCCCTCCCGCACGACGCGGTCGTGCAGTTCGTTCAGTCTTCGTCGTTGTAGAGGCGCTGCCTGGCGGACAGCAACTCGATTTCGGGGCGGAAGGCCACCATGCGTTCGCAGGCGTCCATCACCTCTTTGCAGTTACCCGCGGAGGCGGAGACGACCGCGACGCCTACCTCGGCCCTGCGATGCAGGTCGAGATGGCCGGTCTCAGCGACGGCGATGCTGGGGTAACGCCGTTGCAGCTCGGCGACCAGGGGTCGCATGACGGATCGCTTCTGCTTCAGCGATCGCACGTCGCCGAGCAGGATGTCCAGGGTCAAAGCACCCACATACATCGTTGGCAACCACCGCTTGCACTGGTGTGTCAGACGCACGCCGCGCCTGCTGCGGTGGAGACCAGGCCCGGGCGTGCGAGAGGCGCCCGGCGGAGGTTCCGCCGGGCGCCCGGCCGCGCATTACGCGCGCGGCTTCTCCCGCATCTCGAACGTCTCGATGACGTCGTCGATCCTGATGTCGTTGTAACCGACACCGATACCGCACTCGAAGCCCTCGCGGACCTCGGTCGCGTCATCCTTGAACCGGCGCAGCGACGAGACGGTCAGGTTGTCGGCGATGACGACGCCATCGCGGATCACCCTGGCCTTGCTGTTGCGGACGATCACGCCGGAGCGGACCAGCGAACCGGCGACGTTGCCGATCTTCGGCACCTTGAAGACCTCGCGGACTTCGGCCGTGCCCATCTGGACCTCTTCGAACTCGGGCTTGAGCATGCCCTTGAGCGCCGCTTCGATCTCCTCGATCGCCTGGTAGATGACCGAGTAGTAGCGGATGTCGACGCCCTCGCGCTCGGCCAGGTCGCGCGCCCGAGGCTCGGGGCGGACGTTGAAGCCGATGATGACCGCGTTGTCGTCGGCGACGGCCAGGTTGACGTCGTACTCGGTGATGGCGCCGACCGCGCGGTGCAGGACACGGAGCCTGACCTCGTCGCCGACGTCGATCTTGAGCAGGGCGTCTTCCAGGGCCTCCACCGAACCGGACACGTCACCCTTGATGATGAGCTTGAGCTCGTCGACGCGACCCTTCTCAAGGTCGCTGAACAGCTCTTCGAGGGTGCGGCGACGGCTCGACTTCGCCATGTCGGCGCTGCGCTTGCGCGCCGCGCGCTGCTGGGCGATCTGCCTGGCCATCCGGTCGTCGGTGACGACGATGAAGTTGTCACCGGCGCTCGGCACCGCGGTCAGACCCATCACCAGGACCGGACGCGACGGCGTGGCCTCCTCGACCGGCTCGCCGTTGTCGTCGAGCATCGCGCGGACGCGGCCGAAGGCCTCGCCACACACGATCGAGTCGCCGACGCGCAGCGTGCCGCGCTGGACCAGGACGGTCGCGACGGGGCCGCGGCCCTTGTCGAGGTGCGCCTCGATCGCGATGCCCTGGGCGTCCATCGTCGGGTTGGCCCGCAGGTCGAGCTCGGCGTCGGCGGTCAGCAGGATGGCCTCGAGCAGTGCGTCGATGCCGGTGCCGTTCTTCGCCGAGATGTCGACGAACAGCGTCGAGCCGCCGTACTCCTCGGCCACCAGGCCGTACTCGGTGAGCTGGGCACGGACCTTGTTCGGGTCTGCGCCCTCCTTGTCGACCTTGTTGACCGCGACCACGATCGGCACGTCGGCCGCCTGGGCGTGGTTGAGCGCCTCGATCGTCTGCGGCTTCACGCCGTCGTCGGCCGCGACCACCAGCACCGCGATGTCCGTGGACTTCGCGCCACGGGCACGCATGGCGGTGAACGCCTCGTGACCCGGGGTGTCGATGAAGGTGATCTTCCGGTCTTCGCCCTCGTGCTCGGCGGAGACCTGGTAGGCGCCGATGTGCTGGGTGATGCCGCCGGCCTCCCGCGCGACCACGTTGGTCTTGCGGATGGCGTCGAGCAGCTTCGTCTTACCGTGGTCGACGTGACCCATGACGGTCACGACCGGCGGACGCGCGGCCAGGTCGGCCTCGTCGCCCTCGTCCTCGCCGAACTCGATGTCGAAGGCCTCGAGAAGCTCGCGGTCCTCCTCCTCCGGGCTGACGACCTGGATGTTGTAGTCGAGCTCCTGGCCCAGGAGCTGCAGCGTCTCCTCGTTGACCGACTGGGTCGCGGTCACCATCTCGCCCAGGTGCAGCATGATCTGCACGAGCGAGGCGGGGTTCGCGCCGATGCGGTCGGCGAAGTCGGACAGCGAAGCGCCGCGCGGCAGCCTGATCGTCGCGCCGTTGCCGCGCGCGACCTGCACACCGCCGATCGCCGGAGCCGACATGTTGTCGAACTCCTGGCGCCTCTGACGCTTGGACTTGCGGCCACGAGCGGGACGGCCACCGGGACGACCGAAGGCGCCCGCCGTGCCGCCACCGCGACCACGGCCACCGCCGCCGGGACGGCCGCCGAACCCACCGCCGCCGCCACCGGGACCACCGGTGCCGGTACGCGTGCCCGCGCCGCCGCCACCACCGGGACGACCGGCGAAACCGCCGCCGCCACCAGGACGACCGCCACCGCCGCCACCGGGACGGCCACCGCCGCCACCGGGACGACCGCCGCCGCCACCGCCACCGGGACGGCCACCGCCGCCACCGGGACCGGCAGGACGACCCTGCGGCATCATCATCGGGTTCGGCCGCGGCCCACCGGGACGCGGACCACCGGCGCCGGGACCGGGACGCGGACCCGCCGCACCGGGCGGACCAGGACGCGGGCCGGGAGTCGGCCTGCCCTCGCCGCCACCGCCACGACCCTGCGGCGGACGCGGGATCGCACCGTCACGCGGCGGACCCTCGCGACGCTCACGGCCGGGACCGCCGCCTTCGCCGCGCGGGCCACCGGGCCGCGGCGGACGGGACTGCTGACCCATGCCACTGGCCGTGGAAGAGAACGGGTTGTTGCCCGGACGCGGGCCACGGGGACCCGGCTTGGGGCCGGGACCGGGACGCGGGCCGCCACCGGAAGGCGCGCCGGGACGCGGCGCCTGAGCACCGCCACCGCCGCCACCGGGACGCTCGCGATCGCGATCGCGGTCGCCACCCGGACGAGGCGCGGGACCCGGCTTGGGGCCGGGACGGGCCGCGGGACCGGGCTTGGGACCCGGGGTCGGACGCGCGCCGGTCTCGAAACGCGCCTGCGGCGCGCTCGGCGGCGGGGTCTCACCGCGCGCCGCTTCCGGCTGCTGGTGAGGCATGGGCACCGGCGGACGCGGCTGACCGCCGCCCGCGGGCCCAGGACGCGGACCGGGCCTGGGGCCCGGACGCGGAGCAGGTTGAGCAGGCGCCTCGGGGGCGCCGTTGCCGGCCTGGCCTTCGGCCGGCCGGGGAGCAGCCCTGGGCGGCTGCGGCTTGTTGGACGGCTGACCGCCGCCTCTTGAGGGCCCACCCTTCGATGCGCCCAACGCTTCGGTGAGCCGACGGACCACCGGCGCCTCGATGGTGGAGGACGCCGAACGGACGAACTCCCCCATCTCTTGGAGCTTGGCCATGACGACCTTGCTCTCTACGCCGAACTCCTTAGCGAGCTCGTATACCCGGACCTTCGCCACTGCACTCCCTTACTCGGCCCGGGAGGCTGGCTGTGCCGTCCGGACCGTCGTTACCTTGACGTCTTCATCGCCGCGTGCTCATCAGGCGCTCATAGCAATCTGACTCCGCCCATCAACTCGGCGTCCTACATGACATTTCGTGGTTCTCCTTCCAGGTGCGCCCGCACGCGCGAGACGTCAAGCGCCCCCTGCACGCGGAACGCGCGCGGAAACGCTCGGCGACGCTCGGCAAGCTCCAGACAGCTCAAGGACGGATGCAGCGATGCACCCCGGCCGGAAAGCCGTCCTCGCAGGTCAGGGACCACTTGGCCCTCGACCTGCACCAGGCGGAGCAGCTCGGACTTAGCCGTGCGAACCCTGCAGCCCACACAGGTGCGCTGTGGGGCCGCGTGGCCACCATATTCCAGCTTACCGTGTTGACGCATCTACGGAACCGGCGGCATCCTCGGCCTGGGTGTCAGGACGGATGTCGATCCGCCACCCGGTGAGCCGGGCGGCGAGCCGGGCATTCTGCCCTTCCTTCCCGATCGCCAGTGAAAGCTGGTAGTCAGGAACCGTGACCCGGGCGACGCGCCCGTCGAGATCGAGAACCTCGACGTTGGAAACGCGGGCCGGGGACAACGCATTCCCGACGAACTCGGCCGGATCTTCCGACCAGTCGATGATGTCGATCTTCTCGCCGTGCAGCTCGGTCATCACGTTGCGCACCCGCGAGCCCATCGGGCCGATGCACGCGCCCTTGGCGTTGACGCCCGGCTTGCGCGACCTGACCGCGATCTTCGTGCGGTGGCCGGCCTCGCGCGCGACGGCGGCGATCTCCACCGTGCCGTCGACGATCTCCGGAACCTCCAGCGCGAACAGCTTCTTGACCAGGCCGGGATGCGTGCGCGACAGCGAGACCGACGGGCCCTTGTGGCCCTTCTTCACCTGCACCACGTACGCCTTGATGCGCTCGCCGTGCACGTATTCCTCGCCCGGCACCTGCTCGGCGTGCAGCAGCACGGCCTCGATCTTGCCGAGGTCGACCAGCACCACCCGCGGGTCCTTGCCCTGCTGGATCACGCCGGAGACCAGCTCGCCCTCGCGGCTGGCGAACTCGCCGAAGTTGATCTCGTCTTCAGCGTCGCGGAGCTGCTGCAGGATGACCTGCTTGGCGGTGGTCGCCGCGATCCTGCTGAAGTTGCCAGGCGTGTCGTCGAACTCCCTGACGACGTCGCCCTCCTCGTCGAGCTCGGCAGCCCAGATCGTCACGTGACCGCTGGCGCGGTCGAGCTCGGCGCGCGCCTTGGACGCGGCGCCCTCGGTGCGGAAGTAGGCGATCAGCAGCGCGTCCTCGATCGCCTTGACGACCAGGTCGAAGGAGATGTCCTTCTCCCGCTCCAGGCTGCGCAGGACGCTCATGTCGATGTCCACGAGGCTCCCCCTTAGCCTTCGTCGCCGTCGACGTCGTCTTCGTCTTCGTCGAAGCGGCGGAACTCCACCTGCACCCGTCCCCGGGTCAGGTCCTGATAGTCGAGCCTTCTGGCGGCTCCTGCGACGTCGAGGTCGACGCCGTTCTCGTCCGCGGCGAGGATCCTGCCCTCGACCACGGAGCCGTCTCTCATCTCCGCCTTCACCAGCCGCTTGGCCGCGCGGCGCCAGTGGCGCGGCTCGGTCAGCGGGCGATCGACGCCGGGAGAGGAGACCTCCAGCGTGTAGGCCTGGGTGCCCATCGAGTCGTCGTCGTCGAGCGCGGCGGACACGGCCTGGCTCACGTCGGCCACGTCATCGAGGCTCACGCCGCCGTCGCGGTCGACGATCACGCGCAGCAACCGTCTCTTGCCCGCCTGGGTGACCGTGATGTCCTCCAGGTCGAGGCCCTCCGCGGCGACCACGGGCTCAAGGAGCTTCATCAGGTGGTCGCGGGGTGATGCGCTGCCCATCTCGACCTCCCCTATTGTCAAGTCTCAGCCGGGCGGACCTCGCCTCAGGCTCTCCGTCGTCTGGCCGCGCAGCCAGCGACGACAGTTGACACCCTATCTGTACGGGGGCACAGAAAGAGCGCCACTCGACGCGGTCGGGTGGCGCGGCGCATGACGGCGACGGCGGGCACGAGCCCGTACGATGCTATCTGCGTACCGTAGTCACTGGAGGTCCCTGCCCGTGCGCCAGCGTCACCTCTCCAGGCGAGCCATGCTGGTAGGCGGGGCGGCCGCCCTCACGGCCTGCGGCGGCACGCCCGAGCCACCGCCGCCGCCCGCGAAGGACTCCGCCGAGGTCGTCCTGCTGAAGTCGCTGATCGCCGAGAAGGAGCGGACCATCGCGCTGTACGCGGCCGTGATGGCCGACGGGGGCGAGCGGCTGGCCCCGTTCAAGGCGCACCACGAGGCGCATCTGGCCGAGCTGCGCAAGTACGTCCCCCAGGCCGCCTCGGCCGCGCCCACTCCCGCCACTCCGGCCGCTTCCGCCACGTCTTCCACCGCGCCGAAGCCGTCGCTGGCGCGGCTGCGTGACGCCGAGCGCAAGGCCGCCGCGGCCCGGCCCAAGCAGCTGGCCGCCGCCTCTCCCGGGCTGGCGCAGCTCATCGCCAGCATCGGCGCCTGCGAGGCCGGTCACGCCCTGGCGTTGCCGAGGTCACTGTGAATCAGGGGGTCGCCGTGCTGGACGACGACATCGACAAGCTGCGCAAGGCCCTGGCCGCCGAGCACGCGGCGGTCTTCGCGTACGGGCTGCTCGGCGCGCGCACGTCCGGCTCGCTGCGTGAGCGGGTGCGGGCGGCCTACGACGCCCACCGCACCCGCCGCGACCAGCTCCGCACGCTGATCCTCGGCCGGGGCGGCGAACCCGCCGAGGCGGCCGGCTCGTACGCGCTGCCCTTCGTGCCCTCGACCGCCGCGCAGGCCGTCAAGCTGGCCGTGCAGCTCGAAACCGGGGTGACGGCGGCCTACCTGGAGCTGGTGTCGGCGCGGGACGTCAAGGTGCGCCAGTACGCGGCACAGGCCATGCAGGAGGCGGTGGCGCGCTCGTACGCCTTCAAACCCGGGCTCACCGGCGCGTTCCCCGGCATGCCCGCC